>CAIXWN010000017.1 GCA_903923135.1 uncultured Caulobacteraceae bacterium | reverse complement strand
GGCGGCGACGCCCAGGGCGAAGCTGAGACTGCTGAAGCCATGGCTCCGCGACGCCTCAATGACGGTCGCCGGAGGCGGCGGCCCCCCGGCGAGCCGGGCCAGGACGCCTCGAGCCTGTTCGCCCAGATCGCGCAGACGACTGGCGGGAGACAGTTCGCGGGTGATCCATCGACGCACGACGGGCTCGGCGGCCGCCCAGATGTCGAGCTTCGGATCGACGCGGCGGGCGACGCCCTCGACCGTCACCATGGTTTTCTGCAGGAGCACCAGCTCCGGACGCAGTCGCATATCGAACAGGGCGGTGACCTCGAAGAGCTGGGTGAGCAGACGGTGCATCGACACATCGGCCGCCGTGCGGCCGAAGATGGGCTCCCCCACCGCCCGCAGCGCCTGGGCGAACGCGGCGTGATCGTGGTGAGCCGGCACATAGCCCGCCTCGAAGTGCACTTCGGCGACCCGGGCGTAGTCGCGCCTTAGAAAGCCCCAAAGAATTTCGGCCAGATATCGCCGCTCGGCCGGTCCGAGGCGGCCGATGATGCCGAAGTCCACCGCCACCATCCGGCCGGCGGCGTCGACGAACAGATTGCCTTCGTGGAGGTCAGCGTGAAAGACGCCGTGGTCGAGGGCCTGAGCGAGGAAGGCGCGCATCAGATCAGCGCCCATTCTGGAACGGTCCAGACCGGGACGGTCAAGCACCGCTGCGTCCGTCAGGGCCTCGCCCGCCGCCCACTCGAGGGTCAGAACCCGACGGGCCACGCCCTCCCAGACCACCGCCGGGGCGGTCATGTAGCCGTCGGCGCTCATCGCCTCACGCAGTTCGTCCGCGCCCGCGGCCTCGAATCTGAGATCGAGCTCCAGCCTGAGCGCCCGCGCCACGGTTGCGGCGAACGCCCGCGGCTCAAGGCGCCGGGCCGCCGGGGCGAAGGCTTCGGCGGCGGCGGCCAGGAGGGTCAGGGCGGCGATGTCGGCTGCCACGCGGGCCTCGACGCCGGGCCGCAGCACCTTCACCGCCACGCGTCGCCCGTCCAGCAGGGTGGCCGCATGCACCTGCGCAAGGGAGGCCGCGCCAAGAGCGTCATCAAAATCCGCGAAGAGGCTGCCCATCGGCTGTCCGAGCGCCCGTTCGACCTCGGCCGCCGCAACGGCCGTGGGAAAGGGCGCCAGCCTGTCCTTCAGGCGGGCGAGGTCCTCGGCGAACTGCGGGCCGAACACGTCCGCCCGCGTGGACAGGAACTGGCCGAGCTTGATGGCGACCGGGCCCTGCCGCTCGAGAACGCGGGCCAGACGCTCGCCGGGCCTCCCGACACGCGACTCCCGCCCGGCGAAGAGCCTCAGGAAGCCTGCCAGCCCGCGCGCCCAGGCCGGCAGCATCGCGGCGACCTCGCGCGGCGCCAGAGCGTCGGCCCGAAGCAGACTCCACAGCGTCCCGGTCAACCGCGGCAGCGTCGAGACCCCGCCGTTCAGATCGCCCACCCCTGGTGCAGGGCGCAGACGCCGCCGCTGAAATTGGTGACGCTGACCCGGCCGAAACCCGCCTCGGTCATGAGGCCCGCGAGCCGCGGCTGATCGGGAAAGCGCCGGATACTTTCCACGAGATACGCATACGACGCCCGGTCGCCGGTCACCGCCGCGCCGACGGCCGGGATGACCGAGAAGGAATAGGCGTCATAGAACCGGCGGATGGCCTCGGTCGTCGGCCTGGAGAATTCGAGGCACAGGAACCGCCCGCCGGGGCGCAGAACTCGGCGCGCGTCGCGCAGGGCCTGAGAGATGTCGGTGACGTTCCGCAGGCCGAAGGCGATGCAGTAGCCATTGGCCAGCCCATCCGGCAGGGGCAGGGCGTGGGCGTCGCCGACGGCCCAGATGACGCCCGCGTCGGCTCCCCGCGCACGGCCGGCGGCGACCATGCGGGCGTTGTAGTCCACCACCACTACCCGCGCCGGATCGCCTCCCCGCCGATGGCGGGCCGATTCGGCCAGGCGCACGAACCGGCGGGCCATGTCCCCCGTGCCCCCGGCGCAGTCGATGATCACCTCGCCGGGCTGGGGATTGAGGCGGGCGGCGGTCGCGTCCTTCCACAGCCGGTGCACGCCGCCGCTCATCAGATCATTCATGATGTCATAGCGTCCGGCGACGCTGTCGAAGACGCCGCGCACGAGGCCGGGCTTCTCAGACGCATCGACGTCTCGATACCCGAACGTGGCGGCTTTTTCGCTCATTCGCGCCTATTAGGCTTACAACGAGGTTCGCGCTAGACGCGCCCGTTGCGAACGCCCCAAACACCCCGCGCCCAAGACCCGGGGCCATCCTGAGACAGGCAGGTCGATGCCCGAACTTCCCGAAGTCGAGACGGTCCGGCGCGGCCTGGAGCCGCATCTGTACGGCGCCCGCCTGTCGCGCGTTATCGCCCGCCGGCCTGATCTTCGCTTCCCTCTGCCCGAGGACTTCGTGCAGCGCCTGACCGGCGCCCGGGTGGACGCCCTGACGCGGCGGGGAAAATACATCCTGGCAGGGCTGGACCGCGGCGACACCCTGGTCATCCACCTGGGCATGACCGGCCGCTTCGTCGTCGAGGGCGGACGACAAACCGGGACGCCGGGCGGCTTCGCCCTGGCGGCTCCGGCCGATCCCAGACACGCCCACGTCGTCTTCGAGACCGAGGCCGGCGCCACCCTGACCTACTTCGACGCCCGACGCTTCGGCTACATGGACCTGACAGAGACCGCGCGCCTGTGGTCGCATCCGCGGTTCGCGGCGATGGGTCCGGAGCCCCTGGCCGAGGCCTTCGACGCGGCGCACCTCTCCGCGGCCTTCGCGGGCCGCCGGCAGGGCCCCAAGACCCTGCTGCTGGATCAATCCATCGTGGCGGGCCTGGGCAATATCTACGTCTGCGAGGCGCTTCACGGGGCCCGCATCTCACCGACACGCCCCGCAGGCGGAATCGGCCGCCGCAAGGTCGCCGGACTGGTCAGGACGATAAAGACCGTGCTGGAGTCGGCGATCGCGGCGGGCGGCTCGACCTTGCGCGACTACGCCTCCGTGGAGGGCGCCATGGGCTACTTTCAACACGACTTCCAGGTCTACGGTCGCGAGCGCGAGCCGTGCCTTACCCCTGGCTGCCGGGGCGTCGTCGCCCGGCTCGTCCAGTCGGGACGCTCCACCTTCTA
Organism: uncultured Caulobacteraceae bacterium; assembly: GCA_903923135.1. Taxonomy (GTDB): domain Bacteria; phylum Pseudomonadota; class Alphaproteobacteria; order Caulobacterales; family Caulobacteraceae; genus Acaudatibacter; species Acaudatibacter lapponiensis. The sequence continues at coordinate 8,599 of CAIXWN010000017.1, read as the reverse complement.
CTGCCCCGTGTGCCAGGCGTGAGCCGTTTCGCCGGCGTCAGTCTGTTTCTCGCCGGCGTCCTGCTCGCCGGCGTCGCCCGCGGCGAACCGCCCGTGTGGGTCGTTCACGGTCGCCATGGTCAGGTGGTGCTGTTCGGCTCGGTCCACCTGCTGCCCCGTGGGGTCGACTGGAAGCCCGCGGCTCTGCGTCAGGCCCTGGCCAAGGCCGACGACCTCTGGTTCGAGCTGCCCGTAAATCAGGCCACCGACGAGACGGCCCTCCGCCTGGCCGCCGCACGCGCCCGCCTCCCCGCCACGGACAGCCTGTGGGCCTATCTCACCGCCGCCCAGCGCGCCCGGGTCGAACAGGCCGCCATCGCCGTCGGTCTGCCGCCGACCATGCTGCCCCCCCTGCGACCCTGGATGGCCGACCTGACCCTCTCACTGGCGGCGGACGCCCGGACGGGGGCGGAGGCGACCGCCGGTGTCGAGGTGCAGCTGCAGGCCGAAACTCCGCTGCGCGCCCGCCGTCACGCCCTGGAACGGGTTGGTCAGCAGATCGACTTTCTTGCCGGCGGATCGTCCGCCGATCAGGTCGCGTCGCTCGACGAGACGGCCCGGGAGATCACCGAGGATCCGAACATCTACGACAGGACCGTCGCCGAGTGGCTGTCCGGCGACCTCGCCGGCCTGGAAAAGGACAACCTCACGCCGCTAAAAACTGCGGCGCCGGACACCTATCGGCGTCTCATCGCCGACCGCAACCGCCGATGGGCGCGCGTGCTGGCCCGGCTGGTCAACAACGGCCGGCTCGCGGTGGTCGTGGTGGGGGCGGGGCACCTCGTCGGCCCGGAGGGCGTGCCGGCGCTCCTCCGCGCTCGCGGCCTCAGGGTCGAGGGGCCCTGAGCGGCCCGCCGAGCGGACGAAAATTCCCTCGCCCGCCCGGATTGACCGCCTGAAACCCATCCCCTATACCGCCGCCTCCCGTTTTTTATGATCCAGCGTCCGGTCTACCGGAGCGATCACCCGAAAGTCAGACCTCCATGGCCAACAATCCCGGCGCCAAGAAAGCCATCCGCAAGATCGAGCGCCGCACCGAGGTGAACAAGTCCCGGCGCTCGCGCGTCAGGACCTTCCTGCGCAAGTTCGACGAGGCCGTCGCGGCCGGCGATCCCGGAGCCGCCCTGGCCGCCTTCACCACCGCGCAATCGGAGCTCATGCGAGCGGTCAGCAAGGGCGTTGTCCATCGCAACACCGGCTCGCGGAAGGTCTCCAGGCTTCACCGTCAACTGAAGAAAATGGCGACCGCCTGATTTTCTTCGACAATTTCCAACTCTTTGAAATTCTTATCTAATTTATAATCAGCGGCAAAGCGCCGCGGCCCGGGCGCCTGCCCGGGCCTGGACAAAAATAGTCCCCCTCACCCCCCCCGAAAAAATCTTTTGACAGTTTCCTCAAGCCCATCCGCATCTTGGCCTGAGTCAACTCCCGACGTGGTCCTGATTCGCGGATTTTCGCGTTGACGAGACGGCCCCCGAAGCTAGTCTGAAGCCATCAACTGTATCGGTCTTGTACGGACGATTGACACGGCGGCGGAGCGCCTCGCTCCGCCTCGCGGGGGAACTATGTCTTTCTTGGGATCGCCCGGGCTCATGCCCGCGATGGTCGACCTTCGCCTGTTGGGGGGAGGAGGGAATAACGATGCGGCAGGGGGACTTGGGGCAAGGGATGAGCACGAATACGGCCATGGCGATCACCTCGAGCTCGGCGAACAGCGTCTGGTCGAAGGCCAGTCACGCCCTCCGGCACGAGATGGGTGACGACGCCTTCGGGTCGTGGCTGGCTCCGGCTTCACTGCGATCGAAACCCGACGGCGCCCTGTGTCTGGTGACGCCCACCGGCGTGGCCAGGGACTGGATCCGGCGTTACGCTTGGCGACGCATCGGCGAACTGTGGGCGGCCAACGATCCGGCCGGTCGTCCGCTCAGCCTGAAGACCCGCCATGAGTTCGAGGCGGAGGGCGGGCAGGATCAGGTTTTGATCGGCGATGACCGACCGGAAGGCGTCACGCCCGTCCGCAGCGAGGAGCCGACCATCGTCGCGGGCCGCCGCGCCAGCCCCTTGCAGGAACGGTTCACCTTCGACACCTTTGTCGCGGGCCCGTCGAACGAGTTCGCCCACGCCGTCGCCCGGCGCGTGGCTTCATGGACCGATGGCCACTTCAATCCCGTCGTTTTCCACGGCCCCTACGGCTTCGGAAAGACGCATTTGCTCAACGCCCTGGCCTGGGAGGCGATGAAGACCTCTCCCGATCGCAAGGTGGTCTATCTGACCTCGGAGCGATTCCTCTCCAGCTTCATCCAGGCGGTTCTCGAACGGCGGATGGCGGCCTTCAAGGACGAACTGCGGTCGGCCGACCTGCTGCTCATCGACGATGTCCAGTTCATCGGCGGCAAGCAGTCCACCCAGGAGGAGCTCTTCCACACCCTCGCCGCCCTGATGGAAGACGGCCGCCGAGTGGTGTTTTCCGCCGACCGCCCCGCGTCGGCCCTCACCGAGCTGGACGCTCGCCTGCGCTCTCACCTTTCGGCCGGACTGGTGTGTGGTCTGGAGCCGGCGGACCGGGCGCTCCGCATGGGCATCCTGGAGCGCAAGGTCCAGGCCATGGGCCGGCAGCAGGGCTTTGCCGGAGCGCTGCGTGCGGACGTCGCGGGCTTTCTCGCCGACCGTTTCAGCGACAGCGTTCGCGAACTTGAGGGCGCCCTGAACGTGCTTATCGCCAGGGTCGGCGGCGGAGTCGCCAGCCTGTCCCTGGACGAGGCCCAGAACGTTCTGCGGCCTCACCTTCGCGCCGGCGAGAAGCGCATCACGGTCGATGAGATCCAGAAGGTGACGTCGGAGCATTTCGGTCTGAAGCAATCGGACCTGATCTCCCCCGGCCGCGCCCGCGCCCTGGCTAGGCCGCGTCAGGCGGCAATGTGGCTCGCCAAGCAGCTGACCACCCGTTCCCTGCCGGACATCGGCCGACGGTTCGGCGGCCGCGACCACACCACCGTGCTGCACGCGGTCCGCCGGATCGACGAACTGCGCGCCGCAGATCCCCAGCTGGCCCGCGACCTGGAAGTGCTGGCCCGCAAGCTTCGCGGCTGATCGTCTCCCGGCTCAGGCCGGGTGGTAGGCCCTCGGCCCAGCTCCGTGGAGGCTGAGAAAGGCCAGCATCCGCGCCCAGCCGTCGGCCGCGCCGGCGGCATTATAGCTGGGGCGGTAGTCGGCGTGAAAACCATGCTGGGCGTCGGGATAGACAATGATCTCACTGTCGGTCTTGCCCGCCCTGATCAGGGCCTCGCGCATGGCCGGCACGCCAGTGGCGAGGCCGTCGCGGGCTCCGTACAAGCCCAGGACCGGCGCCGCCAGCTGCGCCACATGCTCGATCGGCCAGAGTCGATTGGGATCGTCGGCGGCGGCGGCGGGCCGGACCATCTTGCCGTACCAGGCGACCCCGGCCCGAAGCTGCGGAAACTGCTCGCAGGCCAGCCAAGTGACGCCGCCGCCGTAGCAGAAGCCCGTGATGGCGATCTTCGAGGAATCCACCCAGGGCTGCGCCGCCAGAAACGCAAGCGTGGCGCCCACATCGCCCATGACCTGCGGATCGGGCGCCTTCATGACGATCCTGATCACTTCGTTGATGTCGGCGACCGGGGCGGGATCCGCCACCCGGACAAAGAACGCCGGGGCGATCGCCACATAGCCCAGCTTGGCGAAACGCCGGCAGACGTCCTTGATGTAGTCGTGCACGCCGAAGATCTCGGAGGCCACGACGATTGCCGGAAACCGCCCTGTCGCACGGGGCCTGGCCACATAGGCGGGCAGGGCGAAACCGGCCGATGGCAGGGTCACGGTCTCGACGATCAGGCCAGTGTCGTCCGTTCGCACCGGTTCGGCGTGCGCCGACACCGCGGCCAGCGCGTAGCCCGAGAAGAACACCGCCGCGACGCCGCGGCGGGTAAGATCAAGATCCCCGGGGCGGTCGCCCTCAGGTCGGGTGAGCGTGGTCATGTCTTTCCTCCAGCCGAAGCCAAGAGTCCCCCGGGCGGGCCCGTCTGTCAAAGGGCGTTCGCAGCGGACGGAGCCGGGAGGGCGCGCCGGAGCGTCAGGTTGAGGCGCCCGCCGCCGGGCACCAGGCGCGAGGACCCCGCCAGCACCCTGTCGACCCCGTGAAAGGCCAGTCTGGCAGGACCGGACAGGAGACAGACGTCCCCGGACGCGAGGCGGACGGTCCGGGTCGGCGAGCGTCTGGTCTCGCCGCCGAGGCGGAAGATGGCCGTATCGCCCAGGGACACCGACAGCACAGGATAGCGGAAGTCGGCCTCGTCGCGATCCTGGTGCAGGCCCATGCGGGCGTCGTCCCTGTAGAGATTGACCAGACAGGCGTCGGCGTCCACGTCCGCCTCCGCCAGTTCCCGCCACAGCTGCAGCAGGGTGTCGGGGATAGACGGCCAGGGCCGATCGGTGCCCGGATGCCGCGGTTGGTAGCGATAGCCGTTGCGGTCGGTGACCCAGCCCAATGCGCCCAGATTGGTCATCGCGACGCTCATCGGTTTTCCCGCCGGGGTCTCGGACCGGTAGAACGGTGCGGCGGAAGCGGCGGCCAGCACCGCCTGGACCACCTCCTGTTGCCTCGCCGCGTCGAGATAGCCGGCCAGGAGGCGAAATCCGTTCATGATGGCCGCATCCCGGAAGTCAGCGCCGACGGCGGGCCGACGCGAGGGACCGGTGAATCGGCGCGGGAGCCTGCGCCGGAGGCCAATCGCTTCGCCGACGGCCGAAACAGCATGCTTTCCGCGACCTTGAGTCCCCGCGCGCCCTTGCGACGCCCGCGCCGGTTCCCATATCCGGGCGGCAGGCGGAGCCCACCCCCACGGTGGTCCCGCTCCACATCAGAAGCATGGCCCCGGCGGCCGGACACTGCGGTCCGGGCGCGGGACCAATCAGGGAACGGCTGCGAAAACGGCGCTTCGGGTTCGATGAAGGCCAAGGCGGCGGTTTGCCTTACAAGGAGTGAAAGAAGACTGGCATGAGCAAGATCATCGGCATCGACCTTGGCACCACCAATTCCTGCGTCGCCATTATGGACGGCAAGACGCCCAAGGTCATCGAAAACGCTGAAGGCGTTCGCACCACACCGTCGGTTGTGGCGCTTCTGGAAGACGGAGAGCGGCTGATCGGACAACCGGCCAAGCGCCAGGCAGTCACCAATCCTGAGAACACGTTTTTCGCCATCAAGCGGCTGATCGGCCGCGCCTTCTCCGACCCGATGGTGGAAAAGGACAAGGGCATGGTGCCCTACGGCATCATCAAGGGCCCCACGGGCGACGCCTGGGTGCGTGCTCACGGCAAGGACTATTCGCCCCAGCAGATTTCCGCCTTCATCCTCCAGAAGATGAAAGAGGCCGCGGAGGCCCACCTCGGCGAAAAAGTCGAGAAGGCCGTCATCACGGTCCCGGCCTATTTCAACGACGCCCAGCGGCAGGCGACCAAGGACGCCGGCAAGATCGCCGGTCTGGAAGTCCTGCGGATCATCAACGAACCGACAGCGGCCGCCCTTGCCTACGGACTGGACAAGAACGAAGGCAAGAAGATCGCGGTCTATGACCTCGGTGGCGGCACCTTCGACGTCTCGATCCTGGAAATCGGCGACGGCGTCTTCGAGGTGAAATCGACCAATGGCGACACCTTCCTCGGCGGCGAGGACTTCGACATGCGGATCGTCGAATATCTGGCCGACGAGTTCAAGAAGGAGCAGGGCGTCGACCTGCGCAAGGACAAGCTCGCCCTGCAACGCCTGAAGGAAGAGGCAGAGAAGGCGAAGAAGGAACTCTCCTCCACCGCTCAGTACGAGGTGAACCTGCCCTTCATCTCGATGAACGCCTCGGGCCCGCTGCACCTGAACATCAAGATTTCCCGCGCCAAGCTGGAAGCCCTGGTCGAGGATCTGGTGGCCAAGACCATCGGCCCCTGCGAACAGGCCCTCAAGGACGCCGGCCTCAAGAAGTCGGAAATCGACGAAGTGATCCTGGTCGGCGGCATGACCCGCATGCCCAAGGTGGCCGAGGTGGTGAAGGAGTTCTTCGGCCGCGAGCCCCACAAGGGCGTTAACCCGGACGAAGTGGTCGCTCTCGGCGCCGCCATCCAGGCCGGCGTGCTGCAAGGCGATGTCAAGGATGTCCTTCTGCTGGACGTGACCCCCCTGACCCTGGGCATCGAGACCCTGGGCGGCGTGTTCACCCCCCTGATCGAACGCAACACCACGATCCCGACGAAGAAGAGCCAGGTGTTCTCCACCGCCGACGACAATCAGAGCGCGGTGACCATCCGGGTGTTTCAGGGAGAGCGGCCGATGGCGGCGCACAACAAGCTGCTGGGCCAGTTCGATCTGGTCGGCATCCCGCCCGCCCCCCGGGGCGTGCCGCAGGTCGAGGTGACCTTCGACATCGACGCCAACGGCATCGTCAACGTCTCGGCCCGCGACAAGGCCACGGCCAAGGAGCAGTCGATCCGCATCCAGGCCAACGGCGGCCTGTCGGACGCCGACATCGAGGCCATGGTCAAGGAAGCCGAGGCCAACGCGGCCGAGGACAAGAAGCGCAAGGATGTGGTCGAGGCGAAGAACCACGCCGACGCCCTCATCCACTCCACCGAAAAGGCCATGGCTGAACACGGCGACAAGGTGGGCGCGGCCGAGAAGTCCGCCATCGACGCGGCCATAGCCGACCTGAAGTCTGAACTGGAAGGCGAAAACGCCGAAGCCATCGCCGCCAAGACCCAGACCCTGATGCAGGCGTCCATGAAACTCGGCGAAGCCATGTATCAGGCCCAGCAGGGCGCCCCCGGGGCTGAGGGCGAACCGGCCGCCGACGACGGCGTTGTGGACGCGGAGTTCGAGGACGTGTCCAACGACAAGAAGTAGCGGACGCCGATGACGGGCGCTCCCGCGCGGCGATCGCCGCGTCGGGGCGCCCGAAGCGGTGGCCGCGTGGCCTGTTCGATTCGCCCAGGGGTCTGACCTTTCAATGCGGGACTACTATGAAGTTCTGGGGGTCGAGCGGACCTCCGACGATGCGGCCCTGAAGGTCGCTTTTCGCAAGTTGGCGATGGAGCACCATCCCGACCGAAACGGCGGCTCGGAAGAGGCGACCGCGCGGTTCAAGGAAATCAACGAGGCCTATTCTGTGCTGTCGGACGCCAACAAGCGGGCGGCCTACGACCGCTTCGGCCACGCCGGCCTGAACGGCCAGGGTCCCGGCCAGGCCGGCGGCTTCAACGACGTCCACGACATCTTCAACGACGTCTTTGGCGATGTCTTCGGCGATATGTTCGGGCGGGGTCAACGCTCCGCCGGCCCGGCCCGTGGACAGGACCTGCGCTATGACCTGGAGATCACCCTGGAGCAGGCCTACGCCGGCGCCGAGGTGGAGATCAAGGTCCCGGCGGCGATGACCTGCGAGACCTGCGACGGCTCCGGCGCGAAGCCCGGAACCAGCCCGACGACCTGCGTCGCCTGCGCCGGCGCCGGGCGCGTCCGGCGCAGCCAGGGCTTTTTCCAGGTTGAGACCACCTGCCCACGCTGCGGCGGCGTGGGTCGTGTCGTGCTGGAGCCCTGCAAGAGTTGCGCGGGTCATGGCCAGGTCCGCCGCGAACGAGTCCTGCAGGTCCGCGTGCCGGCCGGGGTGGACGACGGGTCGCGCATTCGGCTGTCAGGCGAAGGCGACTCCGGGGCCCGGGGCGGGCCCCGGGGCGATCTCTACATCTTCCTTTCGGTCAAGCCGCATGAGCTTTTCGAACGTGACGGTCTGGACCTGCTCTGCTCGGTCCCCGTGGCCATGACCACGGCGGCCCTCGGCGGCGAGATCGAAGCGCCCTGCCTGCTGGGCGGGGAGAACTGCGACGGCCAGTGCAAGATCAAGGTGAAGGTGCCCGAAGGCGCCCAGCCCGGTCAGACCGTGCGGCTGCGCGGCAAGGGCATGCCCTCGTTGCGCACCCGGCAGCGCGGCGATCTGGTGGTGCAATTGGACGTCGAGACACCGACCCGTCTGACCGCTCGCCAGAAGGCCCTGATGCGGGAGTTCGCCGAACTGTGCGGCGAGCATCAGAACCCTCGATCCGCCAATTTCTTCCGCAAGGCCAAGCGGTTCTGGAGCGACGTCACGGGAGCCGAAGGCAGGGCGTGACCGCGGCGGTCGGCTTCGGAGGCCCCGAAGCGCCTCAAGGCGTCAGACCAAGCCGGTTGATGTCCGGCCAGCGATAGGCCGTTTCCGAAAGACCCCCGCCGAAACCCCGCACCGGCCGGCGGCCCCATGGCGCACCGCCCAGACGCGCATAGAAGCCGCGGGCCGCCTCATTGCCATCGAGCACCCACAGGCCGAGTCCCTCCGCGCCACGAGCCTGCAGCGCTCGGGCGGCGGCGACGAGCAGACGACGGCCTAGCGCAAACGCCTGTTGAGATGAATCGAATGTGATCGCTGGGGGGATTTTCCTCGAAGGCTGGGCGTGAGTCGATGGGACCTCTGATTCGAGGAGGCGAACATGGGCGCTGCGCATTCGGACGATCTTCGCATACGGG
>CAIXWN010000016.1 GCA_903923135.1 uncultured Caulobacteraceae bacterium | reverse complement strand
CTTCCCGGGCGGCATGATCACCTTCGGCGGCGGATACAACGCCTCAAGGGCCGTCGCCGAGGACCTCGGCCTCGACATCTGGTGGACCGAACCCGCCTCCGTCGGAGCCGCCAGAGACAAGGGCTTCCTGCTATGATCGTCTGGTCAAAAGGACTGGGAAAGCAGCGTCTGCCGCTGGCCCTGGCCGACGCCACTCTGGTGGTCAATCCGGGCTATCTGGCCATGGAAGGCAATATCGAGCCGGTCTGCTGGGACTACCGCATCAAGCTGGGGCCCAACGACCTGCGCGACTTCCTGCGTCTGATGGCCACGCCGCAGACCGCCCGCTTCCTGGCCGAGCGCAAGGGCGTGTTGCTGCCCTTCATCGGCAGTCTGCTGGTCATGGCGCCGGGGGTGGTGTGGGCCATCCTGGCGCACCGCGTCGGGGCGATGTTCCACAAGGGAAAGCCGTCATGAACTTCTGGTCCGAGGGCCTGGGCGATCTGGAGCTGGTCATGGGGCTCGACCGGTCGAAGCTGCAGCGCCAGGGCGACCACATCCTGCTCACCGGCGTCGTCGACGCCCCCGCGCCGTGGGAATATGAGGTGCGCGTCCAGTATGACGACTGGCTGGCCATCCTGCGCACCGCGACGCGGCCGGAAACTGGCGGCTTCATCGCCCGCGAGGTCAGCCTGGGCTCGGTGGCCGACATGGCCGTGTCGATCGTCAGGTTCGTGGTCCTGCTGGCCTGGCACCGCCTGCTGCGGGTGACCGGCGTCTCGCGCGCCGGACCGGCCGCGCCGGCGGACGTCAAGAGCGGCTCCGCCCCTCATTAAGGCGGACGCCGGAAAGGAGATCGAAGGCCGTGGTCAAGGTGACCTATATCGACACCAAGGGCGTCGAGCGCACCGTGGACGCCGAACCGGGCGTCTCGGTGATGCAGGCGGGCCTGGACAACAACATCCCGCAGATCGAGTCGGACTGCGGCGGGGTGTGCGCCTGCGCCGCCTGCCACGTCTATGTCGAGCCGCAGTGGCTGGACCGGCTGACGCCGATGAACAAGACCGAGAACGGCCTGCTGGGCCTGCTCGACGTGCGCAAGCCCAACTCGCGGTTCTCCTGCCAGCTCAAACTCACCGAAGCGCTCGACGGCCTGACGGTTCACACACTCGATCCCGTCGCTGAATAGGGCCCCCGGGCGCCGGCCCGGCTATTTTCGGCACGACTCGACAACAGTTGTTGGTTGACCAACAACTTAATGCTAGGAAGGCGGAGTCGCCGCCACGCCTCGCGATCAGGGGCGGGCGCGGCCACGAGGAAGCGCAGGAGAGTCGACGCCCATGACCGCGCCCAGGTCCGAATATGACATCATCATCGTGGGCGGAGGCATCAACGGCCTGGCCACCGGCGCCTATCTGCAGAAGGCGGGTCTGAGCGTGGCGATCTTCGAGCGCCGCGACGAGTCGGGCACCTTCTGCGCCACCGAGGAAGTGCTGCATCCGGGGGTCAAGCTCAACCTGCACGCCTCCCAGCTCCTGCCACACCTCGGGCCCCCGTTTGTCGACCTCGAGCTCGAACGCTTCGGCCTGGAGCTGCTCAAGCCGCCGGGCTCGAACTACGGCTATTTCTATCCGTTCCTGGACGGCAACGCCGTGCTGTTCTCCCGCCGCGATGCGCGGGAGACCTATGAGATGTTCAAGCGCATCTCGCCGAAGGACGCCGAGACCTACCGCAAGATCGTCAATTTCTACGGGCCGATGCTGCCCGAGATCATGCACGCCAGCCACTACACCAAGTCGACCGACGAGGGCTTCCTGGCCTCCATGGCCATGAACGCCTCCCACCCGATCTTCCCCAGGGACTGGATGTGGATGACGGCCTTCGAGTTTCTCGACTGCCTGTTCGAGAACGAGCAGATCCGCACGGCCGTCCTCAGCCACACCGCCTTCGGCGGCGTCGAGGCCCTCAGCAGCCGGCTGGTGGGGCCCATGAGCGTGGTCGCCATCCTGACCCAGTTCACCGTCGAGAACGGCATGACCGCCCGGGGCGGCAGCCATGGCCTGACCCACTCGCTGGTGCGCTGTTTCGTCCACCACGGCGGCAAGATCTTCTACAACTGCCCGGTCACCCGGATCCTCATCGAGAAGAACCAGGCCAAGGGCGTGGTGCTGACCACCAACTCCACCTATCCCGACGCCGAATTCCGGGCGAGCCGGGCGGTGATCAGCAATCTGAGCGCCCCGCCGACCTTCCTCGACCTGGTGGGCGAGGAGTATCTGACGCCGGCGACGCGCGTGGCGCTGAAGAAGTTCGACTACCGGGGCGCCAGCCTGTTCGCCAACTACTATGTGCTCAGCGAGCCGCCGAATTTCGCCTGCTCGGAGAAATTCCCGGAGGTCAACAACACCTTCATCTTCAACTTCGGCGCCGAGACCATGGCCGACGCCTCGCGCCTGGTGGACAGCGTCCTGGTGCGTGATACGCCGCCCGACCCGCCGGTGGCCTGGGGCGCCTGTTTCAACTACTGCATCGCCGATCCGACCCAGGCCCCGCCCGGGCAATACACCGTCCAGACCTGGGCCGACGTGCCCTACGACATCCGCCCCCTGGGCGGGCCGGAGAAATGGGACGACATCCGCGAATCCTACGCCGACAAGGTCGAGGAGGTGTTCGCCCGGTACCTGCCCAACCTGAAGTCGGCCAAGATCGCCCGCTATGTGAACACCCCGCACGACTATGT
>CAIXWN010000015.1 GCA_903923135.1 uncultured Caulobacteraceae bacterium | reverse complement strand
CTCTCCCGCCAACGGCCTTCAGATACGAATTGACGGAGGAAGCGACGGTGTTGTTGGCCGTGAGAGTCGCGCTGGCCGCTCCGCCCGCCTGGGCTGAGCCACTGGCATCGGATCCGCCGGCGCCGCCGTAGGCATATTCACCCAGGCGCAGATACCCTCCGCTCACGGTTGCGCCGACGGCGTTGTTAACGGTGCTGGCCGCTCCGGCCCCCGCCGCCGCCCCGCCGAGCCCTGCGCCGCCGGCGCCGCCGGTCTCCTTCACACGGACCCATGCGGAGAAGGCAGTCGCGGTCGCCGTGGCGCCAGTGGCTGCGCCGCCCGCACCGCCGGCGAAACCCGACCCATAGCCAGACCCGCCCGCCCCGCCGGTCTCGGCCGCGTAGACGCGAGCCTGCCCGCCCGTTGCGGTCGCCTCGGTAGCTGTCGCGGCGGCGCCCGATACAGAAACCCCCGCCGCGCCCGAACCGGCAGAGATCCCCACTCTGGACCCGCCGCTGTAGATGGCCGAACCACCGCCCGATCCACCCGCGCCTCCGGTCAGGCTGAGGTAGGCCTCCACACTGTCGCCGCCTGTGGTCGTGCTGGTGGCCGTCACGCTTCCGGTCGTCGCGCCGCCGCCCCCGCCCAGGGAATTTGACGAACCCCCGCCGGCGCCGCCGATAGCCGTCACCCTGGCGTTGATGGTGTGGGCGCCGGAAATGTTCGCCGACGCAAGGGCGGAGCCGCCCGCCCCGCCCGGGCCGGCCACCCCGCCGTGCGAGCCGCGGCTGTAGCCCCCATAGGCGCCGACATAGGCGGTCACCGACGAAGCCGAGGCGTCGTTCACCGTCAGGCTCGAGGCGGCCGCGCCGCCGGCGCCGCCCTGGTGACCGTTGCCGCCGTGCCCGCCGGTGGCGAACTGATAAAGTCTCAGAGCCCCGCCGCTCGCCCGACCGGACGCCGCATTGGCCAGGGTCGCGGCCGCGCCCGCGCCGCCGACGCCGCCGTAGAGATCGCCGCCGTTCCCCCCGCTCACCCGGGCCGAGGCCGTGGCCGAGACACCGGACGCGTAGGCGGTGGCGTTGACCCCGCCCCCCGCGGCTCCGCTATAGCCGAAGCCGCCGCCAGCCAGGGCGTAGGCGCGGGCGTTTCCGGCGCCGCTGATCGCAGAGGCGGTCGCCGTGGCCGCGCCGCCCGGCGCGCCCGATCCGTTGCCCCCATAGGCGTTGGCCCCATAGGTGGCGGCGCCGACGGCATAGCCGCTGTTGACCGCGTTGGCGGGGCCGCCGGCCTGGCCGAAGCTGCCGTTCGACCCGCGCACCACAACATCAGACATGAAAAGCCCCGCCCCGTCGGAAATCAGAAAGCGGAGCTAACATCACGGCCTCGTCACGCGAGGCACGCGATTCAACGCCCGACCCGACCGCGGGAACCGACCAAGCCCCGGGCCAACTTTGCTTTTAGAGTGGTTTTTGACGGCTGATCAATAAGTTCGAGGGAGTATTGGCGTCGAAACAGCGTCCGGTGGCAGATTTTCTGCGTTCAGCGGCTGGTGCGCAGTGTTTCCCTGATTTCTCGGGCGTGCAGCTTACCCCCCATACCGGACGATCGGCACCCCGTGCACGTTCAGCTCTGGATTCATCCAGAAGGCGTCGTTCTCATAGCGGGCGAAGAGTTCCGGCGGCAGGACGCTGGGACGCTCCAGGAACTCGACCTTCTTGCGCACCGTGTGCAGGCCGGGCGAGCCCAGCCCCTCGTCGAACTCGTCGGCGGAATATTCCACATTGTCGAAGTCGTGGGCGAAGGGCGCCTCGCCGAGGAAGTCGTAGACGATCTTCATCGTGCCGGCAGGATCACGGGTCAGGGCTTCGTAGGTGACCACGATCATCTGGTCGGCGTAGCCGCCGTAGAAGGCTTCCCTCAGGCAGTCGAGGGCGTGGCCCACCATGCCGTCGCTGCCCGCCAGCCGCCCGATCCGGGTGTAGACGGTGGAGCCGGCGTCGAAGCCGAAGATGCCGGACAGGTCGAAGGCGTTGCGCCGCTCCAGACGCTCGATGGAGTCCATGATCCAGGGGATGTGTCGCACGCAGCAGATCACCTTGGCCTTGGGAAACAGGCGGGTGAGGGCCGGCATCTTTGAGCACCACACACGGTTGGTGTCGAACACCACCTTCTCGGCGCCGATGGCGTGGTAGTAGTTGCGGAAGACGCCGGACAGCAGCTCGCGTTTCTGGTCGGGGTCGATGAACACCGCCGCCTCGTTCTTGCGGCTTACCGCCCCCAACATCGCCATATAGATGCCGCCTACCGGGCTGGTCATCATGGCGTGGAAGCGCGGATTCTGCCGCAGGATCGCCGAGAACAGGGTCGAGCCCGACCGGGGCAGGCCCGAGATGAAATGTATGCCGTGGCGCATTAGGCCGGTTCCTCCGTCGACGCCCGGCCGACGTATCCGGGCGCGGTGGGGTCTTTGACCTCTTCACCGGCTTGGCGACAGCTGCGCGCGTAACGGGCCACGGCGGACGCGGCGCAGGACTCCGATTCCCGCCATCGAGTCAAATATTTTTCCATAACCATCTATAAAGCCGAGAGAAAAATCCCTAGACCAAAGTTCCGTGGCAGTGCTTGAACTTCTTGCCGGAGCCGCAGGGGCAGGGAGCGTTACGGCCGGTGCGCTCGAAGCCTTCCGGCAGGGCAGACATCGGCAGGGCCGCCCTCTCCTCGGCCGATCCGCCCGTCAGCGCCCGTCCGGCCAATTCCAGCGCCCGCTCGTTCTGACCGGTTAGGGGGTCAACGTGGACCTCGAACATCGATGGCGGCGCGGGCAACGGATCGGGCTGGGTGAACTGGATCTCCACCGTCATCAACCAGCGCGTGACGTTCTGGCGCAGGTCCCCGATCAGGGTCTCGAAGAGGGTGAAGGCCTCGGTCTTGTACTCGTTCAGCGGATCGCGCTGCCCGTAGCCGCGCAGGCCGATGACATTGCGCAGATGGTCCAGGTGCATCAGGTGCTCGCGCCACTGCATGTCGACCATCTGCAGCAGGAAGTTCTTCTCCAGCTGCCTTGTCTGTTCCGATGAGATCAGCTCTTCGCGCTCGGCGGCGCGGGCGTCGGCCGCCGCCACCAGCCGCTCGCGGATCTCCTCGTTTGCGATGCCTTCTTCGGCCGCCCAGTCGCGGATCGGCAGGGTCAGGCCCAGAAGACCCTGCACCCGCTCGTCCAGACCGGCCACGTCCCACTGGTCCGCGTAGGCCTTGGGCGGCAGGTGCCGCGCCACCAGATCATCGATGGTGTCGTGGCGCATCTCGGCCACTATGGTTGACAGGTCGGTGGCTTCCATGAATTCGCGGCGCTGTTCGAACACCGCCTTGCGCTGGTCGTTCACCACGTCGTCGTATTTCAGCAGGTTCTTGCGGATCTCGTAGTTGCGCTGCTCGACGCGCTTCTGGGCGGTGGCGATGGCCGAGTTCAGCCATTTGTGGGTGATCGCCTCGCCTTCCTGGACCCCGAAGGTGCGCATGATCGAGTCCAGCCGGTCGCCGGCGAAGATGCGCAACAGGTCGTCCTCGCAGGACAGGAAGAACTTGGAATGGCCGGGGTCGCCCTGGCGGCCGGT
>CAIXWN010000014.1 GCA_903923135.1 uncultured Caulobacteraceae bacterium | reverse complement strand
GCCTGATGCGGGAGGCTGGCGCCAGCGTGCCTTCGCCGCGACCATGGGCGCCCTGCCCGGTCTGGCCGCAGGGTCGCGGCCTGTTCCTGCTGCGCCCCCTGCTGGACATCCGCCGCGCGGAGATCCGCCTGTCGCTAGCCGCTCTCGGGGAAAGCTGGATCGACGACCCGGCGAACCGCGATCCGGCCAGCGCCCGGGCGAGGGCGAGGGCGCTGGCGCATGGCAGCGGGGCGGGCGAAGGCGAGGCCGTCGGACAGGACGTCCCGCCGGGCGACCTGAGCGACATCCGCGAAGGCGCCGCCGGCGACCTGCTCATCCCCCGCCAGGTGCTTGGGCGGCCCGATGGCGCGGCGACCCTGGGCGCGGCCCTGCTGTGCGCCGCGGGGACCGATCGACCACCCCGGCGCGACAGCCTGGACCGGCTTCTGCAGCGCATCCACACTGGAGCGTCCTTCGCGGCAACCCTGGCCGGCGCGCGGGTGGAGAGCCGCGGCGACGCCGTCCACCTGGTCCGGGACGCCGCAGATTCCCGCCGCCCGATCGCCGCCGAGACGGCCTTGCCCCCTGGCCGCTGGATCGTGTGGGACGGTCGCCTG
Organism: uncultured Caulobacteraceae bacterium; assembly: GCA_903923135.1. GTDB lineage: Bacteria > Pseudomonadota > Alphaproteobacteria > Caulobacterales > Caulobacteraceae > Acaudatibacter > Acaudatibacter lapponiensis. Next base: position 16,089 of record CAIXWN010000014.1, on the reverse strand, counting down.
GCGCTGCGCGCCAGCCGGCCGGGAGCCCGTGTGGTTCCCCTGGCCGGCCGCGCCGGGACTCTGCCGCCCGACCTGCGCGCGGCGCGGATGAGGCTGCCGCCGGCCGCCCGGCGGGCCCTGCCCCTGGTGATTATCGGGGACGGCTCGGTGGGCTGTCCCGGCCTTGCGGAGGTTCCGGGCGTCGCCTGCCGCCCCCTCAGTCTGGCGCGTCTGCGGGAAGCGCGCGGCGCGATTGTGAACGAAGCGACGTTGTGGCGGATAGCGAAACCCGCGGCGCCGTCCTAAATGAGTAGATTGAGCCAGACGAGGCGTGCTTATGACTATGCGTAACCTGGCGATCTGGGGGGTGATTGTACTTGCCCTGGTCGCGATTTTCGGGGTTCTGAACAGCGGCGGCCGCGTGGGCGCGGCGCGGCAGATCACCTATTCCGACATGCTCGCCAAGGTCGACGCCGGCGACATCAAGTCGGTGAAGATTCACGGGCAGACGCTGGAAGCCAAGGACCGCCAGGGCGCCGTGCTTTCGACCGTCGGCCCCCTCGATACCCAGGACCTGGAACACCGCCTCGAGGCCAAGGGCGCAGGCTTTGAGTTCGAACAGCCCGGCGCGGGCCTGATCCCCACCATTCTGATCAACATGCTGCCCATCCTGCTGCTGATCGGCGTCTGGGTGTTCTTCATGCGCCAGATGCAGGGCGGCGCGCGCGGAGCCATGGGCTTCGGCAAGTCCAAGGCCAAGCTGCTCACCGAGAACAAGAACCGGGTCACCTTCGACGACGTGGCCGGCGTTGACGAGGCCAAGGAAGACCTCACCGAGATCGTCGACTTCCTGAAGGATCCGGCCAAGTTCCAGCGTCTGGGCGGCAAGATACCCAAGGGCGCCCTGATGGTCGGCCCTCCGGGCACCGGCAAGACGCTGCTGGGCCGGGCCGTGGCCGGCGAGGCCGGCGTGCCGTTCTTCTACATTTCCGGCTCGGACTTCGTGGAGATGTTCGTCGGCGTGGGCGCCAGCCGCGTGCGCGACATGTTCGAACAGGCCAAGAAGAACGCCCCCTGCATCATCTTCATCGACGAGATCGACGCCGTGGGGCGCCATCGCGGCGCGGGCCTGGGCGGCGGCAACGACGAACGCGAGCAGACCCTCAACCAGCTTCTGGTGGAGATGGACGGCTTCGATCCCAACGAGAGCATCATCGTCATCGCCTCGACCAACCGCCCCGACGTGCTCGACCCGGCCCTGCTCCGTCCGGGTCGCTTCGACCGTCAGGTGGTGGTGCCCAACCCCGATGTGGCCGGCCGCGAGAAGATCCTGCGCGTGCACATGCGCAATGTGCCCCTGGCGTCGGATGTCGACGTCAAGGTCATCGCCCGCGGCACCCCGGGGTTCTCCGGCGCCGACCTGGCCAATCTGGTCAATGAGGCGGCGCTCATGGCCGCCCGCCGCAACCGCCGCATGGTTCTCCACCGCGACTTCGAGGAGGCCAAGGACAAGGTGATGATGGGCGCCGAGCGCAAGTCCATGGTCATGAGCGACGAGGAGAAAAAGAAGACCGCCTATCATGAGGGCGGCCACGCCCTGGTGGCCCTCTCGGTTCCGGCCGCCGATCCGGTCCACAAGGCCACCATCATTCCGCGCGGCCTGGCCCTGGGCATGGTGATGCAGCTGCCCGAGGGCGACCGCCACTCCATGGACTACGAGCAGATGACGTCGCGTCTGGCGATCATGATGGCCGGCCGCGTGGCCGAGGAGCTGATCTTCGGCAAGAACAAGATCACGTCGGGCGCCTCCAGCGACATCCAGGCGGCCACCGGTCTGGCCCGCAACATGGTTACCCGCTGGGGTTATTCCGACACCCTGGGCACGGTGGCCTATGGCGACAACCAGGAGGAGGTGTTCCTGGGCCACTCGGTGGCGCGCACCCAGAACGTCTCGGAGGACACCGCCCAGAAGATCGACCTGGAGGTCCGCCGGCTGGTTCAGGGCGGCCTCGACGAGGCCCGCCGCATCCTCACGGAGCGGCTGGAGGACCTGCACACCGTCGCCCGGGCCCTGCTCGAGTACGAGACCCTGTCGGGTGAAGAGATCATCAACGTGATCAAGGGCATGAAGCCCAACCGGGACGAGCCCGACGCCCGCGCCCCGGCCGAACCGCGCGTCTCGGTGCCCCTGGCCCCGCGGCCGACGCCCGAACCGGCGTGATCCCTGGCGTTCACCCTCCCCGCGCCGGGGAGGGGGGCGCGTCGCGACCCGCCTGTCGGGTCATGGGCATCCTCAACGCCACGCCCGACAGTTTTTCCGACGGCGGCCGGTTCCTGGGCCTGGAGGCCGCCCTGGCCCGGGCCGAGGCGATGATCGCCCAGGGCGCCGATGTGCTAGATATCGGCGGCGAATCCAGCCGCCCTGGGGCGACGCCGGTGTCCGAGGCCGAGGAACTGGCGCGGGTGATCCCGTTGATCCGGGCCCTGGGTCGCCGCGGCGGCATTCCGCTTTCCATCGACACCCGCAAGCCCGCCGTGGCCCGCGCCGCCGTCGCGGCGGGCGCGACGATGTGGAACGACGTCACCGGCCTGACCGGCGCGCCGGACAGCCTGGACACGGCCGCGGCGCTGGGCTGCGACATCGTGCTGATGCACATGCGTGGCGAGCCGGCGACCATGCAGAAGGCCCCCCGCTATGACGACGTGGTCGGCGAGGTGTTCGGCTGGCTGTCGGCGAGGGCCGAGGCGGCGCAGGCCGCCGGTGTTGCGCGCGAACGCATCTGGCTGGACCCGGGCATCGGCTTCGGCAAGACCACGGCCCACAATCTGGCCCTTCTGGGCGCGCTGGAGCGCCTCGTGGGCCTGGGCTTTCCCGTGCTGCTGGGCGCCAGCCGCAAGGGCTTCATCCGGGCGATCGATCCTGTCGCCACCGAGGCGACCGACCGCCTCGGCGGATCTCTGGCTATCGCCCTGGCAGGTCGTCAGGCAGGCTGCGCCATGGTTCGGGTCCACGATGTGCGAGAGACCGTCCAGGCGTTTAAGCTCGCCGCCCGGATCGATTCGGCGAGGGCCGCGAATGTCTGACCACCTTGGCCGCGTGCTGATCATCGCCGGCTCGGATTCCGGCGGCGGCGCCGGCGTACAGGCCGACATCAAGACGGTCACCGCCCTGGGCGGCTATGCGGCCACGGCGATCACCGCCATCACCGTGCAGAACACGCTAGGCGTGCAGGCTGTTCATGGCCTGCCCCCCGACCTGGTCGAGGCCCAGGCGCTGGCCGTGCTGTCGGACATCGGCGCCGACGCCTTCAAGATCGGCATGCTGGGCGATGCGGCCATGGTCGAGGCCGTGGCGCGGATACTCGACGGCGCGCCCGGCGTTCCGGCCGTTGTCGATCCGGTGATGATCGCCAAGGGCGGGGCGGCCCTGCTGGCCGACGGCGCCATCGCGGCCCTGCGCCGGCTGATGATACCCCGCGCGGCCCTGCTGACCCCCAACGCCCCCGAAGCGGCCGCCCTGACCGGCCTGGTCGTGGAAACCACCGACGACCTGCGGCGGGCCGGCGAGACCCTGCTCGCCCTCGGCGCCGCGGCGGTGCTGATGAAGGGCGGCCACGTCGCCGGCGACACCGTGACCGATGTGCTGATGACGCCCGGCGGCGAGACCACCTTCTCGGGTCCGAGGATCGAGACCCGCCACACCCACGGCACCGGCTGCACCCTCTCGTCGGCCTGCGCGGCGGGCCTCGCCGAGGGCCTGCCCCTCGAGCAGGCGGTGGGCCGCGCCTGGGGCTACACCGCCGAGGCCATCCGCCGGGCGCCGGGTCTGGGCGGCGGGCACGGTCCGCTGGACCACGGCTGGCCGCTACGCGGCGACCGGTGAGCGCGTTGGAGAACCGGCTGCGCGGCATACTGCGCGCGACGCCGACGCTGATGCGGGTTCTGGACACAGCCCGGAGCCTGGCCCTGCCCGACTGGCTGGTGTTTTCCGGGGCCGTTTATCAGCCGGTGTGGAACCATCTCACAGGCCGGGCCCCGGACTATGGAATCAAGGATTATGACCTGGGGTATTTCGACGCCTCGGACCTGTCCTACGAGGCCGAGGACGTGGTCATCCGCCGCGTGGCGGCCGCGTTCCCTCCGCCGCTGCGGCAGATGGTCGAGGCGCGCAACCAGGCGCGTGTGCACCTCTGGTTCGAGGACCATTTCGGCGAGCCTTACGCCGCCCTCACCTGCACGGCCGAGGCGCTGACCCGTTTCGCCGCGCCGGTGTTCGCCGTGGGCGCCCGCCTGGAGGCCGACGACAGCCTCACGATCGTGGCCCCTTTCGGCCTGGAGGACCTTTTCGCCATGCGCATCCGGCCCAATCCGCTGCGTCACGCCCGCGGGCTGGCGAGGGTGATCGCAAGCGCACGGGCGCGCTGGCCGGAGCTGAGCGCCGAGACCTGAGCCGGGCCCCGTCCCGCACGCCGGGCCGGCCGGCCGCGGCAATATGAGGGAATTGTCCGCACCCGGTTTCTTTCGCCAGACAGCCGGTCTATAATCCGGACTCAAACCGCCCGGCCGCAAGGCCGGGCGCCGCTGTTTCTGGAGACTGTCGTGAACGATATTCTGATGCCGAAGGCGACCGCCGTCTGGCTCGTGGACAACTCCTCGATGACCTTCGACCAGATCGCCGATTTCTGCGGGCTGCACCCCCTCGAGGTCAAGGGCATCGCCGATGGCGAGGTGGCCCGGGACATCCGCGGGGCCGACCCGATCTCCAACGGCCAGCTGACCCGTGAGGAACTGGACGCCGCCCAGGCCAATCCCGCTTATCGGATGAAGGCGCAGAAGAGCCGCCACGCCGAACTGCTCAAGCCGATGAAGAAGGCGCCCCGGTACACTCCGGTCTCCCGCCGCCAGGACCGTCCCGACGCGATCGCCTGGTTCGTGCGCAATCACCCGGAAATCACCGACGCCCAGATCGCCAAGGTGCTGGGCACCACCAAGGCCACCATCGACCAGGTGCGTAACCGCACGCACTGGAACGCCACCAACGTCAAGCCGGTGGACCCGGTGTCGCTGGGCCTGATCGGCCAGCTGGAACTGGACGCGCTGGTGAAGAAGGCGGCCGAGAAGAAAGCCCGCGACGACGCCAAACGCGGGGTCGCCGAGCCTGAAGGCGCCTCACTGAAGAGCGCCGCGGAACTGGCCGATTCGGCTGCGGACCACCACGCGGAGGACTGAGTCCCTCCGCGCGGCTGGCCGTCAGTGTGCCTTGACCGGCGGTTTCAGTTCGGCTTGGCCTTGAGGCTTTCCATCTCTTCCTTGAGGCGAAGCTTCTTGCGTTTGAGTTCCCGCAGTCTGACAGCGTCGGCGGCCGGCCGGCTGACCTCGTCTTCGATGGCGCGTTCAAGCGACTTATGCCGAACGCCAAGCTCGCGGATACGGGCTTCGATGGCCATGGCGGGAGACTCCTTTTCTGCCCCTGGACAGAGTGAACACCCCTGACGCGCAACTGTCAGATCACATATGTTTGTTCAGGCCGCGCCGGCCCTGGCGCTCGGGGCCGGGTGATCAAAAACCCGACGACGGAGCCCACCGAATGACCGCTAAAACGCCAGACTTGGTGGTAGGCGTCTCCGGCGCCTCCGGGGTCATGTACGGGGTGCGTGTCCTGGACGCCTGCCGTGAACTGGGGGTGCGCACCCATCTCGTGGTCAGCCGCGCCGCCCTTCTCACCCTCAGCCAGGAAACGACGCTCTCGCCGGCCGACCTGGCCGGCAAGGCCGACGTCAACTACCGCGTGGCCGATGTGGGCGCGGCGATCGCCTCCGGTTCATTCCAGACCCTGGGCATGATCGTCGCGCCCTGTTCGGTGCGTACGATGAGCGAGATCGCCACCGGCGTCACCAGCTCGCTGCTCACCCGCGCCGCGGACGTCACCCTCAAGGAGCGCCGCCCTCTCGTTCTGATGGTCCGCGAGACGCCACTTCACCTGGGCCACCTGAGAACCATGGTCCAGCTGGCGGAGATGGGCGCCGTCCTGGCCCCGCCGCTGCCGGCCTTCTACGCCAGCCCAAAGACCCTCGAAGAGATGATCGACCAGTCGGTGGGCCGGGCGCTGGACCTGTTCGGTCTGTCCTGGAGCGCCGTGAGGCGGTGGGGCGGCGAAATTCCGGCCCTGCACGGCCAGGTCGAATGACCGTCTGGGAGCAGGCGCTGGCCGCCTGGCGCCGGCCGGGGGTAGAGGCCCTGTGTCTGGAGCTGCAGAACGCCCACGGCCAGCATCCGGCCCTGCTGCTCTGGCGCCATTGGGCGCTGACGGAACAGCGGCGGATCGGCCCCGGGACGCTGGCCCGGGCGGTGGACCTCACCCGGCGATGGGATGGACAGGTCATCCGCCCCTTGCGCGCGCTACGCACCCGCCTGAAGACGTCGCCGCCGCATATCGACGAGGCCGGGCGCCTGGCGTTGCGGGCGCAGATCCAGCAGGACGAGGTGGCCGCCGAGCGCCTGCTGCTGGACGCCCTGGCGGCGCTTGCCGAGGCCCCCGTGGCGCAAAATCCTCCGGCGGACGGCGGGCTCGGGGCGCTGGTCGAGGTGGCCGACGCCTGGCGGCCCCCGGCGCCCCTGACCCTTCTGGCGCGTCTGGCGGAGGCGCTTTGACGCGGCCGCCGCCGTCTTGTCGGGCCTCGCCCGTCTGCTACTAGACAGTCCTCAGCCAGCTAGCGGGTTCGCGCCATGGACGACGAGTCGGAGGTCGACGAGAACGAGACGACTCGCGGTGAACTGAACCGCCTGCGCCAGGAACACCAGGACCTCGACGCGGCCGTCCTGGCCCTCCAGGCCATGGCCATGCCCGATCAACTCCGCATCGCCCGCATGAAGAAGCGCAAGCTGGTCCTGCGCGACCAGATCGCCAAGCTCGAGAACCGCCTGACCCCCGACCTGATCGCCTGACCGGATTGGCCTGACCTCGGGCGCGTCCGGCGAGCCGCCAGCGCTTGCCCAGGACGGCGCCATCGCCCATATCGGCCACATGGATGAAAACCTGTTGAGAGACGTGGCCGCGGCCGCCCTGGCCGCCGGCGCGGATGCGGCCGAGGTGGCGTTCGCCGAACGTCAGTCGCTTTCGGTGACCGTGCGGCTTGGAGAACTCGAAGAGGTCGAGCGCGAGGAATCGCGCGACCTGGGCGTGCGGGTGATGATCGGCAAGCGTCAGGCGTCGGTCTCCGGCTCGGACGTGTCCCGAAGCGGCCGCGAGAAGCTGGTCGAGAGGGTCGTGGCCATGGCGAGGCTGGCGGCCGAGGACCCCTACACGGGCCTCGCGCCGGCTGACCGCCTGGCCCGCGGACCGCGGCCGGACTTCGACCTGTTCGACCCCACCGAAGCCGGGCCCGAGGATCTCGAGGCCCGGGCGCGGGAAACCGAGCGCGCAGCCAGGGCCGTGCCGGGCGTCACCAATTCCAACGGCGCCTCGGCCACCTGGTCGGCGTCTTCCTGGCGTCTGGTCACCACGGGCGGTTTCTACGGCGAGCATCGCGGCACGGCTTTCTCGCTGTCGGCCCAGGCCATCGCCGGCGAGGGCTCGGCCATGGAGCAGGGCGGAGAGGGCCGCGCCACCCGCTGGCAGGAGGACCTGCCCACGCCCGAACAGATCGGCGCCGAGGCCGGGCGGCGCGCCGTCGCCGCGCTTGGCGCGCGCAAGATCGCCTCGACCACCGCCCCGGTGATCTTCGAGAACCGCCTGGCCGGATCCCTGCTGGGACCGCTGATCGGGGCGATCGCCGGCAGTTCGGTGGCCCGAGGGGTGTCCTTCCTGAAGGATCGCCTCGGGTCGACCCTGTTCTCGCCGTCGGTGACCCTCACCGATGATCCCCACCGGCTGCGGGGCCTGGGCTCCTCGGCCTTCGACGACGAGGGCGTGGCGAACCGCCTGACCAACATCATCGACAAGGGCGTGCTGACAACCTGGCTGCTCAACTCGAGTTCGGCGCGGCAACTGGGACTGGAGACCACCGGGCACGCCTCGCGCGGGCTGGCCGGGCCGCCGGGGGTGTCACCCTCGAACCTCACCCTGCAGCCGGGCGACCTGGACCAGGCCGGGCTGATGCGCGAGGCGGGCTCGGGCATCCTGGTCACCTCGATGTTCGGCCCCTCGCTGAATTCCAACACCGGCGACTGGTCGGTGGGGTGCTCGGGCCTGTGGTTCGAGAACGGTGAGATCGCCTATCCGGTCACAGAGATCACCGTCGCCGGAAATCTGATCGATATCTATGCCCGTCTGGTCCCCGGGTCGGATCTGGCGCGACGGGGCTCGGCGGACACCCCATCGGTTCTGGTAGACGCCCTGGCCATCGCCGGAAAGTAGGGGAGCCACATGGCGCACAAGCAACTGTTGCATCTGGTCATCGGCGGCGAACTCAAGGACGTCGCCGGGATCGAGTTCAAGGACCTGTCTAAGATCGATCTGGTGGGCGCCTACGCCAGCCACGAGGAGGCCTACGCCGCCTGGCGGGCCCGGGCGCAGTCCACCGTGGACAACGCCCTGATGCGTTATTTCATCATCCATGCCCACAAGCTGCTGGACCCGCTCAAGGAGAAGCCTATTCGCGCCTCAGCAGTTTCTCGGTGAGGACGGTTCCCCACCAGGCGGCGCGAAACTCGGCCTGGATGGCCACAGGATCATAGGCCGGGGTCTGGACCCAGGCCTCGAAGGACAGGCCTGCGGGTTCGCCCTGCGCCAGATAACGCTCGAATATGTGGTCGAGCACACCTGTCAGTCCGGCGCGGGTGTGCAGATACTTGGGCGACAGCTGCTCCATTGCCTCGCGGATGGGCAGGCCCTGGCGGAAGTGCCGGTAGAACACCCCCATGATTCCCGCCCGGTCGGCGCCGGACTTGCAGTGCATCAGCGCCGGATATCGCACCGTCTCGAACAGCGTCCGCGCCGCCAGCACCTTCTCGGCGGTAGGCACGTCGCGCGAGGCGATGACAAAGTCGACCAGCTCAAGGCCGTAACGGGCGCAGGCGTCCACCTCCAGAGCGCGGAAGCTGGTGTGGACACCGCCACGCAGGTTGATCACCGTGCGCACGCCGCGGTCGGCCCAGGCCTTCAGCTGGAAGGGCCAGGGCTGGTTGGTGCGGACCAGTTCATCCGAGATCCAGTGGGCATTGGAAAAACCCAGGCGGATCCAGGCGTGGTCCTTCCACAGGTGATCGAGCACCGCGCGGCGACGGCCGGCGGCCGTGGTCAGATCGAACCCGGTCAATCAGGCCGGGTCCCGCCGGGCGAACAGGGCGTCTGCGGCGGCGCGACTGGACTGTTTCCGCGCCATCTGGGCGCGCACCCTGGCGATCTCGCCCTCGAGCAGGGCGATACGTTCCTGAAGTTCATCGGCGCCGAAAAGCTCGAGATCCTCGCGGGTGACGTCCACAAGGGCCTGCCCCCTTGCGCGCCGCGCCTCCGCTGGTTCTTCCGCCATGGGGCTCTCCCTTTGCCGATGCCGTTCCGAGAGGCTATCTGAGGCTGCCCGGCCCGCCGTGCAAGATCATCAGGGGACCATCCATGCCAGACGTCGAAATGACCGCCATCGAGGTCGAAGGCGGAAAGGGTCCAGCGTCCGCTCTGAAAGCCGCCCGAATCGCCACCCCCCTCCCCGGCGCAGGCCAGATTCTCATCGCCGTCCACGCCGCCGGGGTGAACCGGCCCGACATCCTGCAGCGCCTGGGTTTCTACCCGCCGCCGCCGGGCTCTCCGCCCACCCTGGGCCTGGAGGTCGCCGGAACGGTGGTCGAAGGCGCCGGACGCTGGCGCGAGGGCGACCGTGTGTGCGCCCTGCTGGGCGGCGGCGGCTACGCCCAGTTCGCGGTGTGCGACGCCCGTCACGCCTTGCCCGTTCCGGACCGTCTGGACTTCACCCAGGCGGCGAGCCTGCCGGAGACGGTGTTCACGGTCTACGCCAATGTGTTCGAGCACGGGGGCCTGAAGGCCGGGGAAACCCTGATGGTGCACGGCGCCACCTCCGGCATCGGTGTGGCCGCCATCCAGATGGGCAAGGCCGTCGGCGCCCGGGTGATCGCCACCGCCCGCGGCAAGGACAAGGTAGTCGAGGCCCTGGCCCTGGGCGCGGACATCGCCGTGGACGCCTCCAATGAGGACTTCGAGGCCGTCGCCCGGGCCAGCGGCGGGGTTGATGTGATCCTCGACATGGTCGCCGGCTCCTACTTCCCCAGAAACCTGGAGGCGCTGAACACCGGCGGGCGACTGGTCCACATCGCCAGCCTCGGCGGCGGAACCGTCGAACTGCCGATCATGAAGATCATGCAGAAGCGGCTGGTGATCACCGGCTCGACCCTGAGGCCGCGCGACGCCGACGAGAAAGCCCGCCTGGCCGGCGAGATCGAACGCGTGGTCTGGCCGTGGATCGCCTCGGGAGTGGTGAAGCCGATCATTGATCGGGTCTTCCCGCTGGCCGAAGCCGCCGCCGCCCACGCCTGGCTGGAAGGCGGGGCGCATGTCGGCAAGGTCGTGCTGGCCGTTTGAGGTTCGGCTGGCTTTTCAGGCTTTGAGGGTATCCCGCCCAGCCCTAGCCGCTCCCCGTCCGCGAGCGTCGTCGGCGCGAAAAAACACTTGCATCCCGCCGCGAACAGGAGCCTTTGCGCGGCGGGCCACGCCCTCCCAACGGGGCGCAGTCCATCTGTAAGGATGGGAGACAATGCTATGACGACCCCCGCCAAGCCGGCGATGCGCCCGGCCCGGCCAGAATTTTCCTCCGGTCCCTGCGCCAAGCGCCCCGGATGGAGCCCTGAAAACCTCAGAACGGCGATTCTCGGACGGTCACACCGCTCCAAGCCCGGCAAGGCGCGCCTTCAGGCGGCCATCGACCGAACCCGTGAAGTCCTCGAAGTTCCCGCCGACTACCTGATCGGCATCGTCGCCGGGTCGGACACCGGCGCCGTCGAGATGGCGTTGTGGTCGCTGCTCGGCCCGCGCAAGGTTCAGCTTCTGGCGTTCGAATCCTTCGGCAAGGATTGGGTCACCGACGTCGTCAAACAGCTCAAGCTGCCGGCCGAGACCCTCGACGCGCCCTACGGCGCCCTGCCCGACCTGACCCGGGTCGACCCCGAGGCCGACCTGGTTTTCACCTGGAACGGCACAACTTCCGGCGTGCGGGTGCCGAACGCCGACTTCATCGCCGCCGACCGCGCGGGCCTGACCATCTGCGACGCCACCAGCGCCTGTTTCGCCCAGACTCTCGACTGGCCGAAGCTCGATGTGGTCACCTTCTCCTGGCAGAAGGCCCTCGGCGGCGAGGCCGCTCACGGCGTTCTGATCCTCTCGCCCCGGGCCGTCGAACGCCTGGAGAGCTACATCCCGCCCTGGCCGATGCCGAAGCTGTTCCGCATGACCAAGGCCGGCAAGGTCAGCCGTGACATCTTCGAGGGCGCCACGATCAACACGCCGTCCATGCTGTGCGTGGAAGACTATCTGGACGCCCTCAAGTGGGCGGCTTCCATCGGTGGCCTGGCCGAACTGCGCGCCCGCGCGGATCGCAACCTGGCGGCCCTGGCCGAGTGGGTCGAGCGGACGCCCTGGGTGGATTTCCTGGCCGCCGATCCTGCGAGCCGGTCCAACACTTCGGTCTGCCTGAAGGTCGTTGACCCCGCCGTCGCCGCCCTCAGCCCCGAGGGCCAGGCCGATTTCGCCAAGAAGTTGGCGTCGGCGCTGGAAAAGGAGGCCGTCGCCCTGGACATCGGCGGCTATCGCGACGCCCCACCCGGTCTGAGGATCTGGTGCGGCGCCACGGTCGAGACCGACGATCTGGTGGCCCTGACGCCGTGGCTCGACTGGGCCTTCGCCAGCGTCTCGGCGGAGCTGGCGCCAGCCTGACCCGGACCCTGTCCCTCCCCCGGCCCGGGGAGGGATGGGCCGCCACGGCGGCCAGGAGGGGGCCGCCAGCCTCCGGCGGGAGCCCCGCCCCAAGTCTCCCTATTCCCTCTGGCGGCGTCGCCGCCACTCTCCTCCAAAAGGAGAGACCACCAGAAAAGGATCCCCCACATGGCCCCCCGCGTGCTTATCGCCGACTCCCTGTCCCCCGCTGCTCTGGCCATCTTCCGGCATCGCGGCGTCAACGCCGACGTCAAGGTCGGCCTCAGCAAGGATGAGCTCATCGCCATCATCGGCGCCTATGACGGCCTGGCGGTCCGCTCGGCGACCAAGGCCACCAAGGAGGTGATCGCCTCCGCCAAGAACCTCAAGGTGATCGGCCGCGCCGGCATCGGCGTCGACAACGTCGATATCCCCGCCGCCACCGCGGCCGGGATCGTGGTGATGAACACCCCGTTCGGCAACTCGATCACGACCGCCGAGCACGCCATCGCCATGATGTTCGCCCTGGCCCGGCAGCTGCCCGCCGCCGACGTCTCCACCCAGGCCGGCAAGTGGGAGAAGAACCGCTTCATGGGTGTTGAACTCTACGCCAAGACCCTGGGCCTCATCGGCGCCGGCAACATCGGCTCGATCGTCGCCGACCGCGCCAACGGCCTGAAGATGAAGGTCATCGCCTACGATCCCTTCCTCTCGCCCGATCGGGCCGTGGAGATCGGGGTGGAGAAGGTGGAACTGGAAGACCTGCTGGCTCGGGCAGACATCATCACGCTGCACACGCCGCTCACCGACAAGACCCGCAACATCCTTTCCGCCGAAGCCCTGGCGAAGACCAAGAAGGGCGTGCTGATCATCAACTGCGCCCGCGGCGGCCTGGTGGACGAGACGGCCCTTCGCGCGGCGCTGGAAAGCGGCCAGGTGGGTGGCGCGGCGTTCGACGTGTTCGTCGAGGAACCGGCGAAGGCCAATGTGCTGTTCGGCGCGCCGAACTTCATCGCCACGCCGCACCTGGGCGCCTCCACCGGGGAAGCCCAGGAGAACGTGGCCCTTCAGGTGGCCGAACAGATGAGCGACTATCTGCTCACCGGCGCCGTGGCGAACGCCCTGAACAGCCCCTCGATTACAGCCGACGAGGCGCCCAAGCTGCGTCCTTTCGTGGCCCTGGCCGAGAAGCTCGGCGCTTTCGCCGGCCAGATGGTCGACGCCGGCCTGAAGGGCGTCGACATCGCCTATGAGGGCCACCTGGCCAATCTGAACGTTAAGCCGCTCACCGCGGCGGCCCTGGCGGGCGTGCTGCGGCCGATGCTGGCCGAGATCAACATGGTCTCCGCCCCGGCGGTGGCCAAGGAACGCGGCATCACCGTCTCGGAATCTCGCCAGGAAATGTCGCCGGTCTATGACAGCCTGATGCGCATCACCGTGCTCACCGACATGGGCCGCCGGGCGTTCGCCGGCACGGTGATCGCCGGCGCGCCACGCATCGTCGAGGTCAAGGGCATGGAACTGGACGCCGCCTTCGCGCCGGCCATGCTCTATGTGAACAACCTGGACAAGCCGGGCTTCATCGGGGCCCTGGGGGCGCTGCTGGCCGAAACCGGCACCAATATCGCCACCTTCAACCTCGGCCGCGTGGCCGCTGGCGATGACGCCATCGCCCTGGTGGGCGTCGATCAGGCTCCTGACGACAAGCTGGTCGCCCGCATCCGCGCCTTGCCGCACGTCAAGGAGGCCCGCGCCCTTGACTTCTAGCGGTTGAAGGCGGCCGCGGCGTGCGCGTCACAGCGGTCACGTACGGCACTGAGGGGGACGCCAGACCTCTGGCGGCCCTCTGTCGAGCGCTCATCGACGCCGGCCATGATGCCAGACTGCTCGCCGACGAGGCCACCCTGTCGACGGCGCGGGCGCTGGGCGTTCCGGCGAGCCCGCTCTCCGGCGACATCCTGGCCGCCCTGAAGCCTGGCGGGGCGATGTCCGGCGCCATCGGGCGAGGTGGCGGTTTTGGCGACACCGCCGCCGCTCTGGCGCGCGTCGCCAACGCGAACTGCCAGGCCTGGATGGCGGAGGTCCTCGCCGCGGCGGAAGGCAGCGACGGCCTCCTCGTCTGCGGCCTTGCCGCCTTCGTGGGGTTTTCGGTCGCCGAGCGGCTCGGCGTGCCGGCGATCGGCGCCGGACTGATCCCGATCACGCCTACCGCCGCCTTCCCCTCACCGTTTCTGCCGCCGGGGCTCACGCCACGCTGGTTGAACCGGGCGAGCTTCACCTTGGTGAACGACGTGCTCTGGCGATCCTTCCGCGAGGCGGTGAACGAGGCCCGCCGTACGGTTTGCGGCCTGCCGCCGCGAGAGCGCGTGTGGACCGACCACCCCATGCTCTATGGACTGTCGCCTGGCCTGATTCCACGGCCCGGGGACTGGCCGGCCAACGTCCATGTCTGCGGCCAATGGACCGTGGCGGCGTCCGACTGGGCGCCGCCGCCGGCTCTGGAGGCGTTTCTCCACGCCGGTTCGCCGCCAGTCTATGTGGGCTTCGGCAGCATGGCCGGCTTCGAGCCGCGGGCGATGCTGAACGAGATCATCGCCGGCCTGAAGGGGCGACGCGCCGTCTTTTACGCCGGCTGGAGCGGCGCCGAGACCGTTGATCTGCCCGCCAGTGTCCTGGCCATAGGCGACACGCCGCACGACTGGCTCTTCCCCAGGGTGTCGGCGGTGGTCCATCACGGCGGATCGGGCACCAGCCATTCGGCGGCCCGCGCCGGCAGGCCGTCGGTGGTGATCCCCTTCGCCGGCGACCAGTTCTTCTGGGCCGACCGGCTGCGCGCGGCCGGGGTGGCCCCTCCCCGACTCCACGGCCGTCGCCTTCGCGCCGACGCCCTGGCGCGCGGCCTCGACCTTGCCGGGACCGCCGCCATGGTCGGTCGCGCCGCCGCGCTGGGGGATCTCATCGTCCAAGAGGACGGGCCCGGCCGGGGAGTGGCGCTGCTGGCGTCCCTCCTGGCCTGACGGCCCGGGACGGCTCAGTTGAGCGTGAAGGTCGCCTCGCGTCGCCGCAGGTCGACGGTGACCTTACGACAGAGGCTGAGCACATCCATGCCCAGCAGCAACGCCGGTTGCCGGCTCAGGCCGAAACGGTCGAAGATGTGAAGCTGGGAGAAGGCGAGCGGCATGTTGCGGATGGTGATCCCGCCCACCTGAGCTTCGGCGATATCGTCGAGCTCCACGGTCAGACGCCGGCCCGTCACCGTGACAATCGTCGTGGTCTGGCGGCCGGTGGCGCTCGTCTCGCGCCCGGTGAGCAGTTTCAGCAGCGCCGGATTGCCGACCGATAGCTGTGAGCCCGAATCCAGCACCACGAGCACCGGCACGCCCCGGATTCTCGAGTTGGTCAGGATCAACTGCCCGAACCGGCTGCGGCCCCGCACCACGAAGGTGTGGTCATCCAGCGGCTCGGCCCGGCTGGGTGAACTCGACAGCTTCATGGCCTTGAAATCCATCACCACATGCAGGTCGCGCAGGGCGTCCACTCCCAGCATTCCGGCAGCGCCGAGATCGCCCTCGCCCAGGGACGGCGCCTCGATATGGTCCAGGGTGCGGCTGCCCACGGTGAGGTGATCGATCAGCACGGTGCGGACATTGTCGGCGCCGGCGCTCTCGTGGATCACCACGCGGGGACCAGGTGGCAAGGCCAGCTTCGCCGCCAGCTCACGCGAGATCACCGTCCGGTCGGAGCCTGTGTCGACGAGAAACGCGAACGGCCCCTGACCATTCACCATCACCGGCAAGGTCAACCTCAGGGTCGGGTCCTGGGCCAGCGGCAGCGTCTCGGTCGGCGGCGGTGCGCCCGCCTGGGCGGGAGCCGGCGGTGGGGCGGCTGGCTGGGCCGAAGCGGAGCCCCATGCGGCGCAAAGGCCGATGAGCACGGCGGCCAGTACCGTCCGGCCGGCTGCCGGGGTAAGGGAAAACCGTCCCGACCGGCTCATCCGGCTTCGCCCATGACCATCTTCCCCTACGCCCCGGGCCCCGCTGCGGCGACGGGAGCGACATGGAGACCCTAGGGATGCCGAAGCGCCGTTGGCAAGGGCAAGCCGCCAAGCCGTCGCGCGCGCCCCGGACTCAAGACGCGGCCGTGCATACACACGGCCGCGCCAGAAGATGATCTGTTGAGCCAGGCTCAAAGCGGATCAGGGATAGTTCACGGCCACGGTGTAGGTGCCCGAGTACTTGCCAGCCTTGGTCTGG
>CAIXWN010000013.1 GCA_903923135.1 uncultured Caulobacteraceae bacterium | reverse complement strand
GTCAGATCGGAGGGATAACGCTTTGTCTTCTTGGCGATCTCGGCCATCCGGCCACGCGTCCGCTCTGTCCACATCCAGAGCTTGAATCATAGACCGCGCCCCGCAGGAATCCCGCCACGGCATTTTCCAAACGGACTCTCAGCCAGGCGAAGGTTCGCGACAGCGAGGCGCCGTCCAGAACCCCCTTCTTCGCAGACCGTCGCTTGGCCAGCTCCAGGCCATGTTTCGAAACCAGGGCGCCGGTCTCGCTGTCGCTGGCCTGGGGGTCGAGCACGCAGACCATCAGGGTCACGCAGCCCACGCGCGTGTCGCCCCGCGCCGCCAGCTTGCTCAGCAGGGTCGCCGCGGTAATTCCCCCCGAGCAGGCTCCCGAGATGTTCACCGTCCTGGATCTGGTGATCTGGCAGACCACTTCGATGGCCTCGATCAGCTGGTCCACATAGTCGGCGAGGCCCCAGTCGCGGTGCTCCGGCCCCGGATTTCGCCAGCTGACCATGAACGGCTGGACGCCGCCGCCGGCCAGGAAGCGGATGATGCTCTTCTCCGGCGACAGGTCGTTCACATAGGCCTTGTTGATCTGCGGCGGTATGATCAGGAACGGCGTGGCGTGCACGGTTTCCGTGATCGGCGCGTACTGGATCAGCTCCATCATCGGCGTGGTGCGCACCACCGCGCCTTGCGCCGTGGCCAGGTTGCCGCCAACCTTGAACGGCCGCTTGTCGACCTGGCTGACGATGCCGTCGTTCTGGGTGATGTCCTCATAGGCGTTCTTCAGCCCGCGGATCAGCGAGACGCCGCCGGTCTCCAGGGCCTTCTTCAACGCCGAGGGATTGCCGATCAGGGTGTTGGTCGGCGCCGCGGCGTCGAGGATCATGGCGGTGACGAAACTGGCCTGCGCCCGCTCCCGGGCGTCCAGTTCGACATCCTCCACCCAGTCCTCGACGCCCTGGCGGGCGGCCAGATAGTACTGCATTGTCGCCTTGTAGAGCGGGTTCGAGCGCCAGGTGGGGTCGGCGAAGCGCTTGTCCTTCGGATCGGGCGCCAGGTCCGAGCGGTTGGTGACGATGCGGCCCACCTCGCCGCTGAACTTTTTCATGTGCTTGATCGTCTTCGCTGGACGACCGGCGGTCTCGCGCAGCATCATCCCCACCGCCCCGATAAGGTCCTCGCGCGCCAGACCCAGCAGAGGGTTCATGGCGGTGGTGCTCTCGGCGGGTTCGCCGTCGAGGGTGATCCCGGCGTTGGGCATTCTGCGGCGCTCCCCTTCAAACCGCGCGCGCGGCCGTTGGCGGCCGGGCCGGTTTCCCTTACGGATAGAAATTAGGCTTTGCCGGCGCTGTCAATCGCGCGGACCGACCATGGACCCGTCCAGACCCCACCCCACCCGCACGCGCATCCTTCAGACCGCCCTGGCCCTGTTCAACGCCGAGGGCGCCGGGGCCCTGTCGGCGGTGGACATCGCAGCGGCCCTCGAAATCAGCCCGGGCCATCTCTACTATCACTTCCGCGGCAAGCCCGAGATCCTTGCAGCCCTGGCCGACGCCTATCAGCATGAGGTCGACCTCGTGCTGCACGCCGCCGAGGGGGCCTGCCGCGGGGCCGGGGCCAGTCTGGAGACCCTGTGGACCCACGTCCACATCCTCGCCGAGGAGGCCTGGGACGCCCGCTTCCTCTACCGCGAGGCCGGCGCCCTGGCCCTGCGCTATCCGCCTGTCGCCGCCGCCATCCGCCGCATCGCCGCCGCCGAGCGCGAGGCCCTGCGCGGCATGCTGGGCGACCTGGCGGCCGCGGGGGTGATCGCCGCGGGGCCCGAGATCATCGACGGGCTCTCCCGCTTGATGACCACCGGCATCGGCTTTCACGCCATCGAACTGGAGCTGGAGGGCGATTCCGGACCGCCGCGCGACCGTGTCGCCCGCGCGGCGGCACAGATCATGCTGCTTCCGGCGGGATTCGCCAGATCGGTCCAGAAGCCGGCTTAGACCGCATCGGCGTCCTTGGCCGCCTTCGTCGCCTTGGCGGGCTTCTCGGCCTTCAGGGCCGCCACTTCCTGGGTCAGGGCCTCCACCTGGGTGGTCAGCTTTTCCAAGGCCTGACCGATGGCCGGCAGGTTCCACGGGGCCAGGGTCTCGCTCACCGACTCGCGCACCTTGCCGATGCGGGCTTCCAGGGCGGCGAGCTGTTCCTCGGTGAAGCTGGTCACCTTGCTGGTGGCGGTCTCCACGGCCTGGCCGACCTTTTCCACCTGGGGCGATTTCGACAGCGACTTGCGGACCTTCTCCTCCATCTCCTCGCCCTTGGCGACCAGGTCATCGAAGGTCTCGTTGGCGGTGCTGGCCAGCTTTTCCACGGCGCCCTGGGTCTCGGCGTAGATGCGGCCATAGGCGCCCACGCCGGCCAGCCAGATCTTGCGGGCGATGTCGGTGTCGGCGGCGGGCTTGGCGGTGTCTTCGGCCGGGGCTTCGGTCTTGGCGGTTGTCATGGCGGTTGTCCTTCGGAGGTTACGCGAAAAGCCCGGCAAAGCGGGCTGATGGCGCACTGATGCGCCTGAGCTTTAGAAAAGGCATTCTAGAGCCGCTGGCGTCTGGCCCGCCTTGCCTGTGGAGGCCAGGGCGCGTGGCCCGGGCCCTGCCTTCAGGGATACCTCATCCGGATCACCACCGTCGTCTCGCCTTCGCCGGCCGGGAAGGTCACCTGGCCCAGCGACGGCGGGCCCAGGAACAGGTGGGGGTTGCGCGAGAAGCCGTAGTCCTGGGTCGGGCCGAAGGTCCCGCGCACGAAGCGGCCGGCGCGCCTGGAGTCGTGATAGACCACCACCCCATAGGTTCCCGGTCCCGGCAGCCAGACGCACATCTCCATGGTCGGGGTCTGGGCGTCCTGGCGCCACACCCTCACCTCGCCGGCGCCCTTGAGCCATTTGGCCGGATCGTCGCCATAGAGGGTGGCGGTCATCACGCCGGCGGCGCTGCGCACGCCCTGCAGGACCACATGCAGCTTCGACCCTGACGGTTCGCCCGCGCAGGGCGCCTGCGCCCGCGCCGCCGCCGGCGCGCCGAACAGGGCCGCCGCCAGCAGGGCGGCCGCACCCGCCGTCATCAGTCCGCACCGTCTCATGCCGTCAGCCGTCCCCTGGGGCGCCGCCTCGCCCCGCCGCCCCTCTGAATCACGCAAATGAGGCCGCGGCGCGACATTTTTTGTGTCCGGTTCGAAGGAACCCGCGGAAAAACCGGTCCCGCCGCTCACGCCGCCAGGGCCACGGCGGCGTGGGCGGCGGCCACGATCTCATAGGATCTCAGCCGGGCGGCGTGGTCGAACACGCTGGCCGTCACCATCAGCTCGTCCGCCCCGGTGCGCGCGATCAGCGCCTTCAGCCCGGCCTCTACCGTCGCCGGCCCGCCGATCACCGCGCAGGCCAGGGCCTGCTGCAACATATATTTCGCCTGGGGGTCCAGGCGGCTGTCCATGTCGTCCACCGGGGGCGGCAGGGGCCCGGGCATGCCCGTGCGCAGGGCCACGAACGACTGCTGCAGCGAGCTGAACAGCCGCCGCGCCTCGGCGTCGGTGTCGGCGGCGATGGCGGTGACGCCGGCCATCACATAGGGCCGGGCCAGCCGCTCCGAGGGCTGGAAGCGCTCGCGATAGATGGCCAGGGCGCGGTCCAGGTCGGCCGGGGCGAAGTGCGAGGCGAAAGCGTAGGGCAGGCCCAGCATGGCCGCCAGCTGGGCGCCGAAGGTGCTCGACCCCAGGATCCAAACCTCCACCTCGGCTCCGGCGCCGGGCACCGCCCGCACCGCCTGACCGGTCTTGGCCGGCTGGAAATAGTGCAGCAGCTCGACCACGTCCTGCGGAAAGCTGTCGGCCCCGCCGGTCAGGTGGCGGCGCAGGGCCTGGGCGGTCATCTGGTCGGTGCCCGGCGCCCGGCCCAGGCCCAGATCCACCCGGCCGGGGAACAGCGCCGCCAGGGTGCCGAACTGCTCGGCGATCATCAGCGGCGCGTGGTTGGGCAGCATGATCCCCCCGGCGCCGATGCGGATGGTGCTGGTGCCGCCGCCGATGTGGGCCAGGGCCACCGCCGTGGCGGCGCTGGCGATGCCCGGCATGTTGTGGTGCTCGGCCATCCAGAACCGCCGATAGCCCAGCCGTTCGGCGTGGCGCGCCAGGTCCAGGCTGCATCGGAAACTCATCGAGGCGTCGCCGCCCTGGACGATCGGCGAAAGGTCGAGAACGGAAAGGTGGGTCATGGGGGGAATATAGGGACCCTCTCCCCCCGGGTAAAATCGGGAGGGTGGCCGCGGAAGGCGTTGGACGGGGCGCTCGCGCCAAACCGATCGCCCGCCCCTTGCCACCGGCTCGAAGTGATATACATATCACTCTATCTCAAGGGGGAGTTTTCATGACCGTTCACCTCGCCGCCGCGCTCGGCCGCGGCCTCCTGGCCCTGCTGTTCATCCTGGCCGGCCTGACCAAGATTCTCGGCCGCGGGCCCGTGCTCGACCACATGCGCCAGGAGCATGTGCCGGCGGTCCTCTTGCCCGTCGTGATCGTGTTCGAACTGGCCGCCGGCGGCGCCCTGCTGGCCGGCGTCCGGCCCGCCCTCACGGCCTCGGCCCTGGCGGCTTTCTGCCTGGCCACGGCCCTGGTCTTTCACCGCAATTTCAAAGAGCGCGCCGAACGCACGGCGTTCATGAAGGACCTCGCCCTTGCCGGCGCCCTGATCTACGTCGCCGCCACGGCAGGGTAGGGGGCCGACCCCGCGTCGGGAGCGCACCCGTCCCGCCCGCGACCGATTCTGACGCAATCCTGGCGCACAGATCGATCCATCACTGGCGAAACGGGAAGGCAGGCACACCATGACCCAACCCCTGGCGGGCGGCTGGACGCTCGAGCGGCTCAGGGCGCGTACGCCCGAGGAGCGCCACACCATCTGGCGCAACGCCATGGCCGCGGCCACGCCCCAGGCCCTGGCCCTGGCGCGGTTCATCGAGACCGCCGGCCTGGCCTTCGCCCCCACCGGCGGCATCGGCATGAGCGATCCGCGCGTGCTGGAAATGCGCGCGGTGATCGAATCGCCCGAGGGCCGCCGGACCTGCGTCGCGGCGGTCCAGGACGGCCTGCCCGCTCTGGCCGGCGTCGAGCCGATGATCGTCGCGCGGATGGGCGAACGCTATGGCGCCTTCAGCCAGATGACCCTGACCGCCGGCGCCATCGTCGCCGAGGTGATGACCGCCCTGGGCTATCGCAAGGTCCAGCCGCGCCGGATGCCGGCCGGCTCGGTCGCCCGCACGGCGGCGTTCTGGGAGACGACGGAGGGTTAGGACGTGCGATCCGCACGCGGGGCCCTGCTGGAAAGCCCACCGCGACGGACCTGTTCGCCCTCATCGCTCGCCTTCAGAGCGGGTCTCGGCGTCATCCTTCAGGCCCGCGCCGGAAATCCGCTGACCCCGCGCCCCGCCGTCGCCGCCCGATTGGCCGCCGCCGCCCCCGCGTGTATCACCGTCGCCGTGCCCCGCCCCGCCGCCCCCCGCCTCTGGGATATCAGCCAGGTCCTGCGCCCTGGCCTGCCGGTCTGGCCGGGCGACACCGCCTTTTCCATCGCCCCGCGCTGGACGATCGGCGAGGGCGGCTCGCCGGTGAACGTGGCGCGCTTCACCACCACCACCCACGCCGGAACCCACGCCGACGCGCCCCTGCACTATGATCCGGCCGGCGCTGACGCCGCGGCCCTGGATCTGACGCCCTATCTGGGCCCCTGCCGCGTGGTCGACGCCCGGGGCGCCGGGGCGGTTGTGACGGCGGAGTTCCTTCAGGCGCGCCTGGCCGACGCGCCGCCGCCGCGGGTGCTGCTGCGCACCTTCGCCGCCTTCCCGCGCCACGACTGGGACGACGCCTTCACCGCCGTCTCCGCCGAAGCGGTCCGCTGGCTGGCCGGCCGGGGCGTGGTTCTGATCGGCGTCGATTCCCCCTCGCTCGATCCGCAGGTGTCGAAGACGATGGACGCCCACCACGCCGTGCGCGCGGCCGGTCTGCGCATCCTCGAGGGCCTCGTCCTCGACGACGTTCTCCCCGGCGACTACGAGCTCATCGCCCTGCCTTTGCCCCTCGCGGGCCTCGACGCCTCGCCGGTCCGCGCCGTGCTCAGGGAGTTTCCCCCCACCCCATGAACCTCTATTTCCTCGGCATCGCCGGCGCCGGCATGAGCGCTCTGGCCTCGCTGCTCAAGTCCGAGAGCCACACCGTCTCGGGCTCCGACGACGGCGTTTTCCCGCCGGTCACCACCTATCTCGACGCCCTGGCCATCCCCTGGCGCGAGGGCTTCGATGCGGCCCTCGTGCCGGCCGGTCTCGACGCCGCCATCATTGGCTCCAGCGCAAAGCTTAACCTAGCCCGCAACCCCGAGCTCGCCGAGCTCGTCCGCCGCGGCGTGCCGCTCTACAGCTTCCCCGAGTTCCTCGGCCGCCACCTCGCCGGGCGCGACACCGTCGTCGTCGCCGGCTCGTTCGGCAAGTCGTCGGTCACCGCCCTGCTGGCCGTCATCCTCACCGAGGTCGGCGGCGATCCAGGCTGGTTCATCGGCGCCGTGCCGCTGGATCTGCCCCTCACCGGCCGCGGTGGAACCGACCCGGTCTTCGTCGTCGAGGGCGACGAGTACATCGTCGGCGGCGACGATCGCCGCTCGAAATTCCTGCTCTATGACGCCCGCAGCCTGCTGATCACCTCGCTGATCCACGACCACGTCAATGTCTTCCCCACCATGGCCGACTACGAGGCGCCCTTCGCCGCCCTCATCGCCGCCCTGCCGCCCGGCGCCCCGCTGGTCTGCGCCCACCCGTTCGAGGCCCTTCGCCGCCTCACCCGCGGCCGCGAGGTGGTCTGGTACGGGCGCGAGCGGTGCCCCGGCTATTTCGCCGAGAGCGTTGTCATCGGCGAGATCACCCGCTTCGATCTGGTCACCCCCGCCGGCGACCGAATCCCGCTGGAAACCGGGCTGCTCGGCCTGCACAACATCGAGAACATCGTCGGCGCCGCGGCCCTGCTGCTCGAACGCGGCGACGTCTCCGTCGAGGGGCTTCAGCGCGGCGTCCGCCGCTTCCGGGGGGTCGCCCGCCGCCTGGACAAGAAGACCACCGCCTCCACCGTCCCCGCCTACGAGGGCTTCGGCTCATCGTATGAGAAGGCCCGCTCGGCCATAGAGGCCATCCTGCTGCACTTCCCCACCCGCCCCTGCGTGGTGGTGTTCGAACCCCATACCTTCTCCTGGCGCGATCCGGCCGCCCTGGCCTGGTACGATACGGTGTTCGACGGCGTCTCCCGGGTGCTGCTGCTGCCGCCCCCCGCCCACGGCGCCGGCCCCGCCCAGTCCACCCAGGCCCAGATCGCCGGCCGCATCGCCGCCGCCGGCGTGGCGGTGGTCTCGGCGTCCGACGGCGCCGCCGTCCTGGCCAACCTGGCCGCCACTCTCGCCGGCGAGGAGGTCATCCTGCTGCTCTCCTCGGGTCCTCTGGACGGCCTGCCCGAGACTCTGCCACGCTGGCTGGAAAAGCAGTTCGCGGGAGAACGCGCATGACCGGCTTCAACGGCCTGGGGATGAACCTCGGCAACCTCTCGCGGCTGTCGCGCGCGCAGTCCCGTTCGATCAGCCCGGAGAACTTCACCGGCGAAAAGGGCGCCGGCGGCATGTCCACCGACGGCCCCGCCGCCCACATGGCCCGCGGTCTGGGCCAAGGCTGGAAGGTCTCGCCGTTCATCGTCATCGCCTCGGGCGAGGAGCACGTCATCGCCGATATCCAGGGCCCCGGCGCCATCCAGTCGATCTGGATGACCCTGGCCCGCGGCCGCTGGCGCCACACCATCCTACGCATCTGGTGGGACGATCAGGAGCATCCCTCCGTGGAATGCCCGGTGGGCGATTTCTTCGCCTGTGGCTGGGAGAAGTTCGCCCAGGTCTCGTCCCTGGCGGTCTGCGTCAACCCGGGCCGGGCCTTCAATTGCTACTGGGAAATGCCCTTCCGCCGCCGCGCGCGCATTTCCCTGGCCAACCTCTCCGACGAGACCGTCTACTGCTACTACCAGATCAACTACGCCCTCACCGACGTGCCGGACGACGCGGCCTATTTCCACGCCCAGTTCCGCCGCACCAACCCGCTGCCCTACAAGGAGGTCTTCACCATCCTCGACGGGGTCCGGGGCCAGGGCCACTATGTGGGCACCTACATGGCCTGGGGCGTCAACAACGCCGGCTGGTGGGGCGAGGGTGAGATCAAGTTCTACATGGATGGCGACGGCGCGTTCCCCACCATCTGCGGCACCGGAACCGAGGACTATTTCTGCGGCGCCTTCGACTTCGACCCCGGTGTGGTCGAGAAGGACCGCAAGAGCGCCTACCTCGAATACAACACACCCTATGCCGGCCTGCCCCAGGTCATCCGGCCCGACGGCGTCTACGCCTCGCAGCAGCGGTTCGGTCTCTACCGCTGGCACATCCCCGATCCGATCCGCTTCGAAACCGACCTGCGCGTAACCATCCAGGCCCTGGGCTGGCGCACCGACAAGGACCGCCGCTACCTGCCGCTCCAGGACGACATCGCCTCGGTGGCCTTTTGGTACCAGACCCTGCCCACCGCCCCGTTCCCCGCCCTGCCGGACCGCGACTATCTGGAGGTGATCTGAGCCGCCGCCTCTGGCCGATTCTGACCGCATGGTTCAATAAGGGGCGTGGTCGACGAACAACCCGCCGCTCCGAGAATTGACCGCCGCCGCGCCCGCACGCGGGCGGCGCTGCTGCAGGCCGGCCAGGCGCTGTTCGCCCGGCGCCCGGTCGACGGGGTCAGCATCGACGACATCGTCCTGGCCGCCGACGTGGCCAAGGGCAGTTTCTACAACCATTTCGACGACAAGGAGGCCCTGGCCCGCGAGATCGCCGCCCAGGTGCGCGGAGCCACCGAGCAGGTGGTCACCGAGATCAATGTGGGCGTCGACGACGCGGCGCGCCGTGTCGCCCGGGCCCTGTGCGTCTTCGTGCGCGACGCCGGCGACAACCCCGAGCGCAACCGGGCCCTGCAACGTCTGTTCGCCGGTGCGACCCAGATCGAGGCGCCGATGAACCGCGGTGTGCGCGAGGACGTCCAGGCGGGGCTCTCGACCGGCCGCTTCGCCGGCGTCAGCCTGGAAACCGGGGTGCTGCTGATCATGGGCGTCGTCCAGGTCGCCGTCGCCAGGGCGCTGGAGTCTCCCGCGTCATCTCCGGCGGTTTGCCAGGACGTCACCTTCGCCCTGCTGCGGGGCCTGGGCGTTGCGCCCGCCGACGCCGCCGAGATCGCCGCTGCCGCTCGCGCCGACATTTTCGCCGCTCAGCCCAGCGCTGCGGCATAGCCGCGCATCAGCTCGCCGGCCGCGCCGCTGCCGAACACGTAGCGGTCGGGGCGCACCAGCACAGCCGCCGCATCGTGCTCGCCCAGCCAGGCGCCCAGGGCCGCGCGGAACGGCGCCAGCAGCGGATCGGCAAGGCTGACGATCCTCAGCGACGGCGGGGCCTGCCCGGCGCCCGGGAGCGGCCCATCGACAATCAGCCAGGCGCCGGCGCCCAGAACGTCGTCCAGGCCCAGCCGTTCGCCGTTAACCTCCGTCCACGGCTGCGGGAACTGGCTTCCGGATCCGGCGGTTCCCGGCGCGATCACGCCGGTCGACAGAGGCGGCGGCGCCATCGGCGGCAGTGGCAGAGCCCCCGCCGCCCGTTGGGCCAGCATCTGGGCGTCGCGCTGCGCCGCGACCTCGGGGTCCAGGGTGCAGACCACCCGGCCCATGGCGATGGCCAGCTCGATATAGGCCCGGCAGTTGGGCTCGCGCTCGGCCTGATAGCTGTCCAGCAGGCCTTCGGCGGCCCCCTCGCGAAGAACCGCCTTCAGCTTCCAGGCCAGGTTGGCGGCGTCTCTCAGGCCGGAGCACATGCCCTGGCCGGCGAACGGCGGGGTCTGGTGGGCGGCGTCCCCGGCCAGCAGCACGCGGCCCGCCCGCCAGGTCTCGGCCATCAGGCCGTGGAAGCGATAAACCGCCTTGCGGTCGATGCCGATCGCCTGGCCGACGTCCCAGTCCGCCAGCAGGTCCTGGATGAAATCGTCCCCGAGCACCGCCTCCGCGGTCTCCCCGGGCAGCAGCATGAACTCCCAGCGGTGGCGCCCGGGGCCCATGAGCACGCAGGTGGTCGGCCGCGCCGGATCGCAGATCTGCAGGTTCAGGTCCGGCACGCGGCCGCCGGGTCTGACGACGGCGTCGATCACCAGCCACGGCTCGTCGAAGCCATAGGACGACAGCCGCCCGCCCAGGGCCTCGCGCACCGGGCTGGAGGCCCCGTCGCACCCGACCAGATAGCGCGCCCGCACCGTCTCGGGGCCGTCCGGCCCGGCGACCACCGCGGTCACACCCTCGGCGTCCGCCGCGAGGCTCTCGAACCGCCGCCCCAGCCGGATCTGGGTCAGCGGACTGGCCGATAGCCGGGCGCGCAGGGCCGTTTCCAGACCGGGCTGGTTGAACATGTAGCCGTTCGCCCATCCCGAGATCGCCGGACGGGGCGAGACGGGAATGTGCACCAGCGGCCGGCCGTCGGCGGCGCGGAACTCGTAGGCCGGCGCCGGGCGCGCGTGGCTCAACACCTCGTCGGCGACGCCCAGCTGCTGGAACAGCCGCATGATCTCGTGATCGAAGTGCGCCGCCCGGGGCAGGGGATAGACCGAAACGTCCTTCTCGACGGCGATGGACGTCACCCCCGCGTCGGCCAGCAGGGCGGCCAGGGCGGCGCCCACCGGCCCCAGGCCGACGATCAACACCTCACAGTCGAAATGGTCCATCCTCAGGCCTCCGTACGGCAGGGGTTGTCGATGACGCCCAGGCGCTCGATCTCGATGCGCACCCGGTCGCCGTCCTTCAGGAAGCGCCGCGGTGTCATCGCCGCGCCGATCCCGCCCGGGGTGCCCGTGAACAGCAGGTCGCCCGGCTCCAGGGTCATGGCCTGCGACAGGTGCTCGACCTGGGCCCACACGTCGAACACCAGATGACGGGTGTTCGACTCCTGGCGTAGCTCGCCGTTCACCCAGCAGCGGATGTCCAGGTCGTGGGGATCGCCGACCTCGTCGGTGGTGGTGATCCACGGGCCGAACGGCGCATGGCTGTCGAATGACTTGCCCACCACCCACTGCGGCGTCCGGTGCTGCCAGAGCCGCTCGGTGGCGTCGTCGCCTACGCAGTAGCCAAACACCGCCGCCGCGGCTCCGGCCCGGGATATGTGCCGCCCGCCTGCGCCGATGACGGCGACCATCTCGGCTTCATAGTCCAGAGCCTGCGACACCTTCGGCACGTCGATGGGATCGAAGGGGCCGTTCGCCGCCGTCGAAGCCTTGCTGAACCACACCTGATGGGCCGGGGCCTCCATCCGGCTCTCGGCGATGTGGTCAGCGTAGTTCAGGCCGATGGCCATGATCTTGCCGGGCCGGCGGATCGGAGCCAGCAATCGCACGGCCTCGAGCGCCAGGGCGCCGGATGGCGCCGCCGCCAGGGCGCGGACCTCGCCCTCGATCTGCGGCCACTGACGGATCAGGTCGATCATATCGGCTGGCGCCCGGGGCAGGGCCCGGCCGATCGGGACGATGACCGAGCCGGTGACGACGCCGAGTTCCGGCGGGCCGCCGGCCGTGAAGGTGGCGAGTTTCATCGATCTCTCCGATTGAAAGCAGGGGGAGGGCGCTCAGCCGCCCATGGTGGGCGGGGCCGCGGGGCCCCACTGAACAGCCAGCAGGTCCTGGATCGTGGCGACGTTGGATCCGTCGGCGGCGGTGAACAGGTCGCCGTCGGTCCAGTGCTCCAGGGTGTGGCCCCAGGGGTCCCGCCAGTAGTCGAACACCTGACTGCCCAGGATGTGTCGGCCGACGCCCCACTCCTGGGTCCGGCCGCCCTCTTTCAGGTGCTGGTGGCCGCGCATCAGATCGTCCAGATCGCGAACCTCGAATGCGGCGTGGTTGAATCCCGGTCCGCGGGGGTTCTGCATCAGGAACAGCGTGTGGTGGTCGGTGGGCGTCTCGCCGCGGTCGCAGCGCAGGAAGGCGCCGATGGAGACCTCCGG
Source organism: uncultured Caulobacteraceae bacterium (assembly GCA_903923135.1). Classification (GTDB taxonomy): domain Bacteria; phylum Pseudomonadota; class Alphaproteobacteria; order Caulobacterales; family Caulobacteraceae; genus Acaudatibacter; species Acaudatibacter lapponiensis. Next base: position 15,196 of record CAIXWN010000013.1, on the reverse strand, counting down.
CGACAGGGCGATCTCATCGGAGGTGATCAGGCCCAGGCGATCCTTGTACCAGGCCTCCGATGCGCGAAAGTCGCGAACGTTGAGCACCCCGTGTCCCAGGCGGCTGACCCGCGCCGGGCCCTGGCCGATCCGGCGGGTGCGGCGCAGCCGCCCCTTGGTCTCGGCGTCGTTCCACGCCGGGCGGGGCTCGAAGACCATGGGTGGGGAGGGTGACTGGCCGGCGACCACCTCCACCCTGTTGCCGTCGGGATCTGTCAGCCGGACGACATGCCCCCCGCCGGGCGCATCGAGCGCCTCGATCGTCGCTCCCTCGGCCCGGGCCAGGGTGTCCAGGTCGACCAGGCTGGCCGCCCGAAGGCCCAGGCCGACGAACCCCGCGTCGCCGACCTCGGTGACGTGGATGAAGGGCGACGGGCCGTGGCCGCGCATGAACAGCCGATTCGCATCCGACTGCGCAACCGTCAGGCCGAAGTCCTCCAGGAAGGCCCGCATGGACCCGAGGTCGGGCGCGCGGAAGCGCACGTGGGCGATGTCTTCGATTCGGATCAGGCTCATGAGCGCTCCTCGCCGTCGGCGAGGGGGCAGGCAGGCTCAAGCCATGCAAGGCGCCCCCGCCCGTTATAAATGACCAATTAGTCATTAATGAACGATTCAGTCGTTATCTGCAAGCGGCTTTTCGCGTTGTCGCGCGGGCCGTGTCGACCGAGACAGGCCGCCGTCCTTTTGGCTATCCTCAAACCCCGCCCAACCGGAGGCTCCCGCGCCATGCCGTCCCCGCGTCGCACGCCCCTGGCCCTTGCCCTGATGGCCCTCGCTGGTCTGCTCAACGCCTGCGTCGGTCTGGGCGCCGGCGACATACCCTATGCGACGCTCGACGCCCGCTACGCCACGCCCCGCTCGCAGTTCGCCGACCTGCCTGACGGGCTGCGCCTGCACTATCGCGACCAGGGCCGCCGCGATGGCCCCGTGCTGGTCATGGTCCACGGCTTCTCCGCCAGCCTCGAGGCCTGGGAGCCCTGGGTGACCCGGCTGTCGGCCGACTACCGCATCATCACCCTGGACCTGCCCGGCCACGGCCTCACCGAGGCGCCGGCCAGCTACCGGCCCTCCATCGACGGATACGCCGACCTCGCCGACGCCCTGGCCGGGCGCCTGGGCGTAACGTCCTATGTCATCGTCGGCAATTCCATGGGCGGCGCCGTGGCCTGGGACGACGCCCTGCGCCATGCCAGCCATGTCCGCGGCCTTGTTCTTGTCGACGCCGCCGGCTGGCCGGGCGATCACACCGGCCGCCCCCCGCCGCTGGTCTTCGGCCTGATGCGCAGCGCCCCCGGCCGCGCCGTCTTGCGCCACATCGACACCCGACCCATGGCCACGTCGGGCCTGAAGAGCGCCTATGTCGATCACACCCTGGTCACTCCGGCGCTGATCGACCGCTATGTCGACTTCTCGCGGGCGCCGGGCCACCGCGACCTGCTGCTGCGGATCCAGACCCGCAGCGCCACGCCGGTCACTGCCGCCACCTTCCGCGCCATCGCCACGCCCACCCTGGTGTTGCACGGCGAGGCCGACGCCCTCATCCCCCTGGCCGACGGCAAGGCGTTCGCCGCCGCCATTCCCGGCGCGCGTCTGGTCACCTATCCGGGGGTCGGCCACGTGCCCATGGAGCAGATTCCCGACCGCTCGGCCGCCGACCTGCAGATCTTTCTGACCGGCCTTCCCCGCTGACGCGGTCGGCCCGGGTTAACAATGGTTTCGTAAGCCAGTCGGCGCTTGTGTTCTTTCGCCCCGCCGCCGCAAGACACCGGTGATGCGGGGGAAAAGAGCGGGATCGGGCGTTTTCGGGCCCGGAGCGCAATGCGGAGCGGCGGTGTGATCACCCAGGAGGGCTTCCGCCTCGACGGCGGCGGCGACAGCCTCGTGTTCCTGCGGTCCGCCCAGGGCGCCCCGCGCCTCGCTTACTGGGGCCCGCTCCTCGGCGAATGCACGCCCCTGAAGACTCTCGCCGCCCTTCGCGACCGCCCCCTTGGCGGCGGCATGCTCGACGCCGGCGAGGCCCTGACATGGTCGCCCCAGGCCGGCGAGGGCTTCACCGGCCATCCGGCCTTCATCGGTCACCGCGAGGGCCGGGCGGTCATTGTCCAGCTGGCCACCGTCCGCCAGGAGGTTGCCAGCCGCAGCGCCACGATCCTGCTGGCCGACATCGCCGCCGGCGTCGCCCTGCTGGTCAGTCTCGACCTCGACCCCGCCACCGGCGTGCTGGCCGCCCGCACCCGCGTCCACAACACCGGCGCCGGCCCGCTCACCGTCGACTGGCTGGCCGCCGCCGCCTTCGAGTCTCCCCACGAAGACCTGCTCACCTTCGGGGGACGCTGGGCCCGCGAGTTCCTGCCGGAACGCCACGTCCTCGGCTCGGGCCTGATCGTACACGAGAACCGCACCGGGCGCACCTCGCACCACGCCCCGCCGTTTCTCGTCGTCGGCGAGGCGGGGTTCAGCGAGACCCGCGGCGAGGCCTTCGCCCTGCATCTGGCCTGGAGCGGCGATCACCGCCTGCTGGCCGAGCGCCTGCGCGACGGCCGGGTGCAGATCCAGGCCGGCGAGCTGCTCGGCCCCGGCGAGGTCATCCTCCAGCCGGGCGAGGCCTATGTCACCCCCACGGTCTATCTCGCCCGCTCCGCTAGCGGCCTGAACGGCCTCTCCGACCGCCTGCACCCCTTCGTCCGCGACACCATCCTGGGCGGGCGTCTGCGTGGCCGGCCCCGCCGCGTCCACTACAATACCTGGGAGGCGGTCTATTTCGACCACGACCTGGCCTCGCTGAAGGCCCTTGCCGACCGCGCAGCCAGCGTCGGCGTCGAACGCTTCGTCCTTGATGACGGCTGGTTCCGCGGCCGCAGCGGCGATCACGCCGCGCTCGGCGACTGGTCGGCCGATCCCCTGAAGTATCCCCAGGGCCTGACACCCCTGGTCGACCATGTCCGCGCCCTGGGCATGGATTTCGGCCTTTGGGTTGAGCCGGAGATGGCCAACGCCGATTCCGACCTGCTGCGCGCCCACCCCGACTGGGTGCTCGGCGAGGCCGGACGCAGCCAGCCCCTCGGTCGCGGCCAGTACGTCCTTGATCTCACCCGACCGGAGGTGCGCGAGGGTCTGTTCAGCCAGCTCGACACCTTGCTGAGCGCCCATCGCATCGCCTATCTGAAATGGGACATGAACCGCGACCTCACCCATGCTGTCAGCGACGGCCGGTGCGCGACCCATCGCCAGACCCTGGCGGTCTACGGCCTGATCGACCGCTTGCGCGCCGCCCACCCGGGGGTGGAGATCGAATCCTGCGCCTCCGGCGGCGGCCGTGCTGACTACGAGATCCTGCGTCGCACCGAACGCATCTGGACCAGCGACTGCAACGATCCGATCGAGCGGCAGTGGATCCAGCGGGCCTTCTCCATCTTCTTCCCGCCCGAGGTCATGGGCGCGCACGTCGGACCGCGCCAGGCTCACACCACCGCCCGTTCGGCCAGCCTGCGCCTACGCGTCACCACCGCGCTTGTGGGTCACATGGGCGTCGAGGCCGATCTGGCCGCCCTGACCGCCGAGGAGCTGTCCGACCTCGCCGCGGGTGTGACCCGCTACAAGACCCTCCGCGGCGCCCTTCACGCCGGACGGACCGTCCGCCTGCAGCACCCCGACCGCGGCTGCCTCGCCCAGGCCGTGGTCGGCGAGATGCAAACCCTGGTCACCGCCGCTCAGGTCGAGACGCCGCGGCAGGTCACCCCGGCGCCGCTGCGCCTTCCCGGTTTCGAGCCCCGCGCCTCCTGGCGCGTCGAGCCCCTCGAACCGCCGCGCCATCCGCGCCGCACCCAGCGCGGCGGCCCCTTCCTCGCCGAGGGCAAAGGCCTTACCGTCACCGGCGCCCTTCTGGCGCATGTCGGCCTGCCGCTGCCGATCCTGAGGGCCGGCGAGATCGCCGCCTTCCTGATCACCCGCGAGGAGTCCTGATGCCGCCAAGCCCGTTTCCGCAACCGGTCCGGCCGCACCGCCTCGCACCCGCCGTCGCCGGCTGAGGGCGGCGTCTTGGCTGGGGGGGCCTTCCTCGCCGCGGACTGGGGCACCACCAACCTCCGCGTCTGGCGCGTGGGCGAGGACGGTCAGGTCCAGCAGGGCGCCGAATTTCCCCTGGGTGTCTCGCGCCTGGCCCCCGGCGAGGCCGCCGCGCGGTTCGCCGCCGAGGTGCGCCCGGCCCTGGCCGCCGAGGGCCTGCCGGCCCTGCTCTGCGGAATGGTCGGCTCGACCCTCGGCTGGACCGTCGCGCCCTACCTCGACTGCCCCGCCGACCTGACGACCCTGGCCGACGGTCTGACCCGGGTCGCGCCCGGCGTGCGCATCGTTGCGGGCCTGCGCTGCGCCGGCCTCACCGGTCCGGATGTCATGCGCGGGGAGGAGACCCAGGTGCTCGGCTGGCTGGCCGGCGACGCGGCCCGCGCCCGCGGCCGGCGTCTGCTCTGCCTTCCGGGAACCCACGCCAAGTGGGTGCTCGTCGAGGACGGAGCCGTCGTGCGCTTCGCCACCGCCATGACCGGCGAGCTCTACGACCTCCTCGGCGCCCACAGCGTGCTGCGCTTCGCCCCGCCGGCCGGTGATGACGCGGCGCCCTTCGACCTGGCCGCCTTCGACCGGGGCGTCGCCGCGGCCGGCGACGGGGGCGCCCTGGCCGCCCGCCTGTTCGGACTTCGCGGCCTGACCCTGGCGGGACAGTTGGCCGTCGGCTCGGCCGGCGCGTGGCTGTCAGGCCTGCTGATCGGCGCGGAGATCGCCGCCGTTGCCCCGCTGATGGGCGCGGGCGCAGACAGCGGTCTGGATATCATCGGCGAGGCTCACCTGGCGAACCTCTACCGCCGCGTCTGGGAGGGTGGCGGGCGCCGGTGTAGCGTCTGTCCGGGCGGCGAGGCGGTGCTCGCCGGCCTGACGCGACTGTGGAGAGCGGCGCCATGACCCTTGAGAAGGCCCTCGCCGAATGTCCGCTGATCGCCATCCTGCGCGGCGTCGGGCCGGACGAGGCGGTCGATGTCTGCGAGGCCCTGCACGCCGCCGGCCTGCGCGCCGCCGAGATCCCGCTCAATTCCCCAGAGCCGTTCGACAGCATCGCCCGCGCCGCCGCCGCTCTGGCCGGTCGGATGACGGTGGGCGCCGGCACCGTGCTCACCCGTGACCAGGTCGACCGGGTCAGCGCCGCCGGCGGCGCCTTCGTCGTCTCGCCCAACGTCGATGTGGCGGTGATCGCCCGCGCCGTTCAGCTCGGCCTGACACCGCTTCCGGGCTTCGCCAGCGCCACCGAGGCCTTCACCGCCCTCGCCGCCGGGGCGCGACTGCTCAAGCTGTTCCCCGCCGCCACCTATGGCCCCGGCCACCTGAAAGCCCTGGCGGCGGTGCTGCCCCCCGAGGTGCGAATCTTCCCCGTCGGCGGTGTCGGTCCGGCCCAGATGGCGGCCTGGCGGGACGTCGGCGCCGCCGGTTTCGGCCTCGGCTCCGAGCTCTACCGACCTGGGCAGTCGGCCGCGACGACCTTCGAGAAGGCCCGCCTCGCGGCGGCCGCGGCCGGCGTCGGCTGAGGCGCGTCAGGTCCCGATCAGGTCTCGATCAGGCCCAGACCGTCGATCCGCGCCCGCAGGTCGGCGGGCAGAGGACCCAGGGCCTCGGCGGCGAGGGCGTCAACCAGCTCGGCGCGGTTCTTCACTCCCAGGATCACCGTGTCGACGCTGGCCATGTCCAAGGCGTAGCGATGGGCCAGCACCGCCGGGTCGACGCCCAGTTCGGCGCACAGGGCGCGGAACGGCGCGGCCCGGCGATAGTCCGCCGCCTCGGGGTGGCTGTCCTTCATCGTCCGGTCGATGGCGCCGGTGAGTGCGCCGGCCTGCACGGCGCGGATTCCCAGGACGCCGAGGCCGCGCGCCTTCGCCGCGGCGATGATCTCGCGGGGGCGGGGCGGCTCGCCATAGCTGCGCATGCCGCCCGGGCTGTCGAGCAGATTGGTCACCGCCTGCACGGCGTCGGGCGCCGGGTCGTTGGCGATGGCCTCCAGGATGGTCGCCGGCACGCCGACGCCGGTGATCCCCCAGGCGCCGATTCGACCCCGCCGTCTGAGGTCCTCCATCGCCGGGATCACCTCGTGAACGTACAGGCTCCAGGGCGTCGCCCACGCGGTCCGCCGGTCGTCGTGCCGGGCGTAGACATAGTCGTCGGGGCGGATGTTGCTGTGCAGGAAGAAGATGTCGGCCCTTTCGGCGCGCATCACCGCCAGGCTCGCGTCGAGCGAGGCCTCCAGGCGCGCCGCCGCCTCGCCCGGAGCCGGCTCGCCCAGCTGGCATTTGGTGGTCAGGCGGACGTGGGCGGGCAGGGCGCCCTGGAACGCCTCGCCGATTACCCGCTCGCAGTCGCGGTACATCGGGGCGGTGTCGATCAGGGTGATGCCGGCCTCCACCGCCGCGTGGACCGTGGCCACCGCCTCGTCCAGGGTGGTCTCGCCCCAAAGGCGTCCGAGGCCCCCGCCGCCCAGGGTGAGGCGGCTGACGTTGGTCAGCGGGCCGTGTGTGACGGTCTGCATCCGGCGCTCCCCTTGCGCAATGGTCTGGCGTCAGCCGTAGACCGCGGCGCGCCAGGCGGCAAACCGCGAGGCCGATTCGTCGGCGCCGATGGCCGGGGTCACCGGATCGTCGAAGCGCCGCAGAGCGTCTGCCTCCGCCTCGGCCAGCAGCCCGGCGCCGCGCCCGGCGCCGATCGCCGCGCCCAGCAGCGTCGCTTCCGGCGTTGCGTGCCGGCGCACCGGCCGGCCCAGCAGATCCGCCAGCACCTGCAGGAACAGGTCATTGGCGGTCAGACCCCCATCGACGCCCAGGGCCTGCGGCGGCGCGAAGTCGGTCGCCCCGTAGATGTGTTCGACCATCTCGCGGGCCCGGAACGCCAGGCCCTCCAGCCCGGCGCGGGCGAGGTGGCCCCGGCCCACCGAGGCGCTCAGGCCGCTCAGGGCGCCGCGCCGGCTGGGGTCGCCGTGCGGCGCACCCAGACCCTGCAGGGCCGGCAGGAAGGCGGCGCCGGCGGTGTCGCTCACCGACGCCGCCAGGGTCTCGAAACGGGCGTGCCCGCCCAGGCCGCAGGTCGACCGCAGCCAGTCGAGCCCTGATCCGGCCGAGAGCACCATGCCCTCCACACACCAGCGGGTGTCGCCGGCGACCGAGGACACCAGCAGCGGCGGCGCCGAGGGCGCCGGAAACATGAACGCGGAGCCCGTGGCCAGATCGAAGGTGGCCGAGGTGCCCCAGGTGATCTTGGCGGTCCCGGCGGCCTCGCCGTGGGCGATCAAGGCGCTCTGCTGGTCGGCGATATCGGCAGTGATGGGGATCTGAGCGCCGAGCACCGACGCGGCGGTGACGCCCAGCGGCCCCCAGGTGTCGGTCAGGGTGGGGAACCAAGCCGCGTCTAGGCCCTGGTGCTCGATCAGCCGGGCGTTCCAGCCCAGATCCGGGAAGCCCAGATAGCCGCTCGGCCAGGCCTGGCTGCGGTCGGTGACGTGGACGCCGCCGCCGCTCAGGCGGAAGAGAATGAAGCTGTCGATGTTGCCCCAGGCGATGCGGTCACGCGGCGCATCGACATGGTCCAGCACCGCCTCCAGCTTGGTGGCCGACTGTTGCGGGACGACCATGAACCCGGCCTCGGCCAGGCCGGCAGCGCGCGGCGCGCCGCGCAGGTCGCTCCACACCACCATCGGCGACAGCGGCTCGCCGGTGACGCGGTCCCAGACGACGATGCTGGCCCGCTGGGTGGTGATCCCCGCCGCGGCGAGGTCGGCCGCCGTCCGCCCGGCCGCCGAGAGGGCGCCGGCGATGACGCGACGCGTCGAGGTCCAGACGCGTGCGGCGTCCTGCTCCACCCAGCCCGGCCGAGGGGCGATGGACTTCAGCGGCGCCGAGGCCAGGCCGGCGATGCGTCCGTCCGGCGTCAGCACCGCCGCGCGGGTCGAGGTGGTTCCGACATCGATGGCAAGGATCAGTTCAGGCATCGGGGATCAGTGCGCCAGGGTTCATGATTCCGTGAGGATCGAGGGCTTTCTTCACCTTTTGCAACAGGGAAACCCCCGCCAGGCCCAGTTCCCGCGTCAGGTATTCCCGCCGCACCCGGCCGATGCCGTGGTGGTGCGACAGGCTGCCGCCATGACGGTCGGTGGCCTCCATGATCCGCCGCCAGCCATCCAGATAGATGGCCTCCATTCGGCCCGGTTCATCGGTCTGCACCGCGAAGGTGAAGTAGAGATTGAGGCCGCTGCGATAGACGTGAGAGCTGTGGGCCGAGCCGGCCAGGCAGCCGGGGATCGCCTGCAGCGAGGCCACCGCGTCGTCATAGATGAGCGCGATCCTGTCCCAGTCGGCGGAGACCTCCACCGTGTCGAGCACGATACCGCGGCCGAGGAAGGCGTCCCAGGTCGGCACGGTGTTGCGGTGGTCCAGCCAGGCTTCGACGATGTCTCCCGGCGCCTTGGCCACGCCCATCCGGGCGGCGATCTGCGCCACGGCGGCGCTCTCCGCGCCCACCAGGGTCGCCGGCCCCTCATGCACCATCAGGATCAGGCAGGCCTGGGCGCGGCTGTCCAGGCGACGGCTCTCGCGGCCGTCGTACTGGCGCACCACCGGCGGGCGCCAGCCCGACTGGATCACCTCGCGCTGGAAGTCGAAGCCGGCGCGCATGTCGGCGACCTCGAAGGCTGACACCAGCCGCGCCTCGGCGGCGCGGCGCAGCGACAGGGTCACCCCGGTGATCACCCCCAAGGTCCCTTCGCTGCCAAGCATCAGGTGGCGCAGGTCGGGGCCCGAGGAGGCGCGCGGCCCCTTGCCAAGGACGACGAACTCGCCATCGGGGAGCACGGCGTCGATGGAATGGACGATGTCCTCGATGTTGCCGTAGGCGGTGGAGAACTGGCCGGAGGCCCGCGTCGCCACCCAGCCGCCCACGCTGCTGACGGCCACCGACTGCGGCCAGTGGCCGATGGTCAGACCTTCGGCGGCCACCGCCTGTTCGGCCTCAAGGCCGTTCTTGCCGGCGTCGAAGGCGGCCAGCAGGTTGACCGGGTCGATCGACCGGACGGCGTTCATCGCCCCCATGTCCAGCAGGATCGAGTCGGCGCCCGCCAGGACGCCGCCGACCACGCCGCTGCCCTGGCCGAAGGGAATGACCGGCGCGGCCGCCGCGCTGGCCAGGCGCAAGGTCGTCTGCACGTCGGCCACATCGGCCGGGCGCACCACGCAGACGGGCGGCGGTCCGGGTGTTCCCACATGGTCGCGGACGTGGCTGAGCACCCAGTAGTCGTGCCGGCGCGCGTTAAGGGTCTCGGCGTCCGTCCGCACCTTGGCCTCGCCGAGCGCCGCCCAGAGCGCCTGTGCGATCGATTGGGTCATGGAAACGTCCCGGGTTACTCGCCGCGAAGCGCGGTTTTCCTGCTTGTGCACGGCGCCCCAAGGTCAATCAATGCAGCCGGATGGCGCGCCCCGCGCTTGGCGGGCCGGCCGATCGGTTCTAAACGCGGCGCTTTCCCGTCTTCCCCCTGAGAGTCCCCGACCCATGAAGTTCTCGCCCCTCGTGGACAGCATCGCCGGCGGCGGCGCCGACACCTGGAAGGTGCACGACAGGGCCGTGGCCATGAAGGCGGCCGGGCGCGCGGTGACCTTCCTGACCATCGGCGATCCCGACCAGGCGCCGGCCGACCTGATCATCGAGGGCGCCCGGGCCGCCCTGGCCGCCCACCACCCGGGCTATGCGCCGATCGCCGGCCAGCCGGCCGTGCGCGCCGCCATCGCCGCCCGCATCGCCCGGCGCACGGGCGCGGCCTGCGCCGCCGCCAATGTCGTGGTCACCCAGGGGGCCCAGGCGGGGCTCTACTGCGCCATGCAGTGCATCGCCGGCGACGGCGATGAGGTGATCGCCCTGGATCCGGTCTACGCCACCTACGGCGCGGTGATCGCCGCGACGGGGGCGAGGATGGTCAAGGTTCCCCTCGACGCCGGGCGCGGCTTTCATCCCGACCTGGCGGCGATCGAGGCGGCGGTGACGCCCCGCACCCGCGCCATCCTGATCAACTCGCCGCACAACCCCACCGGCGCGGTGTTCGACGAGGCCGAGAAGCGCGCCCTGGCCGACATCTGCCGCCGCCACGATCTGTGGCTGGTTTCGGACGAGGTCTATGAGGATATGGCCTTCGCCCGGCCCCACCTCAGCGCCTGGTCGCTCGACGAGGCCGCGGGTCGGGCGGTGGTGGTGTCCAGCCTGTCGAAGTCGCACGCCATTCCGGGCTTTCGCCTGGGCTGGGCCGCCGCCCCGCCGGCTCTCGCCGGTCACATCGCCAACCTGCTGATGTGCCTGGCCTTCGGCGGCCCGCCGTTCATCCAGGAAGGGGTCCTGCCGGCCCTGAAGACCGACCTGCCGGAGGTGGCGGCGCTGTGCGAGGACTACCGCCGGCGCGGCCAGGCCATGGCCGCCCTGCTCGCCGGAGCCCCCGGCTGCGTGGTCGCGGCGCCCGAGGGCGGCATGTTCCTGCTGCTCGACGTGCGGCCCACCGGTCTGACCTCGACCGAGTTCGCCGTCGCCCTGCTGGAGGCCCACGGCGTCGCGGTCCTGCCCTGCGACGCCTTCGGGCCGAACGTCGCCGGCCGCCTGAGGATCTCCCTGACCCTGCCGGATGACCAGCTGCTCGCCGCCGGCCGCCGCATCGTCGCCTTCTGCGAGTCTCTGCGCTCCGCCGCCTGACGCGGCGGGCGAATCCGGCGGATTCCCGGCTGACCGCCAACGGCAGGCGGCGTGCGATTGGCGCTTGCGCAACCCATTCGCATGTTGCAAGAGCCGTCACGGCTGACAAGATTTAGGCTTATTCGGGGGGATTGGCTTTGCAGAAAATGCCAATTTTGGGCGGTATCGTGGCTTTGGCCCTGGCCGGCGCGGCCGACGCTGGCGTCAGCCCGAGCGCCCTGTTCAGCCAGCCCTGGGACGGGGCGTACAACCTCTTCGCCAGCCAGAACGACACAGGCGGCGGCAACGGCGCCTACGCCACGGTCTACGACAACTTCTTGCTGTCCAAGGGTTCGAAGATCAGCCAGATCGATTTCACCGGCGGCTACTTCAACGGAACGCAGGCGCCGATCGCCGGGTTCACGGTCACCATCTACGGCGATTCCGCCGGCGCGCCGGGGAGCAGCGTCTATTCAGAATTTGTCGCCGGGACCGCCGGCGAGGCGGCGACGGGGGTGGACCAGGTGTTCAGCTATTCGCTGGCCGCCGATTATGCCGCCGCGGGTCACACCAAGTACTGGCTGTCGATCGTTCCCGACATCGCCTTCCCGCCGCAGTGGGGCTGGGGCACGTCCACCGGAGGCGACGGAGCCGAGATCCAGAACTTCTTCGGCTCGCCGTCAACCCTGTCGACCGACGCGGCGTTCACGCTCTCCGGCTCCGGCGCGCCCGAGCCGGCCGCCTGGGCGCTGATGCTGGTCGGCCTGGGTGGCCTCGGCGCGGCCCTGCGCTCGCGTCGCCGGACGGTCTCCGCCGCCGTCTGAATTCAGTCCCGGGACGGGAATGATCGCGCCGCCGGCCGCAGGGCCGGCGGCGTTGTCATGTCAGAACGGCGGGAAGCGGAGCAGGGCCAAGATGGCGTCCAGCGATGCTTCCGTCTCTCCGCCCGCCTCCATCTCCGCCCAGCGCAGCAGCGCCGCCTCATGGGCGACCACGGCGGCGAGTTCGGACTGGTCGGCCGCCGGCCCGAGGGCGGCGATGGCCGTGTAGCGTACGACGATGGGCGCCAGCCGCTCGGCCGAGGCGGCGGTCCAGGCCCGCCAGTCCAGTCGCCGGTAGTCCTCGACGCGCCCCGGAACGCCGCCGAGGTCGGCGGTCTCGGCCAGGCTCATCCCCTGCCGCAGCAGCAGGGGCCGCAGCCGCGCCTTGGTCTCGGTCTCCAGCTGCAGGATGGCGGCGAAATGGCGGGCCTGGCGGGGCGTCCTCGCCGCGGCGTGCAGGGCCAGCAGCAGCCGCTCGCCCATCACCTCGCCATCGTAGAGCGCCTGCAAGCCGGAGCGGTAGGTCCCGCTCATCGCGCCGCCAGCTCGGGGCCTATGGCCGCCACAGCCTCCACCAGAACGTCGAAGTCCTCGTCCCGTGAGCGGTGATTGGTGATGCAGACGCGGATGGCGAAACGCCCCTGCAGCATGGTCTGCGACGGCACGGCGATCCCGCGTTCCTGCAGCGCCACAAGGATCGCCTGGTTGAGGGCGTTGAGCGCCGCCTCGGGCAGGCCGGCCGGCGCGTAGCGCAGGCAGACGATGTTCAGCGTCACCGGCGCCAGAAGCTCGAGGTCAGCGTGGGCCGCCACCCGCTCGCCCAGACGCCGCGCCTGGTCGATGTTTTCCTGCATCGCCGCACCGAGGGCGTCGACGCCCTGTTCCTTCATCGACATCCACACCTTCAGCGCCCGGAAGCCGCGCGACAGCTGCAGGCCGCGGTCGGCGAAATAGGTGGTGTCCACGGCGATGCCCCCGTCGGGGGATTTCAGATAGGCGGGCGCGCCGCCGGCCGGCTGATAGGCCGCTGTCTGGGCATCGGCGCGGCGGGTGAGGGCGACGCCGACCTCATAGGGCATGTAGCCCCACTTGTGCAGGTCGAAGGCCAGGGAGTCGGCGGTCTCCAGGCCGGCGACCATGGCGCGGCTGGGCGTCCAGGCGACCAGGGCGCCGAAGGCGCCGTCCACATGCAGCCACAGGTCCTTCTCGTCGGCCAGGGCGCGCAGGGCGACCAGGTCGTCGGTCGCCCCGGTGCCCACGGTGCCGGCGTTGGCGACGATGGCGATGGGGCGCAGGCCCGCGGCGATGTCGGCGTCGATCCGCGCGCGGCACGCCGCCACGTCGATGCGGTAGTCGTCGCCGGTAGTGATGACGCGGAACGCCTGGCGGCCCAGGCCCATGGTCTCGCAGGCGGTGTTGATCCAGCTGTGGGTCTCGGCGCTGCCGTAGAGGGTCAGTGGCGGGCCGGCGCGAAGGCCCTCGGCGCGCACGTCCCAGCCGGCCTTGGCCACCCGCGCCGCCATCAGGCCGTTGATGTTGGCCTCGGTGCCGCCGCTGACCAGCAGGCCGCTGGCGTCGGAGGGAAAGCCCATCAGTTCGACCAGCCAGGCGATCACCTGCCTCTCCACCAGGGCGGCGGACTGGTCGTAGCCGGCCAGGTGAGGGTTCATGGTGGCCGCCAGCAGCTCGGCCAGAACCCCGGTGGTGGTGCCGGTGCCCATCACCCAGCCCCAGAACCGCGGGTGCACATTGCCGGTGGGATAGGGCAGAACGTCGCGCAGGAAGTCGTCATAGACCGCCTCCAGCGGCGCGCCCTGGCGGGGGACCGGCAGGGCGAAGCGCGCCTTCACCTCGGCGGGTACGCTGGTCCACGCGGGCCGGTCGCGGACGGTCTCCAGCCAGCCCAGCATGTCGTCCACCATACGCCGGCCGGTGGCGCGGGTCTGGTTCCAGTCGGCGGGGTCCAGGGACATGGGCGCTCCTTCAGGCGAAAAGGCGTCCGGCTTAGCCGAAAGGTGGGGAGCGGCGATACCGCCGGCGCACGAATTTGGTACCACGCCCGCGCCGGAGGGTTTTGATCGGCCAGATGAGTGTGATATGCATTTCGCCACTGGAGCCTGTCCCGGGGGGGATGGAATCCCAAGCTCGCTGGAGCGCCAGACGATGCGCCTCGGACGTCGGTCCGTGCTGGCCGGTTCATTCGCGGCCGCCGCCCTGAACACACCTTTCGGCTGCCTCGCTCACGCCGAGACGGCGGTCCACCTCACGGCCGCCGCCCGCGCCGCCCTCAACAAGCTCCACGCCACCGTGCCGCGATCGCGCCTGTTCGAGCGCAACGCCCGGGCCGTGCTGGTGTTTCCCCGGATCCTCAAGGGCGGGTTCGTCATCGGGGCGCAGACCGGCGACGGGGTGCTCTTCGAGCACGGCCAGGCGGCCGGATACTACAACATCAGCGCCGCCTCCTTCGGCCTCCAGGCGGGCGGCCAGGCCTTCAGCTACGCCCTCTTCTTCATGAGCAACGGGGCCCTGGCCTATGTCCGCAAGTCCGACGGCTGGTCCCTGGGGACGGGGCCCAGCGTGGTGGTGGTCGACGCCGGCGAATCGCGGGAGGCCGACACGGCCACCCTCAGCCACGACGTCTACGCCTTCCCGTTCGCCGAGAAGGGCCTGATGGCCGGCATCGACATCAAGGGCTCGAAGATCACCCGGATACACCCGAAATAGGCGCTGTCAGCGAGGCCATGTCGGCCGCGTGCTGGCCCCGGCAAAGGCCGATCTCCCGCGCCGTGCGGTCGGCCGACCAGCCCAGCAGCGGGGCCATGGCCGCCGCGGCGGCGTCCAGCGCGCCCATGCCGGCGTCGGGATCGAACCAGGCCCGGGCGCTGCGGCGGGCCCAGTAGTCCTCCAGGGTGAGGGCGCCTTCGACCAGCACCGCGCGGGTCGCCTCCGCGGCGGGGCCGTCGCCCGGCAGGTCGCCGACCTCCGAGCCGTAGAGGCCGACGAGGCGGTCGGCCGCCAGGGCGTCCAGGCCGCGGGCGAGCAGGCCGCGCCGCAGGTCGGCGGGCGAGGCGTCGCCGCCCGGCAGGGACTCGCTGGCGGTGCGGCTGGCCGAGGGCGCGCGCCCCAGGGCCGTTTCCACCAGATCGACCGCCCGTTCGGCCATCTGGCGATAGGCGGTGAGCTTGCCGCCGGCGATGGAGAGGATCCCGCCGGGGCCGGTCCACAGCTCGTCCTTGCGGGAGATGTCCGAGGCGGACTTGCCCTCCTGGGCCACCAGGGGCCGCACGCCCGACCACAGGGCGACGATGTCCTGCACGTGCAGGCGGGGGGTGCGGAAGCGCCGGGCGGCGGCCGCCAGCAGATAGTCCACGTCCTGCGGCGTCACCGGCGGCCAGGCCTCCGGCGAGGGATGGAAGGTGTCGGTGGTGCCGATGTAGGTCACCGCGCCCCTGGGCACGGCGAAGACGCTGCGCTTGTCGGCGGCCGGCATGATCACCGTGCGGTTCACCGGCAGCGCCTCGCGGGCGACCACCAGGTGCACCCCCCGCGCCAGGGCCAGGCGGCGGTCGGCGTCCGGCGCCTCCAGCGCCCGCACGGCGTCGACC
>CAIXWN010000012.1 GCA_903923135.1 uncultured Caulobacteraceae bacterium | reverse complement strand
TCCGCCGAGGTGTTCGAGGATCTGGAGAGCGCCCTCGATGAGCGCCTGAAGTGGGACGAGGCCTATGCGGCCCTGGAAACCCTGCCCCTGCGCGAGACGGTCGAACGGCTCTGCGCAGACCTTCAGTTCACCCCCGACTGGCCGCGCTGGACGGGCGAGGACTGGGGCCCGCCGGCGCCGTTCGGGCGGCCGCCCTGGTCACCCTACCGCTCGCCCGGTCGAAAACCGACCGAGGCCTGGGGCGAACCGGAACCGCCGGACCTGCAGTGAGCCCCGCGTCGCCCGGCCGCCAGCCCCGAGGCCCTTTGCCGATGGCGCCCCCCTGAATTAGACAGAACTGTCACGCTTCGGCGCGACGGCGATTCGGCTGGCCGGGGACCGGCGCCATCCGGAGTCGCCGTCTGGACACGGGGAGTCCTATGACCAGAGATGACGACGCTCCGCTCAGCGTTCGCACCCTCCGCGGCATGGGCCGCCTGGCGTGGCTGCCTCTCGCCGTTGGCCTGCTGGCCTATCCGACGGTTGAATTCACGGTGTTCGAAGCCAATTCGACGCGCAGCCGGTTCTTCGGCGCTCCGGCGCCCTGGGCCACGCCCTCGGCGACCCAGCCCGGGGCCTCCGAGATCTTTCTGGCCCCGCTGGCGATCGATATCGCCATCTACCTCGGCCTGGCGTTCGCCTTCGTCAGACTGTGGCCCCGTCGACCCTTTCTGCGCAGCGGCCTGCTGGACCGGCTTCTCGTGGCCCTCGCGTGGTTCTGGGGCGTCTTCGCCGCCGGCCTTCTCGCCTCCACCCTGTTCATGGGCGTGCAGTTTCACCCCTGGTACGATCCGGCCGGCCCGGTGGAAATCCTCTCCGTCTCGGTCGCCTTCACCCACTGAACGCCGGAGGGGCGCCTCCGCGACGGTCATGCTAGAGGAGGGGCGACCCGTCGTTCCATCGCTGCAAGGCCCTGCCCCCGATGCCCTACACCCTCGCGGACCTGCCCCTGGAATTCCGGCCCAAGAAGCTCGCCACCACCATGGTCTTCGCCCTGATCATCGGGCTTGAGCTGATCTTCGCCGTGGTGTTCGAGGTGGTCGCGAAGTGGCCGCTGGAGGCGTTCTACACCCGCGGCCTGATCTCCACCCTGTCGTTCCTGTTCATGGTCGGGGCCTGTGTCTGGGGAATCGTCGAGGTCCAGCGGCGCAAGGATCGCCTGGCGATCGACGAGACCGGAGTTGTTGTCGACCTCAACGGCGTTGAACGCCGCTACCGCTGGACCGACATGGCGCGCTTTCACGTCGTGCTCGTCCACGCGCGAAGCAAGCTTCACATGGTGGCCATCGAGCGCAAGGGCGACACCGGCTTCGACGCCCGGGCGAACGTCATCTGGCCGCGCTTCGGCCCCTCGCCCGAGGAGTTCCTCAGCCTCCTGCGCGCGGGCAAGGCGCGCTGGGGCGCCGACTCAGCCGCCGATTGAGGGGCCGACCCGCCCGCCCCTGCCAACTCAGACAAGCACCTCGGTCAGGAATCCGGCCATGCCATCCCACGCCCGGGCCGCGACCTTGGCGTCATAGAGAATGCCCATCTCGGGCATGTTGGCGCCCACGTTCATGAAGGCGTGCATCGCGCCGCCGAATCCGTGAATCTGCCAGTCGGCGCCGGCCTCGGTGAACTCCTCGCCGAAGGCCACCACCGCATCGGGCTTGGCCATGGGATCGGCCCAGCCGTGGTAGGCGATCACCTTGGGAACGATGGGCGTGACCAGGGGCAGACCGGGGGGAATGAACAGGCCGTGGAAGCTGGCCACCCCCTTGAGAGCGGCCCCGGCGCGGGCGAGGTCGAGCACGCACAGGCCGCCGAAGCAGAAGCCGATCGCCGCCATCCGGGAGGCGTCGACCTGAGGCAGGGCGGCGACGACGTCCACCACCGCCAGCAGAACCGCGCGCAGTCGCGCCCGGTCGCCCACCAGCGGATTCATCAGCGCCTGGCACTCCTCGGTGGTGTTGCCCACAACGCCCTTGCCGTAGAGGTCGACCGAAAACGCCGTCCAGCCGAGCGCCGCCAGGCGATGGGCGAAGACGTCATGCGCTTCTGTCCGTCCGTCCCAGGCGTGGAAGACCAGCACGGTGGGGCCCGGCTCCGTGCGGGCGTCGTCGCGCACCAGCAGCCCCTGATGCGGCTTGCCTTCCAGGGCGTAGTCAATCGGCGTGGCGGTGATCATGGGCGTCGGCTCCGTGGGTGGCGTTTTCACGATTCTCTACACGAGGCCGCCGGTCAGCGGGAGGCGCCTGACCTCTCCCAACCGGACGCCGGTCAGCCCGGCGAGAAGCGGCGATTGGCGGCGAAGCCGCGCGGAGCCAGGCGTCCGGCCGAGGCGCGGCGGCCCAGCCAGTCGCGCCACTCCGGCCAGGCCCGGCGACGGCCGCTGCCGTCGACCCAGCCGGCTCCGTCGGCGGCGTTGAACAGCACCCCGTCACGCAGCCCGCCTTCGCGGTAGCTCTGCAGCTTCACGCCCTTGCCCCGCGCCATGGTCGGCAGCTCGCTGACCGGGAAGATGAGGATCTTGCCGTTGTCGCCGATGATCGAAAGGTGATCGCCCGTCGCCTCGAGGCACAGCGCCGCCGCCTCGCCATCGATGTTGAGGACCTGCTTGCCCGCCTTGCGGAAGGCCACCGCCTCGTCCTCGTTCATCAGGAAGCCGTAGCCGCCCCTTGAGGCCAGGAGGCGAAGGCGGCCGGGCTTGTGCGGAAACACCGCCAGGATGGCGACCTTGTCGTCCAGGTCGATCATCAGGCGCAGCGGCTCGCCCTGCCCCCGCGCCGACGGCAGCTTGTCGCAGGCCAGGGTGAAGAACCGGCCGTCCGAGGCGAACAGGAGAAGCTTGTCGGTGGTCTCGCAGGGCACGGCGAAGGCCAGCCGGTCGCCCTCCTTGAAGGCCAGGGCGTGGGGATCCTCGATGCGCCCCTTGGCGGCGCGGATCCAGCCGCGTTCCGAGACAATGACCGTGATCGGCTCCCGGGCCACCATGGCCTCCAGGGCCGCTCCCGCGTCGATCGCCGGCGGCGCCTCGAAGGTGGACCGTCTGGCGCCGACGGCGGTCTTCGGCCCGAGGATCTTCAGCGCCTCGCGCAGCCCCTGCCCGACCCGCTTCCACTGCTCGGCGTCCGAGGCGAGAACCGCCTGCAGGCCGTCGCGCTCGGCCGACAGCGACTCGTGCTCGCGTCGCAGCTCCATCTCCTCGAGTCGCGCCAGCTGACGCAGGCGGGTGTTGAGAATGGCCTCGGCCTGGATGTCGCTGAGCGCGAAAGCGGCGATCAGTTTCGCCTTCGGCTCGTCCTCGAAGCGGACGATCCGGATCACCTCGTCGAGGTTCAGGAAGACGATCAGCAGGCCTTCGAGGATGTGCAGCCGCGCCTCGATCTTCTCCAGTCGGAACCGCGTCCGGCGCAGCAGCACCTCGCGCCGGTGATCGAGGAACGCCACCAGGGCGCTCTTCAGGCCCATCACCACCGGCGCGCCCCGCGCATTCAGCACATTCATGTTGACCGGGAAGCGCGTCTCCAGGTCCGAGAGCCGGAACAGGCTCTCCATCAGCACCTCGGGTTCAACGTTGCGGGCCCGCGGCTCGATAATCAGGCGGATGTCCTCCGCCGACTCGTCGCGGACGTCGCCGAGCAGGGGGGCCTTCTTGTTCTCAAGCAGCGACGCCAACTGCTCGACGAGGTCGGCCTTCTTGACCTGGTAGGGCACCTCGGTGACGACGGCGCGCCAGCCGCCGCGGCCGGTGTCCTCGCGGGACCAGCGCGCCCGCACCCTCACGCCGCCGCGGCCCGTCTCATAGGTCTCCAGCAGCGAGGCGGCCGGCTCGACGATGACGCCCCCGGTGGGAAAATCGGGGCCCTGGACCAGGCCCATAAGCTCGGCGGTGGTGGTGCGCGGCGCCTTGAGCAGCAGCAGGCAGGCGTCGATCAGTTCGGCGGCGTTGTGCGGGGGGATGGATGTCGCCATGCCCACGGCGATGCCGGACGAGCCGTTGGCCAGGAGGTTGGGGAAGCCGGCCGGCAGAACCACCGGCTCCTCTTCCTCGCCATCGTAGGTGGGGCGCAGATCGACGGCGTCCTCGTCGATGCCATCCAGCAGCAGCTGGGCGGCGTCGGTCATGCGGCACTCGGTGTAGCGCATGGCCGCGGCGTTATCGCCGTCGATGTTGCCGAAGTTGCCCTGGCCGTCGATCAGCGGATAGCGCTGGGCGAAATCCTGGGCCAGGCGCACCAGGGCGTCATAGACCGCCACATCGCCGTGCGGGTGATACTTGCCGATCACATCGCCCACCACCCGAGCCGACTTCTTGGCCGAGGTCCGGGGATCAAGCTTCAGCAGCCGCATGGCGTACAGCAGCCGCCGGTGGACCGGTTTCAATCCATCCCTCACATCGGGCAGGGCGCGCTGGGTGATGGTCGACAGGGCGTAGGCGAGGTAGCGCCGGGAGAGCGCGTCGTTGAGCGACTCCTCCAGGATCCGGCCGCCCTCATCGGGCGCCGGCGGCGGGACACGTTCGTTCATGCTCCGGCTTCAATCCGAGTCCCACGCCAGTGTCCAGCATGGTCACCGAAGGCGAGCGGCGACACGGTGAATTGAGGCCCTGGCGACCTGCAAGACGACCATCCGCCACAGAATAACCAAAATTTAACTGGCGCCGCCCGTGACCCGGCGGCCAAAGTACCCGTGCTGCCAGCCCGGAATTCCGGGCCCGGCGCCCGGCAATCCTGCCAGGCGCGCCACCAACACCCGTGATCGAGCGCCTCCATGCCCCTCTCGAAGGCCCCATAACGTGACGTCTCGCGCCGCCATCATGTTGGTCGTGCTGACGGTGACCACCCCGGCCGTGGCGGCGCGTCCAACGCCAACGCCGGCCGTACGGATGCCCGCGGCCTACGCGGCCGTCCCGACTCCGGCGCCCGCGGCGGCGGCCCTCGACCAGTGGTGGCGGCTGTTCAACGATCCGGCGCTCAACGCCCTGGAGGCCGAGGCCGAACTGAGCGGCGATGATTTCCGCACCGCCGCCGCGCGCATCCTCGAAGCGCGGGCCACGCGGTCGGCCCAGACGGCCCAGACCCTGCCGACGGGGTCGATCAGCGGCGCCGCCAGCCACGAGAAAGCCTACGAGATCGGCGGAACGGGTTCGAACCTCAATCCCACCAGCGGTGTCACCGACTCGGCGTCGGGGACGTTCAACGTGTCCTGGGAACTCGATCTTTTCGGCAGACTGGCCGTGGCGCGCCGCGTGGCCGACGCCGACGCCGCCGAAGCCCGGTTCAATGTCGAAGGGCTTCGCGCCAGCCTCGCCGCCGAGGTGGCCGACGCCTATTTCCGCGGCCAGGGCCTGGCCATCCAGTTGGAAGACGCCCGCCAGACCGTCCGGATCGAGCGTGACTTGCTGGGAGTGGCGCGTCGGAAGGCCGCGGCCGGCGCGGCCCCCCTCGACGACGTCGACAGCACGGCCGGACCGCTTGCCCAGGCCGAGGCCCAGGCCGCCGATCTCCAGGCCCAGCTCTCGGCCACGCGCCGGCAGCTGCTCATCCTGGTCGGCCGCGACCTCGACCGGATCGACGATCTGCCTCTGAACGGTTCGACGCCCGAGATTCCGCCGATGCCAAGCGCCCTCCCCGCCGAACTGCTGGCGCGACGCCCCGATATCCGAGAGGCCGAGTACCGCCTGCGCGCCGAACTGGGGGCCGCGCGTCTCGCCCATCTGGCGATTTTTCCGAAGATCACCCTGCTGCCGGGGCTGGGGCTCTCAAGCACCGCCTCGCCGGGCGTGTCCTATATACCGCCCGCGACCCTCGTGTCCTCGCGGCAGGTCGCGACAACCGGATTCTGGAGTCTCGCCGCCGGCGTCACCGCCCCCACCTTCGACATTCCCCGCCTGCTGGCCGAAGCCCGAGCCGAAGACGCCCGCGCTCGCCAGAGCGCCATCGCTTATGAGAAGACCGTCCGCGCGGCGTTCGGCGAGGCCCAGAACGCCTTCACAGACCTTGCCGCCGGCGAGCAGGCGACCGGTCTGCTGGCCGATGGCGAGGACAGGGCGCGCCGGGCGTATGACGCCTCGCAACGGCGCTATGCGCAGGGACTGGGTGACCTGACCGCGACCCTGTCGGCGGAACAGTCCTGGCGATCGATCCGTTCTTCCCTGACGGCCGAACGGGTGGACACCCTGCGGCGCGCCGTGCGGACCTACAAGGCGCTGGGCGGCGGCTGGGCCTTCGCGGCCGACGGAACGGGGGGCTGATGTCTCTCGCCCTGGCCACACTGCTCTATGAATGGCGTCGCTACATGGCAGCCATCGTCGCGCTCGCCTTCTCGGGCGTGATGGTGCTGGTCATGCAGGGGCTGTTCACCGGCATCATCCACTCGGATTTCGCCACCACCGAACGCTCGCGCGCGGACATCTTCATCCTGCCCCCCAAGGCGGCCAGCATGGTAAATTCCAACGCCAGTCTGCCGGCGCGGGTGCAGCCGCAGATCTTCCTGAATCCGCACGTGGTGGAGGTGCGCAGCCTGGAGGAGACCTTCGGCTCGTGGGTGAACGCTTCCGGACCTGGCGGCAAGCAGGTGCAGAAGTTCGTCAACGTCTGGGCGGTCGACCCGATCCCCAATGCCGTCACCCTGCCGGTCGACTACAGCGAGGCCCAACGCGTAGCCCTCATGGAGCCCGGCGCGATCGGGGTCGACGCCAGCAACCTGGCGGGTCTCGGCGTCAAGCTCGGAGACAAGGCGTCCGTGAACGGTCACGCCGTCCGCATCCGCACCATCCTGCACAACTATCAGAGCATCGAGCAGCCGACGATCGTCGCTTCGCGCGACACCGTCCGGCGGCTGAGCCGGCGGGACACCGGCAACGGGGACACAGGCCCGCTGATGGTTAGGCTCGACAACCCGGCCTTCGCCGACACGGTACGCGCCCAACTGAACGCCGGATCCCACGGCGCCTACCGAGCCTGGACCCGCGCCGAATTCATCCGCGCCAATGAGGATGCGGTGATGTCGCAGCAGATCGTCGGGGTGCTGCTGGTATTTCTGACCATCATGGCGGTGCTGATCGGCATCGGCATCACGTCGCAGACCCTGCGGGGCGCCATTCTCTCCAACATCCGCGAGTTCGCGTCGCTTCGCGCCCTGGGCATTTCCATGGGGTCACTGCGCTGGATTGTGGTGGAGCTGTCGATCTGGGCCGGCTTCGCCGGAATCGCCGCCGCCGGCCTGATCACCTGGGTCGCCGCCCTGGCCGCAGCCGGCGCCGGCCTTCCCCTGGTCATCCGGCCGCAACCGGCCCTGCTGATCTGCCTGATGCTCATGGTCATCGCGGTCAGCTCCGGCGCCCTGGCGATGGGCGTGCTCAAACACAGCCAGCCCGCGGACCTGTTGCGATGACCGCCGCGAATTCCGCCATGGCCCTTTCCGCCCGGGGATTGGTGAAACGCTTCAAGGCCGGACGGAACGTCGTCGAGGTGCTCAAGGGCGTCGACTTCCACGCCCGCCACGGGGACGTCACCATGGTGATGGGCCCTTCCGGCTCGGGAAAATCCACCCTCATCGCCGCGCTGTCGGGCCTGCTCAAGCCGGATGAGGGACAGGTCAGCGCCCACGGCGAGGACCTGTGGAGCCGCGGGGCTGGCCGGATCGACCGGTTCAGGCTGCAGCACTGCGGCTTCATCTTCCAGGGCTTCAACCTGTTCCCCGCCCTGACCGCCCTGCAGCAGGTGACGACCGTGCTGAAATACCAGGGCCTGTCCCGTCCCGAGGCCCGCCGGATCGCCGTGGAGGCCCTCGAAGAGGTCGGACTCGGTCCGCGCATGAACCAGCGGCCCAGCGAGCTTTCCGGGGGCGAAAAGCAGCGCATCGCCATAGCCCGGGCCATCGCCAAGCGGCCGTCCCTGCTTTTCGCCGACGAACCCACATCGGCGCTCGACGGCGAGAACGGCCAGGTGGTCATCCGCCTGCTGCGGCGGGCCGCGGTGGAGCACAATGCCGCGGTGATCTGCGTCACCCACGACCCGCGGCTGGAAGCCTTCGCCGACCGCATCATCCACATTGAAGATGGTCGCATCCTGGAGCCGGAGCCGCGGGACGAGGCGCCCGCCGTCCCGCGCGACGCCGTCCCCGGTCCAACGACGCCTCCCGGAGCCTGATCGTCATGCCCCCTGCCCTTCGCCGTCCCGCCGTTTGGGTCAGCGCCCTTGGCGTGCTCGCCGCCACCGGCGCCGGCCTTTACTTCCTCCAGCCCAGTCCGGCGCGAACCAAGACCCCAGCAGCCGCCGCGGCGTCAGATACGCCCTACGCAGCCGTGGCCGAGGGCAAGGCGGACGTCGAGGGCGGCATTATCCAGATTGCCTCACGCACCGCCGGGGTTGTGCGCGAGGTGGATGTCATTGAAGGCCAGGCCGTGAGGCGGGGCCAGGTTCTGGCTCGGCAGGAGGATGACGCCCCGCGTCTGGCCCTGCAGACGGCTCAGGCCAGTCTCGCCCAGGCTCGCAGCCAGCTGGGCGTCACCGAGGTCCAGCTCGCCGCCTCCCGCCGCGAAAAGGCGCGCCTCGAGACCCTCTCCGGCGTCGTCTCGGGGCAGCAGGTCGATCAGGCCGCCGACGCCATCGCCAGCGCCCAGGCTTCGCTTCTCGCCGAACGCGCCGCTGTGGCCGTAGCCGAAACCCAGGTGAACGAATCCCGCTATCGCCTTGAACAAACGAATGTCCGTGCACCTACCGACGGAGTGATTGTCCGGCGTTACGCCAATCCAGGCAGCGGCGCCTCGACGCTGAACGTCACGCCGATGTTCGATCTTGAGCCCGCGGCCGCGCGCATTGTGCGCGCCGAGGTCACCGAGACCGAACTTCCCTCGGTGCGCATCGGTCAGGCCGTGCGGATTGTGCCTGAGGCCGACCAGTCGAAGGCCTACCCTGGCCGGGTCCTGCGGCTCGCGGCGCTGTTCGGCGCCCGCAAGCTTCAGTCGGATGACCCCTCCGAACGGACGGATGAAAGGGTCGTCGAGGTTGTCGTCAGCGCCGACGGCGCTCCGTTTCTGGTGGGACAGCGCGTTCTGGTGAAATTCATCAGACCGGCGGAAGGGCGTAGCTAACCAAGGTCACCCCTACAGCCGTCCGGCTTCCTTGAGACGCTCTAACAGTCTCGCCCGGGCCGGCGGCAACGGACGGTTTACGGCCGAGAAGACGAAATCCTGGAGAAAGCGGCCGGTCAGCGCCAGACCTGCGCCGACATCCCCGGACATCAGCCCGCCCTGAGCGGACAGCAGAAACGGTGGCAGCACCAGCAGGCGGTCGCGGTAGGCCTCGCCAGCTGCGGCGCTCACCGCCCGGCCGGTCCTGGGGCTGACCCAGACCAGATCATCAGCTGATCCGGTCACGGCGCAGCGTGACAGGTCCAGGCCGAATCCGAGTTCCTGCAGCAGACCCATTTCGAAGCGCACCAGAACGGCGGGCCAGATGTCTGGAAAGCCGAGAGCGCCGACCAGAGCCTCGAAGGCCAGAAAAACGCCGGTATGAGGTTCGCGTTCGGGCAGCGCGCCGGCCACCACCGAAGCCGCAGCCGCCAGCGCCGCCAACGCCAGGGGGTCGTCGAACAAGGCCGAAGCCCCTTCTCCCTCACCCTCCATCCGAGCCGAACCCAACTGGTCAGCGACACGCGCCCGGTAGGCCAGGCGCACGCGCGACCCAGGTTGAAGGATCGGTTTCAGGCGTCGCGAGGCCCCGCCAGCGACGTGGGCCGCCCATCGTCCGTGCCTGGCGGTCAGCACCTCGACGATCGCGCCAGCCTCACCGTATGGGCGGGCGGCAAGCACGAAACCGTCATCCTCGAATTCCATCCTCCGCGCGGATCAGACGTCGAAGTCCAGACCGACGTCAGTAAAGAAGCCGCGGTCCTCCGCCCAGGTCGCTTTGACCTTCACGTGCAGGAAGAGATGAACTGGCCGCTCAAGCAATTCGATCAGTTCCAGCCGCGACGCCTCGCCGATCCACTTGAGGGTCTGCCCCCCCTTGCCGAGCAGAATGCCCCGCTGGCCGTCCCGTTCGACATAGATGGTCTGTTCGATGCGGACCGAACCATCGTTGCGCTCCTCGAAAGCCGTTGTCTCCACGCTGGCGGCGTAGGGCAGCTCCTCGTGCACGCGCAGATAAACCTTCTCGCGGGTGATCTCCGCTGCCAGCAGGCGAGCGGGAATATCGGCGCTCTGATCCGCCGGGTAGAACCACGGCCCCTCGGGAACCGTCGCCGACAGGCGGTGTCTCAGGTCTTCCACGCCGGCGCCATCCTTGGCGCTGATCATAAACACTTCCTCATAAACACCTGTTGAAAAAAGTTTTTCTGTCAAAGCCAGAAGCCGGTCCCGGCGAACGAGGTCGATCTTGTTCAATGCCAGGATCGCCTTGCGCGAGGCATGGCCGAGGCCCTCGACAATGGTTGCAACGTCGCCCGCCGCCTTGCGGTCGGCCGGGGTTCCGCCGCCGTCGGCCACGTCGATCTCGGCATTGGCGTCGACCAGGTGCACCACGGCGTCAGCATCCTCCGCCCGGCCCCACGCTGCCCGGACCATGGCCCGGTCAAGCCGCCGCCTGGGCTTGAAGATGCCGGGAGTATCGACCAGTACAATCTGGCTTTCCCCGTCCAGTGCCACGCCGCGGACGGGGAATCTCGTAGTCTGCACCTTCTGGGTCACGATGGAGACCTTGCTGCCCACCAACCGGTTGACCAGGGTCGATTTGCCGGCGTTCGGCGCGCCGATCACCGCCACGAATCCCGCACGAGTCATGATGGCTCCTTCTTGCGCAGCAACAGGGCCAGCGCGGCCGCCTTTTGGGCCGCCTGCAGTGACCCGCCCACGCCGACCGCTGGCGCGTCCTCGTCTAACGAGACCTCAAGGGTAAATTGAGGCTGATGATCCGGTCCGGTGCGCGAGACCACACGATAGACTGGCGGTCCCTTGCCGTTGGCGGCGGCCCACTCCTGAAGGGCGGATTTGGGGTCGGCCAGGGCCGGGTCCACCTCCTCCTCGAGCTGCGGCGCCCACAGCGCCAGAACCAACTCGGCGGCGCCTTCAAGGCCGACCTCGAGATAGAGTGCGGCGATCACCGCCTCGCAGGCGTCTGCTAGTATGGTCTCGTGGTCGCGTCCGCCGCGGCGGGTCTCGCCGCCCTGCAGCCGCAGCGCCTCTCCCAGACCGGCCGCTCTGGCCGCGCGCGCGCAGGCCTGCCGGCTCACCAGTCCGGCGAGACGCTTGGACAGGGCGCCCGCGGTGGCGTCCGCCTCGCGCAGCACGAGGGCGTGGGCCATGATCAGGCCCAGAACGCGATCGCCCAGGAATTCCAGGCGTTCGTTGTCGGGCAATTTCCGGGCGCCATGGCTTGCGCTGGAGTGGGTCAGGGCCCGGTCCAGCAGCGTTCTGTCGCCGAAGCGATGGCCCAGGCGGATCTCCAAGGCCTCGACGGCGGCCAATCGCCTATTCACGGCCGGCCCCGATCACTTCAGCGCCATGAAGAAACGACCTGGGCGCAGATCCGTGAGCCACGTCCAGGGCTTGAACAGGGTCGCTCCCGTATTGTGCCATTCATCCACTCCGGTGTTCCACGACAGCAGGATGATCCGCGCCTTGCCGACAAGATTTTCCTCAGGAACGAAGCCCACCCCTGAATTTCCGCCAACGGCCGCGTCCAGGCGACTGTCCCAGCCGCAACCGCCCATCTTGGGATCGCCCGGAAGCAGACCGGAATCGAAGCGACTGTCGGCGGAATTGTCGCGGTTGTCCCCCATCATGAAATAACAATGCGGCGGCACCACATAGACGCCGGTGTTGTCGGCCAGTCCGCCGTCAGAAAGCATCTGGGTAAGATATTGACGTCCTTCGGGATTGGTCTCCCGCCACAGGGTCGCCGGGATCGCCGCCGGATCAAGGTCCGGCCCATTACTCTTCACGGCGTTGACTACACGCACTGACTGGCGCGCCACGGGCTTGTCGTTAATCAGCAACCGTCCCTGACGCACCTCGATGCGGTCTCCCGGCAGCCCGACAAGGCGCTTGATGTAGTCGGTATGACCGTCGCTGGGCAACTTGAAGACGACGATGTCGCCACGGCTTGGCGCGTGGAAGAACAGCCGCCCCCTGAACAGTTGCGGGCTGGCGATGATCGAATGGTGGCTGTAACCGTAGGACCACTTGGAGACGATGATGTAGTCGCCGCGGTAGAGGTTCGGTTCCTCGGAGCCGGAGGGAATGGTGTAGGGCTGGAATAGTAGTGTGCGGATCACCAGCGCGATCGCCAGCGCGTAGACCACCGTCTTGACGACCTCCAGGGTCTCCTGGGCCGCGCCCGGCTTGGGCTTCGCCTTGTCGCCAGCGGATTGCGCATGGGTCATGAGTAATGGGCTCTCGCGGGGTCGACCATAGTCGCCTCGGGGTGGCTAGGGTTTGGCTGAGACGGCGACGGGGCCGCCGGCGATCCCCTCGGACAGGGCCTCGATGACCACGAAGGCCTGGGCGTAGGGGTGATCGTCGGTAAGCGACAGGTGGATTACGGCCCGCGCGCCGGGCGGCGTCAGGGCGGCCAGCCGTTCGGCGGCGCCGCCGGTGAGGGCCAGGGTCGGCTGGCCTGACCGGGCGTTCACAACGCCCATATCCTTCCAGAACACCCCACGACGCATTCCGGTACCCAGGGCTTTTGCGCACGCCTCCTTCGCCGCGAACCGCTTGGCGTAGCTCGCCGCACGATCGGGCTTTCGATCGGACCGAGCCCGTTCGAGTTCCGTGAAGACCCGCCCCTCGAAACGGCCCCCGAACCGTTCAAGCGTATCCGCGATCCGCCGGATGTCGGTGAGATCCGATCCGATTCCGATAATCAAGCCACCGCCTCGCGGGACGAAGTCCGGCTCCCCGCTGTGGTCCGCGCGGCGTCCATCAACAGGCGCATGCGGCGGATGGCCGCCTCCAGACCAGTGAAAATCGCCTCACCGATCAGAAAATGGCCGATGTTGAGTTCGGCCACTTCCGGGATGGCGGCGACCGCCGAGACCGTCTCATAGTCGATGCCGTGGCCGGCGTGGACCTCGAGACCGAGGCCGGACGCCTGGGCTGCGGCGTCGCGCAGACGCTGGAGCAACGCGGACGCCTCAGGCCTGCGTTCGCGTACGGCCAGGCAATAGGCGCCGGTATGCAGTTCCACGACCTGCGCGCCCACGGCATGGGCGGCGGCGATCTGGATCGGATCGGGCTCGATAAACAGCGACACCCGGATTCCCGCGGCTTTCAGGCTGGCTACGACGGGCGCCAGACGATTGTGCTGTCCCGCTGCGTCGAGGCCGCCCTCGGTGGTCACCTCTTCCCGCCGCTCGGGCACCAGACAGGCGGCGTGTGGACGGTGGGCCAGGGCGATGGCCTCCATCTCCGGAGTCACCGCCATCTCCAGGTTCAGGGGCCGCCCACGCTGCCGGGTCAGCGAAGCAAGCGAATCGATGTCGCCATCGGAGATGTGCCTTCGATCTTCCCGCAGGTGCGCGGTGATGCCGTCAGCGCCGGCGAGCATCGCCACCTCGGCGGCGCGGGCCGGGTCGGGATAGGCCTCGCCGCGCGCGTTGCGGATCGTGGCCACGTGATCGATGTTCACGCCCAGTCGCAAGGCGGTCGTGGCGGCCTTCACGCGCCGAGCCTTCGACTACCGGGGTCCTCGGTGGGAACAGCCGCCAGTTCGGGCGGCAGAGCGTCCGCAGGCCAGGCCGGAACGTCCAGCGTCGCCAGGGCGACCATCGGCGCACCGGAATCTGCGCGACCACCCGAGCGGTCGACCAAGCAGGCTGCGCAGACGACATCACCGCCGGCGGCGCGGATCGCCTCCACGCATTCCCGTGACGACAACCCGGTCGAGACGATATCCTCGACCATGGCCACCCGTGCGCCCGGTTCGATACCGAACCCGCGCC
>CAIXWN010000011.1 GCA_903923135.1 uncultured Caulobacteraceae bacterium | reverse complement strand
CTGGCCGAAGGGGCTGCGGGCGTCGCCCTTGGACCCGTGCGGCGTGTTCATGATCGCCAGGATGTTCTTGTCGAAGCCGGGCGCGTAGGTCTTGTCATGGGTCTGAGAGGCCGCGCCCGGGTGGCACTTCATGCAGGTGACAGCCCCGCGGTCGCTGTAGAGCGGCTGCGAGGTCTCCTCCGCGGCGGGTTTTGGCGTCTGCGCCCCCGCCGCGCTTCCCATGACCAGACCGAAGACGAGCGCAACAGCCGCCCACCCGAGGCGGCCGATGGACCTTTCCGATGACATGTCCGTGGTCTCCGTCATGGCGGCGCTGGCCCTCGGCATCCGCCACGATTTCGCGATGGAACCTCCGCCCCGCGGTCTGCGGCCTTGATCGAAAACAAATCGCCGAGAAGTTATCCGGCATTTTATCTTTTTTACAGGCGCGTGTTTCACGATTGCAACAGTCGGGGCGACGCACACCTCTACGGTTGCCCCTGGCAATGCAGGGCCCGCTGTCACACCCTGTCACGGCGTGCGGAGCGGGCTTAAGGACTCGACTGTCATGAAGCTGAAATCGGCGGCGCTCACCGGCGCCCTTCTGGCGGTGATCGCCGCCCCTGCCCTAGCTGAGACCCTGTATCTTACCGCCGCAAGGATGGTCGATCCGGTGGCGGGCAGACCCGTGGAGGGCCCTGCCGTGGTGATCACCAATGACCGCATCGTGGCGGTGGGAACGGCGGCCACCCTGCCCGCCCCGGCCGGCGCGCGACGAATCGACCTGGCCGGCGAGACCATCCTGCCCGGCCTGATCGACATGCACACCCACATCACTTCGCGGGCCGACAAGGGCGGGCTACGGGGGCTGACGGTGACGACGCCAGCCGCAGCGATCAGCGGCGTGGCCAACGCCTGGGTGACACTGCAGGCGGGCTTCACCACCCTGCGCAATGTCGGCGCCGACGGCTTCGCCGACGTCGCCCTCAGGGATTCCATCAACAGCGGCGAGACGGCCGGGCCGCGCCTGTTCGTCTCCGGCCCCCTGATCGGAGCCACCGGTGGTCACTGCGACAACAATCTGCTGCCGGCCAGTTTCCACGACGTCGGCGAGGGCGTGGCGGACGGACCGGAGGCTGTGCGCCACCGGGTGCGCGAGAACCACAAATATGGCGCCGACCTGATCAAGCTGTGCGCCACCGGCGGAGTGTTCTCCAAGGGCGACAGCGTCGGCGCCCAGCAGATGACCTATGAGGAGCTGAAGGCGGCGGTGGACGAGGCCCACATGCTGGGACTGAAAGTGGCCGCCCACGCCCACGGCACGGCCGGGATCA
Organism: uncultured Caulobacteraceae bacterium; assembly: GCA_903923135.1. Classification (GTDB taxonomy): domain Bacteria; phylum Pseudomonadota; class Alphaproteobacteria; order Caulobacterales; family Caulobacteraceae; genus Acaudatibacter; species Acaudatibacter lapponiensis. The sequence goes on along the minus strand of CAIXWN010000011.1, from coordinate 12,225 downwards.
ACGACGCCCTGCGCGCCGGGGTGGACACCATAGAGCACGCCAGCCTGGCCGACGCCGAGAGCTTCACCCTGGCCAAATCGAGGGGGGCGGCGCTTGATATGGACATCTATAACGACGACTACATCCTGGCCACCGGGACCAGCAACGGCACGCTTCAGGAAAGTCTGGACAAGGAGCGGATGATCGGACGCAAGCAGCGCGAGACCTTCCGCCGGGCTGTGCAGGCCGGGGTGACAATGACCTTCGGCACTGACGCCGGGGTCTATCCCCACGGCGACAACGGCCGGCAGTTCGCCAAGATGGTGGAATGGGGCATGACCCCGATGCAGGCCATCCAGGCCGCGACCACCACCGCGGCGCGCTATCTGGGTCCGCTCGGCGACGACCTCGGCGCCATCGCGCCGGGCAAGTTCGCCGACATCGTGGCGGTGAAGGGCGATCCCCTGGCCGATGTCTCGCGCCTGGAGCACGTGGATTTCGTGATGAAGGCCGGAGTGGTCTGGCGCCAGGACGGGCGGCCCGTGGGGCGGTAGGCGCGGCCTATTTCGCCGGCGGGGCGAATTTCCGGAGGGTCTTCAGCAGGTCCTGGAGGCGGTCTCTCTTCACGAAGGGCGTGCTGAAGAAGCGGTCGACCACGGCGTTGAAGCGGTCCGGATCGTCGATGGGGACCATGTGGGTGGCGTCCGGCAGGATGGCCAGCTGGCTGTTGGGCAGGCTGCGGAAGATCAGCAGGGTGTGCTCGTCGCGGATGGCGTCGTGGTCGCCGGCCAGGACCAGGGTGGGGGCGGTGACGGCGGCCAGGGCCGAGGGGACGATGTGCGGTTCATCGAGATCCAGGCGGCGGACCCGGTCGGCCCGGGTGGGCGGCCCGGCGGGCGGCGGCGCGGGCTCCAGGAACTCCGGCCAGGCGCCCCGGGGGTCGAGGTTGGCGGCCATGGCGGCGATCATGCGCACCTTTTCCGGATGGCGAAGGCTCAGAAGCAGAGCCTCGATGGCCCCGTCGCTCCAGCCCAGCACATAGGCCGGGCGGGCGTGGAGATGGTCCAGCAGCGCCGCGAGGTCGTCGCTCATCGCCTCGAACGTCAGAGGCCCGGGGGCGTCGCCGGAGCGGCCGTGGTCGCGGCTGTCCATGACGATGACCTGATACTTCGCCTTGAAATGGTCGATCTGGCCACTGAGCGAGGCGATGGAGGCCCCGTTGCCGTGGATGATGAGCAGCGGCTCGCCGGCGCCGTAGGTCTCGTAATACAGGCTGACCCCGTCATGGACGAACCTCTGTCCGGCGGCGGCGTTGTCGCCGTAGCCCTTGAGGAACACCGCCGGAGGCTGGGCGCGGGCCGTGGGCGCCCCGGCGGCGAGCGCCGCGGCCATGGCAAGGGCGGTGAGGAGCCTCATCGGGGCCTAGCTCTTGCGGACGAATTCGGCGCGCAGCACCAGACCCTTGATCGACTCGTGCCGGCAATCGATCTCCTGCTCGTCGCCCGTCAGGCGGATCGAGCGGATGACCGTGCCGCGCTTGAGGGTCTGGCCGGCGCCCTTGACCTTGAGATCCTTGACCAGGGTGACGGCGTCGCCGTCGGCCAGGACGTTGCCCACCGAGTCACGCACCACGACGGCGCCCGCCACCGGGGCCAGGGCCGCCTCGGCGGCGGTGATCCACTCGCCGGTGGTCTCGTCATAGATGAACTCGTCGTCGCCGCTGCTCATGCTTGTGACGTCCTGCTCCAGTCGACCGATACCGGTCCGCCTTAAAGGGTCGCGCCGCCCCGCGCCAGCGCCGCGGTCGCCAGGCGTCGCGCTCTGGACCCTCCCGGCAAACGCCGATATCGTTCGGTCTCTAAGCATACGAACGAGGGAACGATGAGCCAGCCGGATTTCAGCGCGCGCGTGGACGCCAGGTTCGTGGGCCTGCCCTCGCCAACCGCTCCGCGAATCCAGGCCGGCGGCCACCCCTGCCAGGGGATCTACTGGACGCCGAAGGGCAAGACGCCGCGCACGGCCCTGATCGCCACCCACTACAACGTCGATTTCAGCGAGCACTACAGCGCCCCCTATTTCGCCGAGCGAGGCCTGGGCTTCCTGGGCTGGAACACCCGCTTCCGCGGCGCCGAGGACCTGTTCCTGCTGGAACACGCCCTGATCGACATCGCCGTGGGGGTGAAATGGCTGCGCGAGGAGGCCGGGGTCGAGCGGGTGGTGATCCTAGGCAATTCGGGCGGCGGGTCGCTGATGGGCGCGTACCAGGCCGAGGCGATCGCCTCCACCCTGGCCGGGGGCCTGAAGGGCCCCGGCCGGGACGCCCTGGCCAATCTGCCGCTCGCCGACCTCTATGTGTCGCTCAATGCCCACAAGGGCCGCCCGGACGTGCTGACCGACTGGATGGACGCCTCGGTGGTCGACGAGTTCGACCCGACCCTCACCGACGCCACGCTCGATCCCTTCAACCCGGAGAACGGCCCGCCCTATTCGCCGGAGTTCATCGTCCGCTACCGGGCCGCCCAGCGGGCGCGCAACCAGCGCATCACCGACTGGGCCAAGGCCGAGCTGGCGCGGGTGACCGCCGCCGGCACACCGGACATCCTCTTTCCGCTCTATCGCACCTGGGCCGACCTGCGGTTCATCGACCCGACCATCGATCCTTCCGACCGCCCCTGCCCCGGGTGCTATCGCGGCCATCCGGCCCAGGCCAATCGCACCTTCGGCGTCGGGCGCGTAAACACCCTGCGCACCTGGCTTTCCATGTGGAGCCTGGAAACGTCGAAGTGCCAGGGCGAGGCCCAGCTGGCCAAGTTCGACCTGCCGGCCCTGGTGGTGCAGAGCATGGGCGACATGGGGGTCTTCCCCTGCGACGCCCGGGCCATCCATGCGGCCATCGCCTCGCCGGACAAGAGCCTGCAGATGATCCCGGGCGCCCACTATTTCGAGGATTCCGAGGCCCATCGCACAGCCATGGTCGACCTGGTCAGCGCCTGGATCCAGGCGCGCAGCTAGAACGTCAGCCCGCCGCCGCCATGACCGTCCAGCCCTTCCCCGTGGTGTTCGCCACCGGTCAGCTGCTGACCGCCGAGGTGTGGGCCGCGCAGGCCGTCGCCCTTGACGACCGGACGCGCCTGTTCGCCGACAACGGCGCCGACGACAGCATCGCCGGCATGGCCCGGCGGCTGCTGGACGCCGCGCCGGAACGCTTCGACCTGGTCGCCCACGCCATGGGCGGCTTCGTCGCCTTCGAGCTGATGCGCACGGCGCCCGGGCGGGTGCGACGCCTGGCCCTGCTGGGGACCCTGGCGCCGGCCGATACGCCCGAGCAGAACGCCAGGCGGGAAGGCTATCTGAGGCTGGTGCGGGAGGGCCGCTTCGCGGCGGTGGTCGAGGAGCGTATCCCAATTCTGGTCCACCCGGATCGCCGGGGGGACGACACCATCATAGGCCCGGTGCGGCGGATGGCGGCGCAGACGGGGCCGGAGCGGTTCCTGGCCCAGCAGCGGGCGATCATGACCCGCCTCGACAGCCGCCCGGGCCTGGGCGCCATCGCCTGCCCGGTGCTGTTGATCCGTGGGCGGGAGGACGCCATCGCCAGCGACGCCCATCAGCAGGAGATGCTGGCCGCCCTCCCCGCCGCCCGCCTGGCGACGGTGGACGCCTGCGGCCATCTCGCCACGCTCGAACGACCCGAGGCGGTGAACGCCCTGCTGCGGGCCTTCCTGGACGCCGCGGAGCCTGGGTAGACGCCCTCTGCCCGCTCTATATGGCCAGTTCGGCCCGGACGATCGCGGCGCCCTCGGCCATCGCCCTGAGACGGGCGAAGGCGGTCTCGCGGGAGAGGTATTTCATGCCGCAATCGGGGGCGATGATCAGCCGTTCGGCGGGGATGTGTTCCAGGGCGCCGCGGATGCGTTCGGCGACCCCCTGAGGTGTCTCGGGGTTCGGGTCGTTGAGGTCCAGGACGCCATACATCACCGTCTTGGAAAACAGGCCGGCGAGAGTGGCCGGGTCGAGGCGGGGCTGGGCGGCCTCGATAGAGATGATGTCGACGGCGCAGGCGTCGAGTTCGGCCAGGAAGTCATAGCCGCGGGGCTTGGCGCGGCCCTGATGGACATGGGCGTAGCCGAAACAGACGTGCAGGGCGGTGCGGCCGCCGGCGCCGGCGATGGCCCGGTCGATGGCCGCCAGGGCGTAGTCGCGGGCCGCATCCGGGCGGGCCTGCAGATAGGGTTCATCGAGCTGGACGATGTCGGCGCCGGCGGCGAAAAGATCGCGGATCTCGTCGTTCACCGCTTCGGCGTAGGCCATGGCGAGGGCCTCGTCCGAGGCATAGTAGTCGTTCTGGGCCTGCTGGGTCATGGTGAACGGCCCCGGCAGCGTGATCTTTACCGGCCCCCTGGCGTGACGCTTCAGGAAGGCGACGTCCTGGGCCTCGATCGGTCCGATGCGGGCGATGGGACCGGTCACCCGCGGCACGGGGTTGAGCTTGCCGGTGCGATCCATGGCCGCGCCGGGATTGTCGATGTCGATTCCGCTCAGGGCCGTAGCCAGGCGGTTGGAATAGCTCTCCCGACGCATTTCGCCGTCGCCGACGATGTCGATCCCCGCCTCCTCCTGGTCGCGAATAGCCACCAGGGTGGCGGCGTCCTGGGCGTCGGCCAGCCAGGGCTCGGCCACCCGCCACAGGGTCTGCACGCGCACGCGGGGCGGCAGGCTGGCCTTCAGCCGCTCGCGATCGATCAGCCAGTCGGGCTGGGGATAGCTCCCGACGATGGTGGTGGGCAGCAGCGGCAGGGGCATTTCGCCGGTCCGGGGAGGGCGGCGGGGCCGCGGAGAATCAATATCCTTAGGGTTCTATGGGTTTTGCGCAAGCCTCGGCGGCTCGCCACCGCGATCCCGTGGCGTATAGTCGGCGTTGGAGACTCACCGGCTCCGCGCCCGCGCGGCGCCACTGAACCCACCGGAGGCCCATGGCGAACCCCGACCCACCCCTCGACCCCGCCCAGCTGGCCGATCCGACGAACTCCATCGGCTACCTTACCCGCATCGCCTTCCGCTCATTCTCGCGGGCGATGGAGCGGCGGACCCTGCCCTTCGGCGTCAGCGCCGGCCAGTGGCGGTTCCTGCGCCACCTGTGGATGGAGGACGGGGTCACCCAGCGCCAGCTGAGCCACAAGGTGGGCACCCGCGAGGCCACCACGGTGACCGCGATCAACAGCCTGGTGAGGAGCGGCTGGGTGGAACGGGCGCCCAGCCGCACCGACCGGCGCAAGATCCACATCCGCCTGACCGGGCGGGCCAAGACCCTGCAAGCGGACCTGCTGCCCATCGTCGCCGAGGTGAACGCCCTGGCCACCCGCGGCATCGCCGTCCGCGACCTGGCGACGTTCCGCAGGGTGCTGACCCAGATCAACGCCAACCTGGCCGAGGAGGCCGCCGACCCGCTCGTCCAGGGCGAGGACGTCTGAGCCGGCGACCGCCGGCCGGCGCGAAGAGGACACCATGAAGAGCGATATCCTCGCCGTGCGGGGCCGGCAGATCTGGGACTCCCGTGGGCGCCCGACGGTGGAGGCCGAGGTGGTGACCGCCGGCGGCGCGGTCGGCCGGGGAATGGCGCCGGCCGGCGCCTCGCGAGGGATACACGAGGCAATCGACCTGCGCGACGGCGGCCCACGGTTCGGCGGCTACGGGGTCGAGGGCGCCGTGGCGGCGGTGAACGGAGAGCTGGCGCGGGCGATCGTCGGCCTGGACGTGCGCTCACAGGACCAGATCGACGCCCGTCTGATCGTCGCCGACGGTACGACCAACAAGTCGCGGCTGGGCGGCAACGCCACGGTGGCGGTGTCGATGGCGGCGCTGAACGCCGCGGCCCACTGCGAGGGTGAACCGCTGTGGCGCTGGCTCGCCCAGGGCGCGCCGGTGCGCCTACCCCTGCCGGAAATCCAGATCTTCGGCGGCGGGGCCCACGCGGGTCGGCGAACCGATGTCCAGGATTTCATGATCATGGCCCCGTTCGCCGGCTCGGTGCGCCGGGCGCTGGAGATCACCGCAGATGTCTATCGCGCCGCCGGCGAATTGATGGCCCGCACCGGGCGGCTGGCGGGCACCGCCGACGAGGGTGGTTGGTGGCCCAACTTCACCTCCAATGAGGACGCCCTGGTCGCCCTGACCCAGGCTATCGAGGCGTCGGGCCACCGGCCGGGGGCGGAGGTGTTCATCAGCCTGGACGTCGCCGCCAGCGAGCTGGTCAGCGGCGACGGCTATCGCCTGCCCCTCGACGGGGCCCAGCTGGACAGCGCCGCCATGGTCGAGCGGGTGGCCGGCTGGGCGCGCGACTATCCGATCCTGTCGATCGAGGACCCGGTGGGTCAGGAGGACGAGGCGGCCATGGCCGAGGCGACACGGCGGCTGGGCGGCGACACCCAGATCATCGGCGACGATTATCTGGTGACAAACGCGGCGCGGGTCGAGCAGGCGGCGGCGGCCGGGGCCTGCAACGCGTTGCTGGTCAAGGTCAACCAGGCTGGCACGGTGTCGGAGGCCCGCCAGGCGCTGCGGGCGGCGCGGGCGCACGGCTGGGCGACCATCGTCTCGGCGCGGTCGGGCGAGACCGAGGACGTCACCATCTCTCACCTGGCCACCGGCTGGGACGCCGGCCAGCTGAAGGTGGGCTCCTTCGCGCGCTCCGAGCGGATGGCCAAGTGGAACGAGCTGCTGCGCATCGAGGCGCAGATGGGCGAGGACGCCAGCTTCGCGGGTGCCGGAGCCCTGCCCGCCGGCGCCGCCGCCCGCCTGGGATGGCCGCCGCGCGCCTAAGCTCTATCCGGAAAACCTCGCTGTGATGATCTGGCCGGCGCGCTGGATGACGATTGTCCAGCTGTGGGTTTGGGCCTGGACGGCGGCTGCGAGGTCGCCGGTCTGGGCGATCTTCTGGCCATTGACCTCACGGATGAAGTCGCCAGCCTGGACGCCGATGGACTGGGCGAAGCCGCCCTCGATGGCGGTGACCAGCACGCCATGGGCCACAAAGGGATCGACGCCGTACTGCTGGGCGCTGGCTGGCGAGACATTGACCACCGTGATTCCGGCCAGGGGATTGCGGCCGGAGATCTGCCGCGGATCGGCGGCCGGCGTGGCCGGCGGGCCCTCCACGGTGAGCCGCACGGGGCGGATCTGGCTACCGTGGCGCACCGTCAGGGTGACGGTGTCGCCCACGTGGCGGGTGGCGATGCGATAGGTCAGCCCGGCGTCGTCGTTCACCGGCTCGCCCCCGACGCTGAGGATCAGGTCGCCCCGGGCGATGCCGGCGCGGGCGGCCGAGCCGCCCGGCCACACGTCGGTGACCACCACCCCGGACGGGGACTCGAGGCCGAAGCTGCGGGCCATCTCGTCGGTGAGCGCCTGGCTGCGCGCGCCCAGCCAGGGCCGCGCCACGCTGTGGCCGCCACCGAGCGCCGCGTCGACCACCTGCTTGGCCATCACCGCCGGGATGGCGAAGCCCACGCCGGCCGAAGCCCCGGAACTGGAGACGATGGCTGTGTTCACCCCGATCAGGTTGCCGTTCATGTCGACCAGGGGGCCGCCGGAATTGCCCGGATTGATGGCGGCGTCGGTCTGGATGAAGAAGGCGTAGTCGTTCTCGCGCACCTCCGAACGGGCCAGGGCCGAGACGATGCCGTTGGTCACCGTCTGGCCGACGCCGAAGGGATTGCCGATGGCCAACACCAGATCGCCCACCTGCGGACTGCCGGCGTCGTCGATGGCGATGGTGGGCAGGCGTTCGGTCTTGGCGTCGATTTTCAACACGGCCAGGTCGGCGCGAGGATCGTCCAACAACACCGTGGCCGGCCACTCGCGGCGGTCGGCGGTGACCACCCGCACCTCCTGGGCGCCGGCGATGTTGTGGTGATTGGTCAGAATCACGCCGTCGGCGCGGACGATGGATCCCGATCCGAGGGACTGCTCCACCCGCTCGCGGGCGATGCCGCCGCCGGAGAACAGGCTCCAGAAGGGATCAATCTGCTGACGAACCAGGCGCTTGGAATAGACATTGACCACCGCCGGCGCCGCCCGGCGCACGATGGGCGAGAAGGACATCTTCATCGTCGCCACGTCCGGCGGAACGCGCGCCGCCGGCGGCTGAGCCGAAGCGGAGGCGGTCTGAAGAGCGAGAACGGCCAGGGCGAGGACAGCGCTTCTGTGGGTCATGACGGGAACGCGACACCTTGTTGGGGAGGGCGGATTTACTCCGCCTTTCCGGGCGCCATCAAGGCGTCGCCAGGACCCGACTCCGCCACAAAGACCGCGTCAGGCCGTGGCGGGGACCGGCGCGGGGGTGGCCACCCGCACCGCCAGGCCGAAGGCCGACAGCAGCAGGGCCGAGGCGATGAGGATCGGCAGGCCCGGCAGATGCAGCACGGAGTCGTGCCGCACGGCCCAGGCGAAGGTCAGGCCGAACAGCGGCGGGCCGAGCACCGAGGCGAAGCCCTGCAGGCTCTGGGAGACGCCCTGCAACTGGCCCTGGTTCTGCGGACCGACCCGGCGGGTCATCAGGCCCATGAGTCCCGGATTGGTGAAGCCGCTCATTGCCCACACGGGCAGGCCCACCAGATAGAGCGGCCCGGTGGGCGCCAGGCCGTAGATGATCAGCCCCAGGCCACCCATGCCCAGACCCAGCAACAGGGCCCCGCGCTCGCCGATGCGACGCACAACCGGCCCGACCAGGAACATCTGCACGACGATCTGGCTGACCCCGGTGGCCATGAAGGTCCAGCCGAGGATCGACGGCGTCCAGCCGTAGCGGAAGCCGCTGTAGAGCACGAACACCGAGGGCAGGACGGTGAAGCCGAGCTGGAAGAGGAAGCCGATGGCCACCAGGGCCGACAGCTGCGCCCGCTCGCGCAGGAAGGCCAGCGAGCCCAGGGGGTTGGCGCGCGCCCAGGGGATGGACGTCGTCCGCCGCTCGGGCGTGAGGGATTCGGGCAGGACGAACAGACCGTAGAGGGCGTTGATCAGGCACAGCCCGGCGGCCACCATGAACGGCAGGCGCAGGCTGTATTCGCCCAGCACACCGCCGATCGTCGGGCCGATGATGAAACCAAAGCCGAAGGCCGAGCCCAGTACGCCGAAGTTGCGGGCCCGGCGCTCCGGCGGGGTGACATCGGCAACATAGGCGTTGGCGGTGGAGAAGCTGGCGGCGGTGACGCCGTTGAGCACCCGGCCGACGAACAGCCACATCAGGCTGGGGGCGAAGGCCATCACCAGGAAGTCGACAAACAGGCCGAAGATCGAGATCAGCAGCACCGGGCGGCGGCCGTAACGGTCGGAGAGCATGCCCAGGACCGGGCCGCAGAGGAACTGCATCAGCCCCCACACCGTGCCGAACACCACGTTCCACTCGGCGGCGGCGGCGGTGTCGCCGTGGGTGAACTGCTTGATCAGGTTGGGCAGGATGGGGATCATGATGCCGAAGGAGACGGCGTTGATCAGCGCCGCGGCGAAGATGAAGCCGAAGGCGGCCCGCCGGCCCGTGGATCCCCGCTCTGGTGTGTCTGTCGTCACGCCGCCCCGCCCCCGTTCCCGCCTTCCGACATGGACGCGCCGAGGGCCGAGAGCAAGGCCTGCCACCACTCGGCGTGACGGCGCAGGAAGACGGCGTCGGGGAAGCCGTGACGGGCGAGGTGGGCGGCGGGGACGCTTTCCCAGCCGCGGTGTTCCACGGTGACCAGGGTCTCCTCGCCGTCCGCGCCGGAGGGATCGAAGCGCACCTCGACCTCGGTGTCCTGGCCGGGGGCGAAGCTGGCCTGGCGCCAGCCGAAGACCAGGCGCTGTGGCGGATCCCAGACGCGCACCTGGCCGATCTCGAAGATCTTGCCGTTGGACCGGGTCTCGACGAGCCGCCCCCCCTCGCCCGGTTCGAAGGACAGAACCCCGGGTTCACGCGGCGTGAAGGCGAAGAGCGGGCTCGGCCGCCACCAGCGGCCGATGTCGCCGGTGAACACCGCGAAGGCCCGCTGGGGCCGGGCCGGCACGCGCAGGGCCACCAGGACTCGTGACGTCACGACTCGCGCGTCCGTTCGATCTCGGACCGGAAGGCCAGGAGCTGTTCCGACCAGAGGCCCTCGGCCTGTTGGAGCCAGGCCTTGAGCTCATCCATCGGGCCGGGCTTGAGCGCATAGACCCGCACCCTCGCGTCGAAGGCGGGGTGCGATTCCTCCACGAGGCCGCCTTCCCGCAAGGCGCGCAGATGCCGGCTCATGGCGGGGGGCGTCAGCCCCAACCGCCGGGCCAGGTCGCCGGCGGCGAGGGGTTGAGCTCGCAACAGATCCACCGCCGCCCGGCGATGGGGATCGGCGAGGGCCGCCAGGGTGCGGTCGACAGAGCCCGAGGCCATGGCCGGCCTCAGATCCAGCCGGTGATCTTCATTCCCGTGGCCGCCTCGGCCGCCTCGCGGGAAACCTGGGCGACGGTCTGGCCGATGGTCCAGATATGGCCCTCAGGGTCGATGCAGCGGTAGGTGCGATCGCCGTAGAACTGGGTCTCGGGCTCGGCCAGGATCCGCCCCCCCGCCGCCCGGGCGCGTTCGCAGTGGGCGTCGATGTCGTCCTTGATCTGTATATGCACGGTCTGGGTGTTGAGGCCCCCGATCGAGGCCGGGCTTTTGTGGGACTCCGACCATTCCGAGCCGACCATGACGCAGCCATCGCCGAAGCGCATCTCCGAATGGGCCACGGCGCCGTCGGCGGTCTCGATGAGCATGAACAGTTCGAAACCGAAGGCCGCCTTGAGCCAGGCTATGGCGGCGCGCGGATCGCGATAGCAGATCGCGGAGATCAGGTCGGGACGCCAGTCGGCCATGGGATATTCCTTTCCAGTCTGGACAATAGTTATCTAATGTCGAAACTATTCCGTCAAGCCGGCCACCGCGAGAGTCAGTCCAGGTCGATGACCCCGGAAACGATGGTGCGGGCCGACCCGCCCACCCAGACCTGGCCATCGGCGTCCTGACTGATGTGGATGCGCCCGGCGCAGCCAAGTTTGGTCCCCTGCGCGGCGACATAGGGCGCCTCGGCATGGCCCTCGCCGAGCAGCCACTGGGCGACGGAGGCGTTGAGGCTGCCGGTCACCGGATCCTCGCGCAGTGCGCCGAACTGGTCGGAGAAGAAGGCCCGCAACTCGAACGCCGCCTCGCCGCCCGCGCCGTGCTCACCGACCACGCCGATGTCCATGCGCCGCGGATGGTCGCGGGCCGGGTCAAGCACCAGAACCGCCTCGGCCGAGGCCAGCATGACGCCAATCCAACCCGGACCATTGTCGACCCAGCGGGCCTCGACGATCTCCTCCGGCGAGATGCGCAGGATGGCCGCGACCTCGGCCAGGTCGGCGGCGTCAACCGGCCCTCCGCGCAGCAGTGGCGGGGCGGCGAAGGCGTTGCGGCCTTCGCCGCGGCGGATCGTCACCAGCCCGGCGCCGCAGTCCTGGACCACCTGGCCCGCCCGGGCCGGCGTTCCGCCCCGGGAGAGCCAGGCGTGACAGGCCCCCAGGGTGGGATGGCCGGCGAAGGGCAGTTCCCTCTCGAGGGTGAAGATGCGCGCCCGGTAGTCCGCGCCGGGGCGCGAGGGCGCCAACAGGAACACCGTCTCTGACAGATTGAGCCAGCGGGCAATGCGCTGCATGGCGTCGGTGTCGAGACCCTCGGCGTCGAACACCACCGCCAGGGGATTGCCGGCGAGCGGCGTCTCGGCGAACACATCGACCAGATTGAATGGACGGCTCATGGCAGGACCTCTTCGATTTCAGACACTGTGACAGGGGATGGGCGGGCGGCGAAACGCCTTGCGCCGACGACGCAGCCGATGACGCCGGCGAGAACGAGCAGCATGGCCGGGCTCACCGCCTCGCCCAGAAGGGTCGCGGCCAGGATCAGGGCGAGGAACGGCTGGACCAGCTGCAGCTGCCCCACCGCCGCCACCCCGCCATGGGCCAGGCCGCGATACCAGAAAACAAAGCCGATCAGCATGCTGAACACCGAAACATAGACCAGGCCCGCCAGGGCCTGCCAGCCGACTCCGGCCAGCCCCCGCGGCGCCAGCAGGGCGGCTAGGGGCGCCGACAGCGGCAGGACGAGAACCAGCGCCCAGCCGATCACCGCCAGGCCACCCATGTGCCGCGAAAGTCGTCCGCCCTCGGCGTAGCCCAGGCCGCAGACGACGATAGCCGCCACCATCAGGGTGTCGCCGAGCG
>CAIXWN010000010.1 GCA_903923135.1 uncultured Caulobacteraceae bacterium | reverse complement strand
GTGAGATTGTATTGAGGATCGAGATCGACAAGAAGAACCGACTTCTTCCTGGACGAGAAGATCTCCCGCGACATATGAGCGGAAATGATGGTCTTCCCAACACCACCCTTCATGTTCAACACTGCGACTACGGGTCCTGCCATCGGCTTTTTGCTCCTTAGGTGGATTGGAGGCGGGGCCGCCGATCGTAACCCATGTAGCTGGCTAAGCCGTTCCGGGTCAAAGGGTTCGCATCTACCGCGTCGGGTATGGGCGACGCTAAGTTGGTGGCCGAGGATCGCTAGGGTTGGAGGCCGTGAAAATTGCGAAGCAGTTCAGATTCCGTCTCTCGATGCAGGAGAAGTTTTGGTGAGCGGCTTCATTGAGGGGCGGGATCAACGTCAACCATGTAACTTTCAGGCGCTCAGCGCTTCCGGTGCCTTGGCGATCGAGGCGTGAAAGGTCGAATATGGGTTAGGCCGCTCATGCGCCGGAAAGACGCGACCTAGGACCGGGTGGCGACGCGCTGCTGTTTCTCGACCCGGGTGGTGCCCGCTACTTTGAGTTCCACCACGTCGTCACCTGGCGACGGGCGGCGGCGAGTTCGGCTGCGGGTGATCATGTACGTCGGTTTCCCGCTGCGGCTGCAATGTCGAGCGCGGACTCCGCTTGGGCCGATACCCCGAAACGTCGGGACAGGACGAAACCTTCCGCGTGCACGCCGTTAGGCAGCGAGGGCTAGGCTACCCAGGCCTTCCAGCAGCTCCTTGATGTGAGGCGGTGGAGCGATGCACTGGGTTCGATATGCGTCCAGGAAGGGCAGCCAGCGATGGCTAAGCAGCCTGCCCCCACCCTCCGAAACGACACCCGCCCGCGACACCTGCGAGTCGACGGCTTTTGACCGGTCCTGCCCGACGCACATCTGTTCAAGAACGACCCAGACAGGCGCCGGCCTTTCGACGGCGCCCCAAATCAATTTTGCCTCCGAACACTACCGAAATATATCGCATCAATATTATAGTACATTTCCCTTACCCCCGGAACGTGGATGGCATTCGGAAGTTGATAACGGTTATTAATTACATATTTATGGGGTTTTGACTTTTATCAATCGAAAATTGTTGTTGCGATAACCTGAAATTTGTGAAATACAGGCTCCCGGATTGGCGACTTCCCGCAGCATTCCCTTCGGCGCGGCGCCGGGCCTGAAACCGGGGAAACTCCCTAAAGCGCGCGTCTGTCTGTGAGACGACGCCCGACAGACCGGCCCTCAAGGCCCACGGAGACGAGACAATGAAAAGATCGGCGACACATCGCGCCCTGTGGGTGACGGCAAGCCTGGCGGCGCTGGCCAGCCTGGGGTTGAGCACCGCGGCGCACGCGCAGATCATCGGATCCTACGACAACTTCGATGTGTTCAATGACACGGGCAAAACCGCCGAAGGCTTCGAGATCGACATCGAGGATGTCGACGCCTCGCAGTTGACCCGGGAATTTCCCTCGAACTTCACCACCCAGCCTTGGCTGATCCGTTACGGTCTCCCGACTGTGACGTCCTACGACTGGACGACGGCCACCCCCGACGCCGCCCACGCCTACGACGCGGGCCACAAGGGAGTCCTGGTCACCTGGGCCGCGACGCTGCAGGGTGGCGCCTGGGTCGCTTCACAGGGTAGTGCGGCCGGGGCCCCGGGGATCGCCGGCAACGGCACCCCCTACAATCCCAAGCCCACGGCGACGACCGGTGAATCCTGCTGGTGGTGGGGCCTGGGGGCGACCTATCCCAACGCGGGCTGCGAACACTTCGGCGTCAGCTTCGCCGGCGGTGTCGTTCCAGGAAAGATGACCTATCACTGGAAACTGCCGGACCCGAGCAACACCACCCTGGTGAACGGGACGTTGGAGGCGACCATGCCCGCCTCTCCGATCCTGGTCGTCGTTCCGCCCGCCGTCCCCGCCGCCCTGCCGGTGGTGCAGGCGGTGGCGCGAGCGCCCGCCGACGCCGGAGGCGATCCCAATCGCCCGCAAGCCGGCGAACCGCAGTTCGGCGACGCCTTCTGGGTGAAGACCACGACTCTCTACGGCGCCGTCGACGCCCAGCTCGAGGGCCTGCAGGTGCACAACATCAAGAACCTCAAGGTGAGGAAGGTCGTCACCTGGAAGCTCCTGCAACGTCCGCCGGGTGTCGGCGCGAAGGCCGGCGCCCCCGAACGCGAAGCCGCCGAGAATGACAATTTCGCCAAGGGTATTGTTCAGGTGACCAAGCAGTACCAGTACTACAAGTTCAGCGGGGCCTATGACAGTGAGACGCACGAAGCCCTGTGCGACCTGTTCTACGGCACGGCGGCGGCGGCGGCGGCCAACGGCGCGACCGTTCAGGTCAGCTGCCAGAACAACAATGGCGACGACTTCCCCTATACCAAGGCCTACTACACCACCGACCCGGTGTTTGGCGTGGTTAAGGCCGCCAAAGGAAACCTGGGCGTCTACATCGGCGCACACGTGAACGCCTACAACGTGAAATAGCTTCCGCCGACAGCATCTCGTCAGAGGCGCGGCGGGGCCCCGCCCCAGGGAACTGGGGCGGGGCCTTTGTCGTTTCAGACGGCGATCGGTCTTCCTGAACATCCGACAACAGTCCGTTCAAGGCGGGTTCATGCCGGTCTGTCTATTCACAGCTCACGGGTCTGGATCGGCCCGAAGGAACAAGAAGGAAGACCCCAATGAAAAAGACATCCCTGACGTTGCTGGCGGCCCTGGCGGCGGTCACCGCCATCGCCGGCCCGGCCCTGGCCCAGCCCTACGGCCCGCCCCCTGCCGGGGCCTATCGCCACGACGACGGCGCGCCGGGCGGCTACCGGCATGACGA
Organism: uncultured Caulobacteraceae bacterium; assembly: GCA_903923135.1. Classification (GTDB taxonomy): domain Bacteria; phylum Pseudomonadota; class Alphaproteobacteria; order Caulobacterales; family Caulobacteraceae; genus Acaudatibacter; species Acaudatibacter lapponiensis. The sequence continues at coordinate 35,583 of CAIXWN010000010.1, read as the reverse complement.
CGGCCCGCAGGGCGGCTACCGGCACGACGACCGTCAGCCCGGCGGCTGGGAGATCGACCGCCGCATCGAGTGGATCCAGGAACGGATCCGCCACGGACGCGACGACGGTTCGCTCGGCCGCCAGGAGTTCTTCCGCGTGCAGCGCGAACTCAACAGCATCCGGCGCGAAGAGAACATGGATCGGCGCCGCGACGGCGGCCGCCTCGACGGCCGGGTCCGCGAGGATCTGCAGAACCGCCTCGACCGGCTGAACGACCAGATCCGCTGGCTGCGCCAGGGCGCCGAACGCCACCCCTGGTAGGCGTCGCCCGGCGCGCCCGGGCTTCCTCCGCCGGGTTCTCCTGCCTCGATGGATCCCATCGAGGCAGGATGACCGGCGAACGGGCCCCGAGATCCGGGATCCGGGGTCAGTCGAGGTGTTCGGAGGCTTCTTCCTGGGTCACCAGATTGCTGAGCGCCTGGGCGATATGGCCGGGCGAGAGTGCGGGCCCTTGGCCCTCGAACTTCGAGGCCGCGAGCAGCTGGTCGACGATGAACTTGGGCTGATAACTCGCCAGCGGGAATTCCATGCGGTCACGCAGTTCGACGATGATCTCGTCGACCAACGCCGCCTCCACTTCCAGCCCGGCCTTGTGGGCGATGGTCTGGAAGATCCGGTGATATTCCTCGACGCTGGGGCCGCCCACGTGGATCTTGTAGGGGATGCGGCGGAGGAAGGCCGGATCCATCAGCTTTCGCGGCGAGAGATTGGTGGAGAAGATCACCAGTTCGTCGAAGGGCAGCGAGAAGCTCTTGCCGGTGTGCAGCTTCAGGTATTCGATCCGGCTCTCCATCGGAACGATCCAGCGGTTGAGCAGGGCCGTGGGCGAGACCAGCTGCCGGCCGAAATCATCGATCAGGAAGATGCCTCCGAGCGCCTTGATGTGGAGCGGCGCCTCGTAATACTTCGCCAGGGGATTGAAGCTCAGGTCCAGCATCTCGAGGGTGAGCTCGCCGCCGGTGACCACCAGAGGGCGCCGGCAGGCGACCCAGCGCAGGTCCATGTCGGACCGCCGCAGGCTTGAGACTTCGTTGGCGTGACTCGACTGGCTGACGATCGGCCTGTGCAGGGCGGGGTCGAAAACCTTGACCACCTGGCCATCGACCTCGAAGCAGTAGGGCACGTAGATCACGTCGTGAAACAGACTGCCCACGCGTTCGCCTACCGAGGTCTTGCCGTTGCCCGGAGGCCCGTAGAGCAACACGGAGCGACCCGAGTTGATCGCCGGACCGATCTCGCGAACGAGTTTGTCGGACACCACCAGGTCGGAAAACACGCCTTCGATCATGGCGCGGGTGACCCGCTCGTTGACGATCCGCTGGCGGACAATCTGCTCGCAGAAGGCTGACAGCGGCACCGGCGCGGGGCCTACATACTGGTTCTGCTGCAGAGCGTCGTGCGCCCACTGCACGCCCTTCTCGGTGAGGGTGTAGCGCAGCTCGTACGGGCTGTCGCTGCGCACCGCCCCGCGCAGGTCGAGCAGCCGGCGTTCCTCGGCCTCGTAGATCAGTTCCTGGACCGCACGCGGCGGCAGCCGAAGCGTCTCGGCTATGGCCGACGAGGTGGCCTCGCCGCTGGCGAAGATCGCCTTGATCATCAGATTGAGCAGGTCCGACACCGACAGGCCGGTGTCGGCAAGGGTGCGCGGCGACTTGGGCGTGGACTGGATGACCGCGTCGAGGTCGGCGGCCTTGAGCTTGCCCACCTGAACCAGGCAGTCGCTGAGCGATCCGCCCTTGCTGGCCTGCAGCTGCAGGGCCAGAGCGATGTCCTCTGACGTCACCAGCCCATGAGCAATAAGAATGTCACCAATATACATCGTCTGATCGGCCCCCCACGCAGCCTATCGATCCACACCAAACCCTGGCGCTCTGCAACGCCGACGAAGAGACGGGCAAGCATGGTTCCGGATTGCCGCGAATCGACGGATGAAACCGCCATAATCCGCCACAACTCAGGCGCCTGTATTCAATTGGAGCCGCCCCGCCCCACAGCGTCAGAGACGCTGCTTAACCTTTGCCGGGCCACCTAGGCGGCCGGTCACGAGTCACCATTTTGTCAAACTGCACCTGAGTCAACGCGCACCCCAGAATGACCGAGAGAACGTTCATCACGTTTCCGTGAAAATAGCCTTCCCACAGGTGTTCGTCACAATTGTTAACGTGACTATTAACCAATTATGATCTTGCGAAATCGATTCGCGCCTCGCTTCAATCGTGTATAGGCGGCAACGCCGAATGCAGAGCTGTGGCGATCATCAGGGCTTTCGGAGCCGTTAAGAAAGGATCGGACATCGCCTTCCGGCCTGAATTCGGGCGTTCGCGGGCTGAGAGGTCAGCGGCGACACGATCCGCGTCCTGTGCGAGCGCAGCCTGCAGGTCAAATGTCCTTGTGCTAAGGCACGGCGGGCGGCTTGGTCCGCGGGACGAGGCGAACAGATGATGCGACTTGCGAGGTCCGCCGTCCTCGCCGCGGCGATGTTCATGGCCTGTCCCGCCCTGGCGGAGACGCGTATGGCACTGGTGATCGGCAACTCCAGCTACGCCCACGGCGGCCGTCTGGCCAATCCAGTAAACGATGCGGCGAAGATCTCGGCGGCCCTGGCGCATGTCGGCTTCACCGTGACCAGCCTCACCGACCTCGGTCGCGACGGACTGACCGACGCGCTCAAGACCTTCGCCCGCGACTCCGCCGAAGCCGACGTCGCCCTGATCTATTTCGCCGGACACGGCATGGAAATCGGCGGGACCAACTACCTGATTCCTGTCGACGCCACCCTGGCGGCCGACACAGACGTCGAATACGAGGCCGTCCCCGTGGACCGAGCGCTGACCGCCGTGGGTCGCGCCCATCGCCTGAAGGTCGTGGTCCTCGACGCCTGCCGCAACAATCCCTTTCTCGACACCATGCGTCGGACCAACGCCCAGCGGGCGATCAGCGTCGGCCTTGCGCGACCGGCGGCGGCGAGCGGCATGCTGATCGCCTATGCGGCCCGGGAAGGTTCGACCTCATCCGACGGCGCCGACGGAGACAGCCCCTACGCCACCGCCCTGGCCAGACATCTGACGGAGACCGGCGTCGATGTGCGCATCCTGTTCGGTGAGGTGCACGACGACGTGCTCAAGGCGACCGGCGGGCGGCAGGAACCCAGCAACTATGACTCCATCGGCGGCGCCGGCTATTTCCTGACCGCGCCGTCCCAGGGCGCCCCCGCCGCACCCGCCGCCCTGCCGCCGGACCCCAGAACTGTAGAGATCACCTTTTGGCAGACGGTCGACGTCGGCGACCCGGCGCAACTGAAGGCCTATCTCGACCAGTATCCCGGGGGTGTCTACGCCGCCCTCGCGAAGGCCAAGCTGGCCGAGAGCGCAGCGACGCACGCCGCCGTCAGACCGCCCCAGGTCCCGATGACGCGCGGCCCGCAGGCGCCGCAGGTCAACGCCGACGACGCCGGCCGGGGCATGGCCGCCCTGCAGGCCAAGGCCTACGCCGACGCCCTTCGATGGTTCCGGCAGGCTGCGGCCAAGGATTCGGCCACGGGGCAGTGGGGCCTCGGCCTTCTCTACGCCACGGGTCAGGGCGTGAGCCAGGACTACGCCGAAGCGATGCGCTGGTACCGGCTCGCCGCGGCGCAGGGTGATGCGCGCGCCTGGAACAATATCGGCAACCTGTTTGGCTACGGCAGGGGTGTTCCCCAGGACTGGAGTCAGGCCAGGTCATGGTGGGAGAAGGCCGCCGCCCGCGGTCAGGCAGGCGCCCAGGTCAACCTGGGTCTGCTCTATGAACGCGGTTCAGGGGTAACCCAGGACGTTGTCGAGGCCCGACGCTGGTATCAGATGGCGGCCACCCAGGGCGACGCCCAAGGCCAGACCAACCTCGGCAACCTCTATCTCGAGGGGCTGGGCGTTCAACGGGACCCTGCCGAGGCGGCTCGATGGTTCCGGCTCGCCGCCGAGCAGGGCCACCCCCGCGCGCAATACCGGCTAGGCCTGTTGTACGCTTCCGGCCGGGGCGTCGATCGCGATCCCGTTCAGGCGCGGGCCCTGATCGGCAAGTCGGCCTCGCAGGGGGACGACATGGCCCGGCAGTGGCTGGCGCGAAACCCGCCTTAGGACACCGCCCCCGACGGACCCGTCCGTCTACTTCGACGCCGCCTCGTCGTAGAAGCGGGCCAGATCGGCCTTCATCGCCTTGAGGGCCTCGGTGTTGAGATAGACCATGTGCCCGGAGGGATAGTAGGCGAACCGAACATTGCCCTTCACCGCAGGGTCAAGCTGCATGTGTCCCAGGTCGTATTCGGTGCCGAAGAACGGCGTGGCGAAGTCGTACAGCCCGTTGAGGGAATAGACCAGCAGGTGCGGATTCTCTCGCATCGCCGCCGACAGGTCCACGGCCACGTCGGCCGGCGTGTTGTCGTTCTCGCCACGACCGCCCGGCGCCCGGTGACGGAAATCCCAGGCGACCCCGGCCGAGTAGTAGGTGGGCCGATAGGTCAGGTCGGTGGTGAAGCCGAGATCCGCGGTGAGGTAGTGGTGGAAGGCCGAGACGTAGGCCCCGGTGATCCCCGTATCCGACGGATCGTACTCCGGCGTCTCGCCGGCGGCGTCCACATCCTCGCCGGTGAAGCGGGCGTCGTAGCGACCCAGGGTCAGACGCTGGTCGCGCAGCAATTCCTTGCGAAACCGCCCCGGCGTCACCCGTAGATCCGCGCGCAGGATGTAGTCCAGCGGCAGGCCTGTGTAGGCCGCCATGCGCTGGGCGATCGCCTGCCGCTCGGCGGCGTCGAGGTCATGACCCTTGGCCAGGGCCAGGGCGTAGGGCCCACGAGCGAACTCCCGGACCTCGCGCAGGAAGGCCGCGAGATCGGCCGGCGGGCTGGCCAGGCGCCCATGGTAGGCCGCCGCCGCCGCATAGGACGGCATGTAGTTGATCAGTTCCTGGTCGAAACCGGGGTCACGCCGGCCGTAGTTGAGAATCGACGACAGCAGCATCACGCCATTGAGCTGCACGCCGTCCTGCTGCAGGCGGTAGGACAGTCCGGCCGAGCGGGTGGTGCCATAGGATTCCCCAAAGATGAACTTCGGCGAATTCCAGCGGTCATAGACGGTCAGATAGCGTTCGATCCCGCGGGCGAAGGCGTCGATGTCCGGGTCGGTGCCCCAGAAGGCCGACAGCTTCGTATCGCCCAGCGGCCGGGAAAACCCGGCGCCCGGCGCATCGATGAACACCAGATCGGACCTGTCGAGCAGGCTTTCGTTGTTGGGGACGATGGCGAACGGCGCGCCGCGGGTGGCCCTGGGGCTGTCGGTAACCACACGCACCGGACCGAGCGAGCCCATGTGCAGCCACACCGTCGAGGAGCCCGGGCCGCCGTTGTAAAGGAAGGTCACCGGACGCGCGGGGCCCTGGCCGGCGTCCGCCGTGTAGGCGACGTAGAACAGGCTGAGCGTCGGCTTGCCCTCGTCGTCACGGACGGTCAGCGTGCCGGCCGTGGCGGTATAGGCCAGGGGCCGACCGCCGATCACCGCCTGGTGCCGCGAGGCCCGACGGATCTCGACGACCGGCGCGGTGGCGATCTCGGCGTCGGTCAGCTTGCGGCAACGGGCGCGGTCGGCGCGCGGGTTGGCGGTCCGACTGCTGTCGCCGACGGCGCCGAGGGCATCGCAGGCGGAATCCGTCTTGCCGCCTTCCGGCGCACCGACCGGCGCCAGGCCTGGAGGACCCTCCGCCGAGGCGGCCTTGCCGTGGGCGGCCATCGACGCATCGGGGCCGCCCGGCGCGACCTGGGCGCCCGCCGCGCCGGCCGCCAGGAAGACAGACGCCACAAGCCAACTCAGTACGCGCATCGCCAGACCCCCACACACAGAACCCCGTGATCTTAGACCGCACCTGGGGAAAATCGAAACGCCGAGGGCCCACTCCAGGCGAACAAAATCCCGACGGCGGGCTTGCCGCCCGACCGGGGTCAACCCCGAACCGCTGCGGCGCCCCTAGGTCTAACCTGAACGACGCCCCTGTCCATGACCGCGGCGCGGGTCTAGCCTCCACCACGATCGACGGGCGCGGGGACTGCTCATGACGTGGCTGACTCTGATCGCCCTGGGCGTCTGGTTGCTGGTGATCCAGATCCGCCTGGCCAGGGCCGAACAGTCCCTGCGAGACCTGCGTCATGGCGGCGCGCCAGGGCGCGAACCGGCCCCGGTCGCCGCGCCCGCCGCCTCGACGCCCAGACCCAACGCTGCCAGCTTTCCCAGCCCGGCGCCGGCGCTCCAGACCAACTCCGTTCCGCCCGCCCTCGCCTCCGAAGCGCATGCGATCGCCCGGACCCGGGCCGTTTCGCCGCCGCCGCCGCCACCGCAGGTGAACCTGGTCAAATGGATTTCGGAGAACGGTCTGGCCTGGCTGGGCGGCGGCGCGCTGGCTCTCGGGGGCGCGCTGCTGGTGGCCTATGCGGCGCAGTCGGGTCTGTTCACGCCCGAACGTCGGATCGGCGCGGCGGTGACTCTGGGCCTGCTCATGATCGGAGCAGGCGAAGCGATCCGCCGTCAGCGCGTGGCGATTCCCGGCGGGCGCCATCTGCTCGCGGCCGCCGCCGCCAGCGGCGCCGGCGCCGCCACGCTCTATGCGGCGGTCTGGGCGGCTTACGGCCTCTACCACTTCCTTCCGCTGACGTTGGCGGCGGGCCTGCTGGGCGCCTGCTCCCTGGGCCTGCTGGGCCTGGCCCTCGTTCATGGGGAAGCTCTGGCGGTGGTGGCGATCCTCGGCGCGTTCGCCGCCCCGGCCATCTGCCAGCCGCAGAACTGGATCGGCGTGACGCTGGATGGCTATCTGGTCGTCGTCGCCGGCGCCGGCCTGGCGGCCTGTGGGCGGCGAGGCTGGTGGCGCGCAGGGATACTCGTCCTGCTCGGGGCGGCGGCGTGGATATGGCATCGGGCAGGGGCCGGAGACACCCTCGGTGTCGCCGGCCTGCTGACGGCCATTCCCGCCCTGACCTTGGTCCTGTCGCCATTTCCCAGACCCGAGGGCTTCAGGGTGAGCCTGCCCGCCGTCAGCCTGATCGGCGCGAGCGCGATCTGGGGTCTGCTGTCGCTGGCCGATCTTCAGGCCCAGCTCGTCGGCGTCGCCCTTTGCGGCGCGGCGCTGGCGGCCCTGACCGCGGCGGCCGTTCGGCAGGGGCAGGTGGCGGGCGCCAGTCTGCTGGCGCCCGCGGTCGCCCTGGGCCTGATCGCCATCGCCCATGCCGGGGTCACGCCCGCGGGCCTGTGGCCTAACGCTCCGACCTGGTTCCTGGTCCCGATCGCCACCCTGGCGGCCTCCGGTTTGCTTCTTACACTGAGGGTTGAGGCGAAGAGCCGGGTCGGCGTCATCGGCGCGGCCGCCGCCGCGGCGGGCCTGACCTTCCTGCGCGCGCCTCTGGCAGGCGCCGGTGGCGGTCCCTGGCTGTTTCTTGGGTCCGCGGCGGTGTTCTATGCCGGGGCGACCCTGATCGCCGGCCGCTCGGCGAACGTGAGGCATGATCTTACCCTGGCGGCGTGGTTCGCGGCCGGATCGGAGAGTCTTGGCCTGGCGATCCACAGTGGCGTCCTGCCGCTGGCCGAGCCAGGCGACTATGCGGCGCTCGGTCTGGCCCTCGCCGTGCTTGCGCGGCGCCTGCCTTGGCGCGGCGTGGTCGAGTCGGCGGCCCTGGCGGTCCTTGTCAGCGTTCTGGCCTTGCTCTCGGTCGATGTGACGGGCGCCGCCCTCGCCGGCCGTCTCACCGAGGCCCAGATCGGCGCGAGCGGCGTCGCCGCCCTGGTGATTCAGCTCCTCGCCTGGCGGGCGCTGGACGGCAGGGATCGCCCCGTGACGGCCCGTGAGACCGTCTCGACCGCGGTGATTCTGACCGGCCTGATCACCAGCTTCCTGATCCTGCGCAGGCTGGCCCTGCGCGATGCGGCAGGACAACCCGGCATCGACCTCTTCACCGAGGCGGCCCTGCGCAGCCTGTTGCTGCTCACGGCCGGCCTGGGTCTGACGGTGCGCGGCGGTCCGACACCTTTCGCGCGCGCGCGCGGGCCGGCGTTCCTGGCCTTAGGGGCGGCGCACGGTCTGATGATCAGCGGACTGTTCATCAATCCATGGTGGGGCTGGCCAACCGACTGGGGCGGCGCACCGCCCTTGAGAGTGACCGGTCCGCCGATCGTCGACGAGATGACCCTCGCCTATCTGGCGCCGGCCCTCTTGCTGGCGGCGGGCGCCTGGCGCCTCGGCCGGGGACAGGTGTGGGTCGCCCGGGCCAGCGCCGCCGCGAGTCTGATGTTCGGCCTGCTGTGGGCGATCCTGGAGACACGGCGGCTCTACCACCATCCGATGATCAGCGACGGGCCGGTCGGCTTTGCCGAGGCGGCGACCTATGGGCTGGCTCTGCTGATCTTCGCTTGGGCGCCCACCGCCGTGGTCGACCGCGATTTCGGCGGGCCGTTCGGACGCCGCACCCGCGCGGCGGCCTCGGCCTGTCGATGGCTGGCGCTGGCAGCTTCGGCCTGGCTGGCGATCGACGGCTCCAACCCCTGGTGGGGACCCATCGACATCGATTTCGCAATGCCGACCGCCTATTTCACCGCCCTCGCCGCCGCGATCGGCCTGACGGCCCTGCTGACCCGGCGCGACGCGACCGGCGAACCGCGTCTCGTCGGGACGGCCAAGGTCGCTGTCGTCCTCGAACTGTTCGCCGGCCTGACCGTGGCGATCCGATTCGGCTTCCATGGACTGGCCGTGAGAACGGCGTTGGCCGAGGCCGGCGTCGAGACCTGGACCTATTCGGCGGCCTGGGCCCTGTTCGGCCTGGTCGTGCTGGCGGCGGGCGCGCAGGCCGGCGACCGGATTTTGAGGTGGCTGGGCCTGGGCGTGCTGCTGAGCGCCACGCTCAAGGTCTTCCTGTTCGACATGGCCAATCTGCAGGGTGTGATCCGGGCAGGATCCTTCCTGGCCCTGGGCGCCCTGCTGATCCTGGGCGCGCTCGCCGCCCGCCGGCTGGATGCGGGCGCCCGCAAGGCCGCCCCACCGGGTCCGGCATCAGGCTCCGGCGAGATCGAGCCCGGGCGCTGACGGGGGCCCCGCGTCGCCCCTGTTGAGCTGACGCTGCATCCAGACGATGTCCACCCAGCGACCGTGCTTGAAGCCGACCGAGGGCATGACCCCCTTCAGCTCGAATCCCAGCGAGCGGTGGAGACCGATGGAGGCGGCGTTGGCGCTGTCGCCGACAATGGCGATCATCTGGCGCAGACCAAGCGCCTCGCAGCGTTGCATAACCTCGCCGACGAGCCGCTTGCCGACGCCCAGCCCCCGCTGGTCAGGCGCCACATAAATGCTGTCCTCGACCGTGTAGCGGTAGGCGGCGCGCAGGCGGAACGGCGTCGCATAGGCGAAACCGATCACCCGATCGGTCTGGGCCACCAGATAGGGCAATCCGCGGGCCTGGACCGCCCCCAGGCGGCCGATCATCTCGTCCGCGCCGGGCGGCGTCTCCTCGAAGGTGCCGAGGCCGTGCAGCACATGGTGGCCATAGATCGCCGCCAGGGCCGCGGCGTCGTCGACCGTGGCGTCGCGCAGGATCATGCCGCCCCCTTGTCGGTGAGGCGCTCCGGCGTGATGGCCCAGATGGCGAAAGCGTAGTCGAGCGCCACCTCCTTGAGGTGATCGAACCGCCCCGAGGCGCCACCGTGTCCGGCCTCAAGATTGGTGCTGAGCAGGATTGGGGCCGGCCCGGTGGTGTGGTCCCGCAGCCTCGCGACCCACTTCTCAGGCTCCCACCAGGTGACACGCGGGTCGCACAGGCCGGCGCGGGCCAGGACGGCAGGGTATGGCAGGTCGTTCACGTTGTCATAGGGACTGTAGCTGGCGATGTAGTCGTAGGCGGCCGCATCCTCCAGGGGGTTGCCCCACTCGGGCCACTCCGGCGGCGTCAGCGGCAGGCTCAGGTCGCTCATGGTGTTCAGAACGTCGACGAAGGGCACCGCGGCGATGATGGCGCCCCACAGGTCCGGGCGAATATTGGCCACGGCGCCCACCAGCAGTCCCCCCGCCGAGCCACCATAGGCGGCGATCCGACCGGCCGAACCATAGCCCTCTGCGGCAAGATGCTCGGCGCAGGCGATGAAATCGGTGAAGGTGTTCTTCTTGGCGAAGCGCCGGCCGTCCAGGAACCATCCCCAGCCCTTGTCGGAGCCGCCTCGGATGTGGGCGCCGGCCCAGATCCAGCCCCGGTCCACAAGGCTCAGGGCCTGGGTGGAGAAGCTCGGCGTATGGGGATAGCCATAGGCCCCATAGCCGTACAGCAGCAAGGGCGCCGAGCCATCCAGGGGCGTTCCACGCCTCATCAGCACGGTGAGGGGCACGCTCTCGCCATCCGCCGCCGGGGCCCACAGCCGGCGGACCTCATAGAGGGCCGGGTCATGCCCTGACGGGACCACCTGGGTCTTGCGCAGGGTCCGCTGGCGGGTGGCCATGTCGTAGTCGAACCATTGCCGCGGCGTGGTGGGCGACTGATAGACGAACCGGGTGACGGTCGTGTCGTATTCATAGCCGCCGCTCAGGTTGAGGGCGCAGGCCGGCTCGTCAAAGGCGACCACATGGCCGCCCCCGGCGGCGTCGCCACGGTTCATGACGACCAGACGGTCGCAGGCGTTCTGTCGTTCCAGCCTGACCAGATGATCCCGGAAAAGCGCCATGCCGGCGATCAGCCGACCGGGCTGGTGGCCGATCCATTCCCGCCAGCCGTCCGGCGAGGGAACCGTGCGGGCGCAGGTCATCAGCTTGAAGTCCACCGCGCCGTCGGCGTTTGTGCGCATTACCCAACGGTCGGACCAGTGGTCCAGGTCGTAGCGGACACCGGCCTGCCGCGCCTGGGCGAGCACCGGGGGCGACAGCGGATCGGCCGCAGGAATCAGCCATTCCTCGCTGGTTTCCTGATTGTGCGCACCAATGACGATGTGGCTGTCGTCGGCGGTCACTCCGACGCCCAGGAACATCCCCTCATCGGACTCTTCATACACCAGCACGTCCTCGCCGCCCCGCGCCGGACGGCGGAAGACCCGGGCCGGGCGGGCGTTCTCGTCCCGCCATACCCAGAACAGCCAGACCGAATCTGGCGAGAACACAAAGGATCCGGAGGCGCTCTCCGGACCGTCAGGCAGAACCTCGCCGGTGGCCAGGTCCCGTAGATGGATGCGGTGGTATTCCGAGCCCTGGTCGTCGACCGCCCAGGCGTAGAGGCCGTGGTCGGGGGAGTGTGCGGCGGCGTCCACCGCATAGTAGGCCTTGCCCCGCGCCTCGACCTCCTCGTCCAGGAGAACCTCCTCGCCGCTGTCCTGCCCGCGCGGGCGGCGAACGCGCCGGGGATGCTGGGCGCCGGCCTCGTAGCGGCTGAAGTAGTCGAAGGGGCCGTCCGGCGTGGGAACCGAGGAGTCGTCGGCCTTCAGACGCCCCTTCATCTCCTCGAACAGCGTCGCCTGCAGGGCTTCGGTCGGTGCGAGCACGGCCTTCAGATACGCGTTCTCGGCTTCCAGATGGGCGCGGATCTCCGGATCGAGCGCCGATGGATCGCGCAGGACGGTCTGCCAGTTGGCGTCCTTCATCCAGGCGTAGTCGTCGAGGCGAACACGGCCGAGCTGTTCGATCCGGCGGGGGTCCTTGCGGGGACGAGGCGGGGCGGGAGAGGTCATTCCCTCTATTTGCGGGGCCCGACCGCGGCGCGCAACCGACGGGTCCTATCGCCAGGCGTAATTGAAGCTGACGCTCAACCGCGGCGTCCGGGCGGCGTTGGCGAGAACCTCGTGACGCAGCCAGCTCTCCCACATGAACACCGTGCCGGGCGCGGGGGTCAGATCGACGAACGATCGGACGCTCTCCGGGGCGTTGGCCCGCCGTCGCGGCGCGGCCATCATCATCGGCAGGCGGGGGTCCTCCAGGCGCAGGGCGCCGGCGCCCGGCGGGACGACCACATAGATGGTTCCGGAAAGGACGCTGTGGGGGTGGATGTGGCCCGAGTGGGCGCCGCCGGGCTTCAACAGATTCACCCACAGGCTGTCCAGCACCAGCCGCCCACGGGCGCCGAGCTCGAGATCCAGGCCCTCGGCGAACCGGGCGGCGTGCTTGTCGAGCCGCTTCTTCAGCATTCCGAAGACCGTGGCGCGCTGCGGCAGGTCATCCAGCGAGGCGTAGGAGGTGTAACCGCCATAGGCGTTGACCTTACACCAGGCCCGCCCGGCGCGATCCTCGTCGGCGAGCATATGGCAGGCCTGCTCCAGTTCGGCGTTGAAGCCGTCGAATCCGCGTTCCCCGGTCAGGGAGGCCTCGTAAACACGGGTGACAAAGAGATCGCGGAGCTGGGACATTGTCTGGCCTTACGGAGTTTCCGCCACCTTCGCGGATCACGGGGGTGGATGCAAAGCCTGGCCTGGGTCATCCTCCGGCCTGACAAGCTCAAGGGGGCCAGCCGCCATGATCGAAGCGTCCTGCCATTGCGGCGCGGTGCGTCTGCGGGTCGCCGCGCCGCCCTCCGAGGCGACGGATTGCAACTGTTCGATCTGCCGACGGCTGGGGGCGCTCTGGGTCTATTTCCCACCGGCCGGGGTGAGCATCGACGGGCTGGAGGCCACGCAGCGCTATATGCGCCGCGAAACCGCCGAGCCCCCGACCCTGGCCTTCCATCGCTGCGCGACGTGCGGCTGCACGACGCACTGGCAGGCGCTCGACCCGGGCATCGACCGCATGGGACTGAATGCGCGCCTGATGAGCCCCGAAGTCCTCTCGCGGGTGAGGGTCCGCCGCTTCGACGGCGCTTTGACCTGGACCGATCTCGACTCCGACTGAGCCGTCAGCCGGAGATCTCGACCAGCAGTTCGGCCTCGACCGCGGGATTGGCCTCGCCGTCGGCAGTGGCCATCAGTTCCCTGGGAATCAACAGCAGCACCGGCAGCATCAGGGCGTAGACAAGGGTGATCGAGATCACGCAGTAGAGAAAGCCGTTGGTCGGGCTGCTGGCGTAGATCATCGATCCGAGCAGGTCGCCTCCCCGCGTCGACAGCAGATTGCCCGCCTCCACCATCATCATCAGGGTTCCCTGCAGCCCGGGCGGACAGGATCGCATGGCCAGATCGAAGATCGCCGCCGCCGCGATGCCCCCCATGGCGCCGATCGGCGCCGCCGCCCAAAGCGCGCCAACGGCCGAGTGGATGAACACCAGCGGCACCATCTGCGGCACGGTGATGATGATCCCCCAGAACAGCAGCTTCTGCAGGGAAACCCGTTTGCACAGGAACCCGTAGATGATGAACACCGGAATGAACGAGGCGACGAAGATGCCCTGGAAATCACCGTAGATCGCATCGGACGCGTGAAGGTGGTTGGTCAGATAGTACTGCAGCGGAGTGTTCGCGCCAGGGGCGAACTGGAACATGAAGATCAGCAGCACGGCCGGATAGATCGCCTTGTGGCGGAACAGCCGCTTCAGGTCGCCGACGATGTCGGCGCCGCGCGCCTGGGGCTGTTCGTAGGTGTGATTGAACACTGCCCGGGGCTTCCAGAGGCCGAGCAGCCCCAGGCCGGCGCCCAGGGCCGCCAGCAGCATGAAGGTCTGTTCCGGGCGCAGATGCTCGGCCATCCAGCCCGAGGCGAAAGCGCCGGCCAGCACCGGCAGGCTGCTGACGATCTGCCAGAGGGCGCTCAGCCGCCCGGACATCAGTCGCTCCTGACCGACCAGGGCGAGCAGGCCCTGGTAGGCCGCGGAAATGAACCGTGAGGTGAACATCACCAGCAGCATGCCGATGAACAGGCCCTGGTAGGACAGATGGGACAGGGCCATCCACACGAACACTGCCGCGGTGGCCGGCGCGAAAATCAGGAAATAGCCGCGATCGCGCAGGCCGAAGGGATTCCACAGGTCCCGCGCGAAACCGAACACGAAGGAGATGTACATCGGCGCGGCGGTCAGCAGGCGGAACATCGACACCTCCGTCGCCGAGGCGTGGAGGTTGTTCTTCAGCATGTAGGAGGTGGTGATATCGACGAGGTAGCCGCTGGGCGCCATCAGATAGACGAACAGCGTCAGACAGCTGAAATAGACATAGGTCTGCCCGGCGCCTCGCGGGGCTGTGTCGGTGGTGTTGGTCATCGCCCAGCGCGTCTCACCCAGGCCGGCCGTCGCGGCCCGGCGTCCTGCTACGCAGATGAGGGCCAATTCGCCGCGCACCGCAAGCCATGCCAGCGCAGCTCTGCGCCCGGACAAGATTTATGATCGCCAGTTAGGAATGACTCTCGCCTTAGTCGCGGCGACCTTGGTAGGTTAGCGCAACGGCGGTCCCATCGCCGAGGGAGGTTTCGTGTCTGAAGTCGATTTCATCGCGCCCACAAGCCCGGAACAGGCGGCCAGGGCGCTCCTGGCGGGCGGCGCGACCGCCCGCCCGCTGGGCGGCGGCACCGATCTGCTGGTGCAGTTGCGGTCCGGGCGACTGCCGCCGGGGCTGATCGTGGATATCAAGCGGATTCCCGAGGCCATCGGCATCCGTCAGGAAGCCGGCGGTTTCGTCATCGGCGCGGCCACGCCAGGCATAACGCTCAGCGAGCATGCAGCGCTGGGCCAGGCCTGGCCGGGCGTGGTCGAGGGAGCCAACCTCATCGGTTCGACCCAGGTCCAGGGCCGCGCGTCCATGGCCGGCAATCTGTGCAACGCCTCGCCGGCGGCCGACAGCGTGCCGGCCCTGGTGGCGGCGCGGGCCACCTGCCTGATCGTGGGGCCGGAGGGACGCCGCACCGCGCCGGTGGAATCCATCGCCGTGGCGCCCGGACGCACGTCCCTGGCCCCTGGCGAGTTCGTGCTCGAGATTCTTCTGCCCCCGCGGCCGGCGCGCTCGGCGGACGCCTATCTGCGAATGATCCCGCGCACCGAAATGGACATCGCCGTGGTCGGCGCGGGCGTGAATCTGACCCTCGACGCCAACGGAGTCATTTCTGACGCCCATGTGGCCCTCGGCGCGGTCGGCCCCACCGTCATCCTGGCGACGGAGGCGGCGGCGGCGATCATCGGATCGAAGCTGGACGACGAGGCCCTGGCCCGGCTCGACGCGGCGGCGCGGGCGGTCTGCCGGCCGATCAGCGACAAGCGCGGCACCAGCGAGTTTCGGACCAAGATTGCCGGGGTTCTGGCCAGGCGGGCGGCGGTGATCGCCTATGGCCGTGCGGAGAAGACAGCATGAGCAAGCGACAACACATCTCCGCCGTGGTCAACGGCGATCCCGTCGAGTTCCTGACCGATCCCCGGGCGACGCTTCTGGACGCCCTGCGCGACGACCTGGGCCTGACCGGCTCCAAGGAAGGATGCGGCTCCGGCGACTGCGGCGCCTGCAGCGTCATCCTCGACGGCCGGCTGGTCTGTTCCTGCCTGGTCCTCGCGGTCGAGGCCGAAGGTCGACGCGTCGAGACGATCGAGGGTCTTGCGGACGGCTCCAAGCTGCACCCCCTGCAGCAGAAATTCCTTGAGCACGCCGCCCTGCAGTGCGGCTTCTGCACCCCGGGGCTGCTGGTGGCCGCCAAGGCCCTGCTGGACGCCAACCCGAACCCGACGGAAAGCGAGGCCCGCTACTGGTTGGCCGGCAACCTCTGCCGCTGCACCGGTTACGACAAGATCATCCGCGCCGTGATGGACGCCGCGGCCGAACTTCGCCAGGAGACAGTCTGATGAGTGACGTGCTGGACCGGCCCGCGGCCGCCCCCCTCGACGACGGCCATCTGAAGGTCGTCGGCACCCGCCCGATCCGCCCCGACGGCGCCGACAAGGTCACAGGCAAGGCCGCCTACGGCGCCGATCTGGCCCTGCCCGGCATGCTGGTCGGCAGGATCAAGCGCAGCCCCCACCCCCACGCCCGGATCGTTTCCATCGACACCCGGCGCGCCCGCGCCCTACCCGGCGTAAAGGCCATTGTCACCGCCGCGGACTTTCCCGACCTGGCCTCCGAGGAATACGAGGCCGGCGAGAGCGCTGCGAACCTGCGCGACCTGTCGCTCAATGTGATGGCGCGCCACACGGCGCTCTATGACGGACACGCAGTGGCGGCCGTTGCGGCCACCTCATCGGCCATCGCCGACGAGGCGATCGCCCTGATCACCGTCGAATATGAGGTCCTGCCCCACGTGGTCGAGGTCGAGGCGGCCATGGCCCCCGACGCACCGGTGCTGCACGCCCACATGTTCACCGAGGGCCTGGCGGCGCGCCCGGACAAGCCTTCCAACATCGCCAAACGCAACGCGATCACCCGCGGCGACCTGGCCGCGGCCTTCGCCGAGGCCGACGTCATCGTCGAGGACCGGTACGTCACCGCCGCCGTGCACCAGGGCTATATCGAGCCTCACGCCTGCGTCGCCAGCTACGCCGCCGATGGCCAATGTCAGGTGTGGAGCTCCAGCCAGGGGCAGTTCATGATCCGCACCTACTGCGCCAAGGTGCTCGACCTGGAGGCCTCGGATATCCGCGTGACGCCCGCCGAGATCGGTGGCGGCTTCGGGGGCAAGACCACGGTGTATCTGGAGCCGGTCGCCCTGGCCCTGTCGCGCCAGTCCGGCGCGCCGGTGAAGCTGGTGATGACCCGTGACGAAGTGTTTCGCGCCTCCGGCCCGACGTCCGCCTCGGTCATGCATGTGAAACTGGGCGCCCGGTCCGATGGCACGATCATCGCCGCCGACGTGGTGCTGAAGTTCCAGTCCGGCGCCTTCCCCGGCTCCCCTGTCGGCGCCGCATCGATGACGGCCCTGGCCTGCTATGACATCCCCAACTTCTCCATCGTCGGCTATGACGTAGTGACCAACACGCCCAAGGTGGCGGCCTACCGCGCGCCCGGCGCGCCGATCTCTGCCTTCGCCGTGGAAAGCGCCGTGGACGATCTGGCGCGGAGGCTGGGTATGGATCCCATCGCCCTGCGCGAGAAGAACGCCGTGCGCGACGGCGTGAAGGCCTCCTACGGCCCGACCTTCCGCAACATCGGCTATGTGGAGACCCTCGAGGCAATCCGGGAGCATCCGCACTACGCCGCGCCCCTCGGTCCCAATCAGGGCCGGGGCGTCGCCGTCGGCTTCTGGTTCAACGTCGGGGGCGAATCGACCGCCGCGGTCAACCTCAACGAGGACGGCTCGGCCGTGGTCATCAGCGGCAATCCCGACATCGGCGGTTCGCGCGCCTCCATGGCCATGATGGCCGCCGAGGTGCTGGGCCTGCCGATCGAGAAGGTCCGGCCCATCGTCGCCGACACCGCCTCCATCGGCTTCTCGATGCTTACCGGCGGCAGCCGCACCACCTTCGCGACCGGAATGGCCGTCACCCAGGCCGCCCAGAAGATCGTCGAGGACCTCAAGCGCCGGGGCGCCCTGCTGATGGACGTGCCGGTCGATCAGGTGGATTTCGTTAACGGCGCGGTGGTCTGCCTCGACCCCGCCAAGGGCAAAGCCGACCTGACCGTCGCGGAACTTGCGGAAAAGGCGGCCCAGACAGGCGGGCCGATCGGCGCCCAGGTCTCGCTCAACGCCCAGGGCGCAGGCCCCGGCTTCGGCGTCCACGTCTGCGACGTCGAGGTCGACCCGGAGACAGGTCACGTGACCGTGCTGCGCTATACGGCCGCCCAGGACGTCGGCAAGGCGATCCACCCGTCCTATGTCGAAGGCCAGATCCAGGGCGGAGTCGCCCAGGGTGTCGGCTGGGCGCTGAACGAGGAATACATCTTCGACCGCGGCGGCCGCATGGAGAACGCCGGCTTCCTTGACTATCGCGTGCCGGTGGCCTCGGACCTGCCGATGATCGACACGGTCATGGTCGAGGTGGCCAACCCCCGCCACCCCTTCGGAGCCAAGGGTGTGGGCGAGGTGCCCATCGTGCCGCCTCTGGCCGCTGTCGCCAACGCCGTGCGCGGCGCCATCGGCAAGCGCATGACCAGCCTGCCCCTGTCGCCGCCGAAGATCCGGGCGGCCATCGACGCGGGGTGACGAGGCCGACCTACCGCCTCCCTGGACCTGGGAGGCGGCGTGACGGCCTGACGTCCCGCGAGGCGCAGAGGTCATGATCCACGTCGTCGCCGCCTGTTCCTCCTGCCGCGCCTTCACCGGCGATGCCACGCAATTCGCCGTCGAGGCTGACACTGTCCGGCGCATGATCGACGAACTCGACCGCCGCTATCCGGGATTCGGAGACCATATCCGGCGGCGCATGGCGATCGCCATCGACGGCGAGATCCACCAGGACGCCTTGTTCGCCCCCCTGAAGGCCGACAGCGAAGTCTGTCTGATCCCCCGCATAGGCGGGGGCTGATCAGGGTCGACCGTCGACATCCCCTTGAGCCCCCGGGCGCATGGCGTCGTCATACCCTCGTGAGGGTCTGGTCGCCGGGTTTGCGGCGGATCAACGCGCCGGTCGACCGCCGCCTGCATAGAGAGTCCCATGAAGAGATTCGCCCTGTCGCTCGCCGTTGGGGGCCTTTCGCTGGCGGCGCTTCCCGCGTGCGCGACCGAGCACGGGTTGCTGCCGGCGCCCTACAGCTGGGGCTACTACGGCGCTGGCCTGACGTTCTCCCACGTCACGGTGACCAGTCTGGTGACGCCCTCCGGCGCAGCCGGCGGCGTGGTGAGCACGGTGACGGCGCCGATCTATGCCCGGGTCAGCGGGCCGGCTGATGGCGACGCCACCCTCCGCTGCACCGGCAATGTCGCGTGCGAACAGATCGGCAGTCTTCAGTTCCAGTATTCCCTGTGGAAGGGCCAGCAATCCTCACTGGTCACCAACCGGGTGGGCGCGGCGATCATGGGCGGATTCCAGCTGACCGACGCCGCAGACACCAACAGCAACTTCAGTTTTCTGCAGATCTATCAGGACGCCTCGACGCCCGGCGTCTACATTGATGGTGGGACCTATTCGGGGAAGTTCAATGGCGGCATCCCGCGTTGGAACGCCAATCCGGCGGCTCTGGCGCCCGGCTGGAACTACGGCTCGGCCTATCAGTATCAGTTCTTCGATGTGCCCTACGACCTGGTCGGCATAAGCCCGCTTGAGAACGTCGCCTTCGAGACGGCCCTGGCCACCTATGATCCGGCCACCGGCGGGGTGAACATCCTGGCCGACGTCTCGTGGAGTTTTGACACGTCGAGCGGGACGCTTACCGGCCAGCCCGTCGTCTTCAATGGCGCCCCGTCGGGGACCCTGCTGTCGCTGTACGGCGCGGGGTTTCCCTACGCCAGCTACACCAACGACATCCTGGGACTGGCCGCGGCGGTCCCTGAGCCCGCCGCGTGGGCCAGCATGATGCTGGGTTTTGGTCTTTCCGGCCGGGCCATCCGGCGGCTCTCCCGCCGGCGACGGATTCTGCGGCGGGTCTCGGCGGCCGTCTGACGGAAGCTTAACTTGAGCCGGCCGGCGATCTGGTGAAAGCATGCCCGGCCGGAGCGCACGCCGGCGCCGCGACGTGGGGACATCCGGAGTGAACGGCATAGTCAGGTTCGGCATAGCCATGGTCTGCGCCTTGGGCGCGGCCCCGGTCGCTCAGGTCTCGGCGGCGCCCACGGTCGATCCCGAGGCGACGGTGATCCAGGAACTCATCGTCTCGCCCCACGGCGGCGGACCGGCCTGGTGGCGCGTGTCGAACGGCGATTCCACCGTCTATATTCTCGGGGTTCCCGGCGCCCTGCCCAGGGGCCTGAAATGGGACCAGACCGTCCTGCGCCGGCGCCTGCAGGGGGCGAATGAGCTGATCGGCCCGCCGGTGGTCACCGCCGGCATTGGCGATCTCTTCGCCCTGCTGAACGCCCGAAAGCACTTCCGCTCGAAGGGGCCGATGGAAGCCGGACTTCCGGCCGATCTGAAGGCGCGGTTCCAGGCCGACCGGATGTCGCTCAACCCCGACCCGCGCGCCTATTCCGGCTGGACGCCCCTGGTGGCCGGCCTCCTGATGATCCAGGACTTCCGCAAGCAGGCGCGGCTCGATCCGTTCCAGCCGGCCGCGGGCGTGGCGGCGCTGGCCCGCGGCCAGGGGGTTCGGGTGGTTCCCGCCGGCGCCTACAGGGCCGTGCCGCTGGTGCGCGCGGCCGAGTCGGGGCTGGCCGCCGCCGGGCCCGCCTGCCTGACCGACGCCCTGGACGAGATCGAGGCGGGCGCCGGCCAGGTGCGGACCGCAGCCGAGGGCTGGGCGCGGGGCGACGTCTCCGCCGCCCTGGCCGCCCAGCGGGGCTACGAGAAGTGCCTCAACAGCCTGCCCGACGGCGCCGACCTTGCCTCCAGGGCGATGGCCGACAGCGCCACGACGATCACCGCCGCCCTGGCCAGACCCGGACACAGCGTCGCGGTGGTGAACCTGCGCACCCTGCTGGCCCAGGGCGGGGTGCTTCAGCGCCTGCAGGCGCGGGGATTCAGGGTCGGCAGCCCCGACGGCTAGGCGCCCGGCGCAAGCTTGACAACCGGCTGAAAAGCCCGCCCCCTGAGCGGTGTTACGCGTCTGGAACCGGGGGGTTCAGGTCCGTTTCCCCGATTCTGCTATCCGCCAAGGACCGCCCCGTCGGCGCGCGACATCGCGGCTGGCCAAATGCAGGAAAGATCCACGAATGAAATTGCTTGTGCTTCCCGTCACCATCGCCGCCTTCGTCGCCGTCGCCGGCGCCGCCTGCGCCGAAATGTATGTGGACTACACGCCCCAGAAGGGCGCCTGGCACGTTGTGACGGCCAAGGTCGACCCCAACCATATCGACGACTACCTCGTCGGCCTGAAGAAGACCTGGGTTCCCGGCGAGGAAATCAGCAAGAAGCGCGGCCTGATCGACAGCTACACCATCAGCGTCAAGCTGACCGGCTCGGACGGCGGCGCCAATGTGATGATGGTCGAGCACATCCCCAGCCTCGCCCTGCTCGAGCCGGACAAGGCCCGCGACCAGGCCATCGAAAAAGAGGTCTATGAGGTGATGGCCAAGGACAAGATGGAAGCCCAGGTGAAGGACTTCGAGAAGTACCGCGTGTTCATCAGCGACGAATACTGGACCGACATTTCCTACAGCAAATAGGCCGCGCGCCTCGGACCCCGTTCCCACCGATCCGGCGGGAGCGGGCTCCGGACTGTCGTTTTCGGAGCCCGGGTTTTCGAACGCGTCCGTTCCGGACGCTGCGACGGACCCCGGCTCAGCCCACCAGCGCCGCCGCCCCCAGGGCCTCCCGCCAGTAACGCTCGCGCGCCTTGAGCCGGTCCTTCAGACCCAGGGGCGTCAGGCCCTCCTCCGATATCGTCTCCAGGACCTCATAGCTGAAAGCCGCCTCGCCATGGGCGTTCCACGCCGCCTGCGCCGCTCGGTTGGGGTGACCGCCGGTGCGCAGGGAGAACCAGACGCTGTTCTTCTGGGTGTCTGGATTGCGTGTGGTCGACACCCAGACCTGGCCGCCGCCGGCGCAGCGCACCGCGAAGACGCCCTGCAGGCGCGGGCGATCCACCCAGGCGCGGGCGATGGCCTTCTTGCGGGCCCTGTCCGGTCCGGCGTTCACCCGGCGATCCGCACGGGCAGGGTCTCGTAGCCCTTCACGAAGCTCGACCTCACCCGCCGGGGCTCTCCGACCACCTCGACGACGGCCCATCGCTTGAGGATTTCCTCCCAGACTATGCGCAGCTGCATCTCCGCCAGGCGGTTGCCGACGCAGCGGTGGATGCCGAAACCGAACGAAAGGTGCTGGCGGGGGCGCTCACGGTCGATGATGAAGGCGTCGGGGTTCTCGATGACCCTCTCGTCGCGATTGCCCGAGACATACCACATGACCACCTTGTCGCCCTTGCGGATGGTCTGACCGCCCAGGACATGGTCCGCCGTGGCGGTTCGGCGCATATGGGCCAGGGGCGTCTGGTAGCGGATGATCTCCGGAACCATGTTCGGGATCAGAGCCGGATCGCGCCGCAGCTTTTCGTACTGGTCCGGGTTCTGATTGAGCGCCAGCAGACCGCCGCTGAGCGAGTTCCGGGTGGTGTCATTGCCGCCGACGATCAGCAGGATGATGTTGCCGAGGTACTCGTCCGGGGTCATGTTCCGCGTGGCCTCGCTGTGGGCCATCATCGAGATCAGATCATTGCCCGGCTCGCAGTTCACCCGCTCGTTCCAGAGGCCGGTGAACACCGCCAGGCACTCCATCAGTTCGGCCTGACGCGCCGCCTCGGTCTCGACCAGACCGCCCGGCGTCGGAATGCTGGTGGCCACATCCGACCAGCGGGTCAGGCGGCGGCGTTGCTCGAAGGGAAAATCGAACAGTGTGGCCAGCATCTGGGTGGTCAGCTCGATGGAGACCCGGTCGACCCAGTCGAAGGTCTCGCCGACGGGCAGATCATCGAGGATCCGCCCCGCCCGCTCGCGGATGATCGGCTCGAGCTTCGCCAGATTGTGGGGCGCGACGATGGGGCTGACCGCCTTGCGCTGGGCGTCATGCCTGGGCGGGTCCATGGCGATGAAACTGGGGCGACGCAGGTCCGGCCGGGCGTCGCGGATGGTGATGCCGCCAAGCGACGCCTCCGAGGAGAACACCGCATGGTTGGTGTCCACCTCCATGATGTCGGCATAGCGGGTCACCGACCAGTAGGGGCCGAACTCGCTTTCGCGACACCAGTGGACGGGGTCCTCGGCGCGCAGACGCTCGAACCAGGGCCAGTGGGTGTCGGTGCGGAAGAGATCAGGGTCGCCGACATGGAAGTCCTCCAGCGGCGTGGCCCAAGCCTGTTCGCGGGCGGCCTTCAGGCGCGCCTCCGCCGCCATGGGATTCGAGCCGTCCGCCATGATCTTCCTCCGCCCCGGTAACGCGTTTCGCCGACCATAGCGCGAATTCGTCGCGAACTCACAACCCGGCCGGCGCGCCCACAGCGTCGATCAGAGCGCTGCGCTCGCGTCGACCCTCGCCCTCGTCCCAATAGCCGTGGCAGGGCGCGTCCACTGGTCGGGCTGGGGACGCCGCGGCGGCCGAGCGCAGATCGGCCAGGACCGCCGCCCCCCAGGCCTCGTTCATCTGCAGCGCCGGCGTTACGGGCCGGCCTTCGGCATAGGTCTTCTGCAGAGCCAGAGCCGTCTGCAGGTCGGCGAGGGCGTCCCCGATCCGCCCCTGCCGCGCCAGCACACAGGCGCGCTGCATGAAGGCGCCGTGGAAGTCGGGCTGCACCGCGATTCCGGCGGTGAATTCGCGTGTCGCCTCGGCCATACGGCCCATCAGGCGGAGGGTCCAGCCACGGTGATAGTGGAAGGGCATGGTGGTCTTCACGTCGTGCAGACGGTCCATCTCGTCGAGGATCTTCAGGGCCTGGGGATAGTCTCCCATGATCCGCCGGGTTGCGGCGATGCGGATGGTCGACCAGAACCATTCGTCCGGCCAGCGGCTCCCGATCGCCTGGTATTCGGCCAGGGCGGCGTCATAGGCGCCCAGATCGCGCAGGGCGCCGGCCAGCCGATAGCAGGCCTGGGGATCATCCGGATCGGCTTGCGACCACCGCCGGGCGTCGGCCAGGACCGCGACGAGAAGGCGGTCGCGATCTGGGCCGGGCGGGTGGTCCGCGGTGGCCTCGTGCTCGTCGGCGGCGGCGCGCGTCTTAAGCGCCAGGATGCGCAGCGCCGGGGTGAGGACGCCGCCGGCCTGGGCGTCGTTGAGCGCCGTGCGGGCGCCGGCGTCGTCGCCAGTGTCAGTCAGAGCGATCGCCCGGGCCAGGGCCGCTTCGTGAAGTTCGGCGGGCGGCCCCGCCGACCCGGAGGGCGTCACACCGGCGATGGCGTGGCCGTCGTAGACTATGTCCTGCGGCGCGAAGGTCGCCGCCGATGTCGGCCCGTAGATCGATCCGCTGTCCAGCCGGTAGTGGACGATGATGCTGCGCGTCGCGCCGGCTGACATCTTCAGCGCGGCGAAGAACGCCTCTGGCTGGGGCAGGCTGGCGGTCGGCGCCGAAAAACGCAGGTCGGCGCCCGAGAGGGTGAACCAGAGGACGCCATGACCGACCGCACCGTCGGCGACCACCCCGGCGCTGGTCGCGATGACCGGCGCCGACGCGGACTCGGCGGCCCGCGACACCCCGCCGCAGGCGCCAGCGGCGACCGCCGCCAGTGTCCATCCGGCGACGCGCAGGGGAGTCGGGAGCCGTCGCCCGGCGGGACCGCGACGACCGATGCGGACGGGCCCGACTTGGAAAATGCCGCCGGACGTGCCATAGGGCGCCACCCTGGCCGCCTCCGCCCCCGCTTCTCGAGCGAGTCCGATCGCACCGTCAGCCATGACCGCGTCTCCGCCCGATTCTGGCGTCAACATAGCGGGCCGGTAGAAGGGCGATAGGTCGATCATGCGACCCGCCCCATCGCCGACCGCGCCTACTGGATATCCATGCCCTTTCCCTTGATGAACCCCGCCCTTGCGCGCGCCCTGACTGAACAGGGCTATGAGGAGCCGACACCGGTCCAGGCCGCCGTGCTGGACCGCTCCGCCCACGAACGCGACCTGCTGGTCTCGGCCCAGACCGGCTCGGGCAAGACCGTCGCCTATGGCCTGGCCATGGCCTCGACGATCCTCGGCGAGGCCGACCGCCTGCCCGCGCCCGGCGCGCCCCAGGCCCTGGTGATCGCCCCGACCCGCGAACTGGCGCTGCAGGTGGCCCGGGAACTGGCCTGGCTCTACGGCCGCGCCGGCGCGCGTGTGGAAACCTGCGTCGGCGGAATGGACTCGCGCCGCGAGCAGCGCGCCCTGGCCGCCGGAGCGCAGATCGTCGTCGGCACCCCCGGGCGGCTGCGCGACCATCTCGAGCGCGGCCACCTGGACCTCAGCGCCCTGGAGGTCGTGATCCTGGACGAGGCCGACGAGATGCTCGACCTCGGCTTCAAGGAAGACCTGGAGTTCATCCTCGAGACCACGCCGACCGAGCGGCGGACCCTGCTGTTCTCCGCCACCATCGCCCGCGACATCGCCGCCCTGGCGCACAGCTACCAGAAGGCCGCCCTTCGCATCGACACCGTGCGCTCCAACGAGCCGCACGGCGACATCGAGTACCGGGCCATCCGGGTCGCGCCCAATGAGATCGAATTGGCGGTGGTCAATGTGCTGCGCTTCTTCGAGGCCCCCGGAACCCTGGTGTTCTGCGCCACTCGAGAGGGCGTGCGTCACCTTCACGGCGCACTGCGCGAACGCGGCTTCGACGCCGTCGCCCTTTCCGGCGAGATGAGCCAACGCGAGCGCACCGACGCCCTGCAGGCCCTGCGCGACGGCCGCGCGCGGGTGTGCGTGGCCACCGACGTGGCCGCCCGCGGCCTCGACCTGCCCGACCTGGGCCTGGTCATCCACGCCGACCTGCCGGCCAACCGTCAGGGCCTTCTGCACCGCAGCGGCCGCACCGGCCGGGCCGGGCGCAAGGGCGTCTCGGTGCTGCTGGCCCCCTACACCCGACGCCGGCGCGTTGAGCAGCTTCTGGCCTCGGCCGGCGTTGACGCCGCCTGGAGCGGTCCGCCCAGCGCCGAGGAGATCCGCGCTGGCGACCAGGCCCGCCTGGTGGCCGACCCGGTTCTCACCGAAACGGCCAGCGAGGAAGACCTCGCCCTCGGCCGCCTGCTGATGGAAAAGTCGTCGCCCGAGGTCATCGCCGCGGCGCTGATCCGCCTCCATCGCGCCAAGCTGCCGGCGCCGGAGGACCTGTATGACCCCGGCGAGCCGCGCGGCGGCTCCCGCGACCGCGGCGCCGACCGGCGCGACGATCGCCAGGCCTATGATCCCCAGCGAGGCGACCGCCCGAGGCCCGAGCGCGCGCCGCGCGAATCCTACGCCCGCAGCGAGACCGACGGGGTGTGGTTCCGCATGGCCGTCGGCCGAAACAGCAACGCCGATCCCAAGTGGCTTCTGCCGATGATCTGCCGCCGCGGCCATGTGACCAAGAAGGACATCGGCCAGATCCGCATCTTCGACCGGGAGACCAAGTTCGAGATCACCCGCGAGGCCGTCGACCGATTCAGGGCCGCCGTGGCCTCGGCGCCGGGCGAACCGATCCGCATCGAGGCCGCTGGCGCGCCGGGCTCCAAGGCCCACGGCGAGGCCCCGCCTCTCGCCTCGCCCCGCGACACCGGGCCGGGGGAAACCTTCGTGCGCCGCCCGGCCAAGGGGCCGCCGCGCAAGGGCCCGCCGCCGAAGAAGAAGTCCAACGACGCGCGCCGGTAGGTCCCCGCGCCGGTCTCAGGCGATGCGCTCGAAGCCGTCTGCGCTCCACGCGTCGCTGCCCACCCCGTGGTGGACGAAGAACAGGCCTTCGGGATCGTACCGGGCCTTTACGCGGGCCAGCCGAGGGTAGTTCGCGCCCCAGTAGGCGCGCCGCCAGTCGGCGTTGAAGTAGCTGCTCTCCGACAGGTAGGACCCGGCGGCGGGCGCGAGCCGCCGCAGGACGGTCGCCGCCGCCGCCACCCGCGCGGCGTTGCGGCGGGCGAACTCGAGATCGGGCTTCATGCCCACCAGGCCCATGAACTGCGGCAGGCCGCCGGTGGCGATGATCGCCAGGGCGAAGGCGCCCAGCGCGTCGGGGTTCATCGCCGTGTCGCGTGCCGCATTCAGCATGGCCGGCGGGGCGCCGGCGAGACCCTTGTTGAAATGCAGATCTACCGCCATCGAACGGCTGGCGGCGATGAGGGTCTCGGCCAGACTGGCCCGTGACGAGCGCGCCAGCAGCGCGGCGGGCAGCCAGATCGAGTCGTAACCGTGGAGATAGGCGCTGACCTGATCCTGATCCCCCGACCACCAGCCATGGGTGTCGGACGCGCCCGGCCGATCATCGTAGTGCATCGACCTCGAGCCTGACCGGCGCATGCCCGCGACATCCCACCAGCCACGGGCGTCGCCGGCATAGACATAGGGCTGTTCCGCAAGAGTGTAGTCATGGGGCGAGGCCCGCACCCAGTCGAAGAACGGCTTCCAGATCCGCCCGGCGTCCTCCTCGTCGATCCCCTGGCTGACCATCGAGATCTTCAGCACGTTCTCAGGTCGGACCGAGACCTGCTCGCCCCAATGGGCGTTGAACAGGGTGTCGGCGTAGTGGTCCAGGAACCGCGCCACCAGACGGTGGAAAGCCTCGTCGGAGCCGGCCTTGATGCGGCCGCCCGCGCCGCCGAACAGCTTGGGCAGGTCGTGGGTGCGCAGCGTGACCTTGGTGATGACCCCGAGGCTTCCCCCGCCGCCACCCTTCACGGCCCAGAACAGGTCCGAATTCCGGTGGGCGTTGGCGATGCGGATCACGCCGTCGGCGGTCACCACCTCGGCCTCCAGCAGGTTGGCCGAGGAGGTGCCGAAACGCTTCGAGTAGGAACCGAAACCGCCGCTCTGGATATGGCCGGCCACGCCGACCGTGGTGCAGCCACCGCCCTGGACATAGCGCCCCGCGCGGGTGGTCACGGCGTCATAGAGATCGATCCAAAGCGCCCCTGCCTCGGCGGTCACCGCCGGAACCGCCGGCTGGTCGGCCGGCGCGCCCCGCGGGCGGAAGGCGTCCACGATGGTCACCCCGCGCATCGGCCGGGTCCAGATCAGCAGGGAGTCGGGGGCGTTGGAGGTCCCCTGATAGCTGTGGCCGCCGCCCTTCACCACCAGCCGCAGATTGTGCCGACGCGCGAAACTCACGGCCGCCGCCACCTCGGCGGCGGAGTGCGCGGCCACCGCATAGGCGCTCGGCGCCGGAGTCCAGGCGTCCAGATATCCGGAGACCTGCGTCCCCGACGGCTGATCGCCGATGAAGAACGGGTTCTGAAGAGAGGTTAGCAGCGCCCGGCATTCGGCGCCGCGGGCGTCGCGGTCGCACGGCGCCAGCAGGGCCTCGGGTCTGAGCAGATGACCATCGACCTGATTCTTCAGCCCGTCCCAGGCCGCCAGCGAGGGCCAGCCTGGCTCGCCCGGGCGGACCCGGCTCCGGCGTCCGGGCGCGGCCTGGAGGGGCGCCGCGACCACTAGCGGCGCGGCCGCCGCCATGGCCAACAGTTGACGTCTGCGCATGCCCCGACTCCTCCGACGGGGGCAGCATAATCCGCCTTCCCGGTTTGCGGGAGGGCGGACCGTCACTCAGCTGCCGTAGATCACCGACATCGTCTCAGCGACGCAGGCCGGGCGGGTCTCGCCCTCGATCTCGATGGTGCATTCGTTCTTGATCTGCAGGCCGCCGGCCTTGGGCTCGACGCCGATCAGCTTCTGGCGCAGACGCACCCGCTTGCCGACGCGCACCATGTTGGTGAAACGCACCTTGTCGGAGCCATAGTTGATGCCGCGGGTGACCCCCTTCACCGGCAGCATGCCGGCCGACAGGAACGGGATCAGGGACAGGGTGAGGTAGCCGTGGGCGATCGGGCCGCCCATTTCCTTGGTGGCGCGCTCGACGTCGACGTGGATCCACTGGTGGTCGCCGGTGGCGTCGGCGAACTTGTTGACCCGGTCCTGGCTGATCTCCAGCCAGTCGGAGACGCCGACTTCCTGTCCCACGAGACCTGGCAGGTCCTTCATTTCCACTGGCTGCATGGCCATGACTTTCCTTGTTTTCAGAGTGATGAACGGAGCGGGTCCCTAGAGACCCTTGACGATCGGCGCTTCGGCCTTGCCCCAGTACACGTCGCGGATCAGGCGCTTGTAGAGCTTGCCGGTGGCGTGGCGGGGCAGTTCCTGCATGAAGTCGATCCGCCGCGGCGTCTTGACGTGCGAGAGGTTGGCGCGGGCGTAATCGCGGATCTCGACCGCCAGGGCCGCGCCGGCGTCGTTCCAGTCTGCCGGCTGGATCACCGCCACGACCTCCTCGCCCATCTCCTCGTGCGGCGCGCCGATCACGGCGACATCGGCGATGCGCGGATGTCCGATGAGCAGGTTCTCGATCTCCTGCGGATAGATGTTCACCCCGCCGGAGATGATCATGAAGCTCTTGCGGTCGGTGAGGAACAGATAGCCGTCCTCGTCCACCCAGCCCACGTCGCCGAGCGTCGTCCAGCCGTGCTGGTTGCGGCTCTCGGCGGTCTTGTCCGGGTCGTTGTGGTATTCGAACTCGCCGCCGCCGGCGAAGAACACCGTGCCCTCGGTTCTCGCCGGCACCGGCTCGCCGTTCTCGTCGCAGATCTTCAGTTCGGCGGTCAGGCTGCGGCCGACGGATCCCTGCTTGTTCAGCCACTCCGGCGAGGTGATGGCGCAGAAGCCGTTGCCCTCGGTGCCGGCGTAGTACTCCTCGATGATCGGCCCCCACCAGGCGATCATCGCCGACTTCACCGGGATCGGGCAGGGGGCGGCGGCGTGGAACACCTTCTTCAGCGACGACACGTCGTACCGCGCCCGGGTCTCATCGGGCAGCTTGAGCATGCGCACGAAATGGGTCGGCACCCACTGGGCGCAGGTCACGCGGTATTTCTCGATGTAGCCCAGCGACGCCTCGGCGTCGAAACGCTCCATCAGGATCACCGTGCCGCCCAGGGCGTGCACCGCCATGGACCAGCCCAGCGGCGCGGCGTGATAGAGCGGGGCCGGCGACAGATAGACCATGTCGGGCTCGTAGCCGAACAGGCCCTGGCCGATAATGGCCAGGGGATTGGGCTGGTCGATCGGCTGGTTGTCGAGGCCGCCGGCGCGCTTGACGCCCTTGGGCCGGCCGGTGGTGCCGGACGAATAGAGCATGGCCGAGCCGGCGCTCTCGTCGGCGATCGGGGTGACCGGCATGGCGGCGCGGGCGTCCTCGAAGCTCTCGAACGGCGGGCGGGCGCCCTCGACCATGTACAGCTTCACATCGGGAATCGCCGGGGCCACCGCCAGGGCGGTCTCGGCCGTCGCCGCCGAGGCGACCAGCACTTTCGCGCCGCTGTCGCGGACAATGTACTCCATCTCGCCTGGCGACAGCTTTGAGGAGATGCAGGTGAACCGCAGGCCCGAGCGCTGGGCCGCCCAGAGCACCTCATAATAGCGGGGGCTGTTGTCCATGCAGATGGCGATGGCGTCGCCCGCCCGCACGCCCAGGGAACGGAACAGATGGGCGCCCTGGTTGGACCGTTCGTCGAGCTGGCGGTAGGTGACCGTCTCGCCCGACGCCGCCATCACATAGGCGGCCTTGTCTGGATGGGTTCTGGCGTGGTGCGAGGGATGCATCTCAGGCCGCCAGCGCGCCGGCCGGCGCTCTTCCGAGGATCATATCGGCTGCTTTCTCCGCAATCATGATGGTGGGCGCGTTGGTGTTGCCCGAGACGAGGCGCGGCATGACGGAGGCGTCGACGACGCGCAGGCCCTCAACGCCCCGCACCCGCAGCTGTGGATCGACAACGGCGTTGGGGCCGTGGCCCATCTGGCAGGTGCCGACAGGGTGATAGATGGTGGTGCCGGCCATGCGGGCGTAGGCCAGCAACGCCTCGTCGCCATCGAGATCGGGGCCGGGCGCCATCTCATGGTCGATATAGGGGGAGAGCGCCGCCTGGCCGGCGATCCTGCGGCCCCATTTCAGCGACGCCACGGCGACCTCCTGGTCGAGAGGATCGGCGAGGTAGTTGGGCGTGATGGCGGGATAGACGGTGGGGTCGGGCGAGACGATGCGAATGTGGCCGCGGCTCTCCGGGCGCACCTGGCAGGGGGCGATGGTCAGGCCGGGCTGGCCCTCCAGCTCCATCTTGCCCTCGAGATATTTATCGGTGTCCATGGTCGCCGGCAGGATATGGAACTGGATGTCCGGACCGGCGAGGTCGGGCCGCGACTTGCAGAAGGCGGCGATGTGGGCCGCCGAGAGCGTCAGCAGGCCCTTGCGCTGGAAGACGTACTTCATCGTCTCGCCGAGGAACCGCGCGCCCTTGGTCAGTTCGTTCACCGACACCACCCCGGCCTTGAGCCGCCAGGTCATGCTGATCACATAATGGTCCTGAAGATTGCCGCCCACACCGGGCAGGTCGCTGACCGCGGCGACGCCATGGTCGGCCAGCAGGGCCCCCGGGCCGACGCCCGACAGCTGCAGCAGCTGGGGCGAATTGATCGCGCCGCCGCAGAGAATGACCTCCTTGGCCGCCCGGGCCACCCGCCGCTGGCCGTTCTGGATGAACTCCACCCCCACGGCCTTCTTGCCCTCGAAGACCACCCGGGTGGTCAGGGCATTGGTCTCCACCCGCAGATTGGCCCGACCCATGGCCGGGTGCAGATAGGCCACCGCCGTCGAACAGCGCTGGCCGTTTTTCACGGTGAGCTGATAGTAGCTGACCCCTTCCTGTTCGGCGCCGTTGACGTCGGCGTTGCGCGGCAGGCCGGCCTGGACGCAGGCGTCGACCACGGCGTCCGACACCACATGGGTCTGGGTGACGTCCGAGACATTCAGCGGCCCGCCGACGGCGTGGTGCTCGCCGGCGCCGCGCTCCTGATTCTCGGCGCGCAGGAAGTAGGGGCGCACGTCGTCCCAGCCCCAGCCCTCGCAGCCCAGCTGGCGCCATCCATCGTAGTCGGCGTGCTGGCCGCGAATATAGAGCAGGCCGTTGATCGAGGAGGATCCGCCCAACACCTTGCCGCGCGGCCAGGTGTGCACCCGTCCGCCGGTGCCCGGGTCGGGCTCGGTGGGATAGAGCCAGTTGACCTTGGGATCCTTCAGGGTCTGCGAATAGCCGACCGGCACATGAATCATCAGGTTCGACAGGAACTGCCCGGGATTCCTGGTCGGCCGGTCGTCGCCGCCAGCCTCGAGCAGCAGAACCTTGACCCCCTTGGCGGCCGACAGGCGGTTGGCCAGGACGCATCCGGCGGACCCCGCCCCGACGACGATGTAGTCAGCGGCAAGGGTCTCGGCCATTCAGTCCTCCTGATGTCGCGTCTGCCGCGACGGTTTGGGGCCTTATGGCGCTCCCGCCCCCGCGTCGTAAAGGGCGCTCTGAGGCGCCGTAGGGTGAAGCGATGGCCGACAATCAGCGCTTTGTTCGCGGGGCCGGTTTCTGTTTAAACGCTCGGCGGAAACGTCAGTCCCCAGAATCGTCCCCCATAAACGCGAAGGATCGCCCCATGGCCGCCCCCAAGTTCGAGACCCTGCTCTATTCGGTGGAGGACGGGATCGCCACGATCACCCTCAACCGGCCCGAGAAACTCAACGCCTTCACCACCCAGATGATGACCGAGATGATCGCCGCGTTCGACGAAACCGACGCCGATGACGCGGTCAAGGCGGTCATCGTCACCGGCGCCGGGCGGGCCTTCTGCGCCGGCGCCGACCTGTCGGCCGGCGGCGCCACCTTCGACTACAGCAAGGCCACCGACCCCGCCCGCCTGGAGGCGCGCGTCGAGGGGGTGCAGCGCGACGGCGGCGGACGGGTCACCCTGCGCATCTTCGACAGCCTCAAGCCGGTCATCGCCGCGGTGAACGGCCCGGCGGTGGGCATCGGCGTGACCATGCAGCTGGCCATGGACTTCCGCCTGGCCTCCACCAGCGCCCGCTTTGGCTTCGTCTTCGCCCGCCGCGGCATCAACCCCGAGGCCGCCTCTTCCTGGTTCCTGCCGCGCCTGGTAGGCATCCAGACGGCCCTGGAGTGGTGCTACACCGGCCGGGTCTTCCCGGCGCAGGAAGCCTTCGACAACGGCCTTGTTCGGTCGCTGCACGCGCCGGAGGACCTGCTGGCGGACGCCCGCGCCCTGGCGCGCGAGATCATCGACAACACCGCCCCGGTCTCCATCGCCATCACCCGGCAGATGATCTGGCGCATGGCCGGCGCCGACCACCCGATGGAGGCGCACAAGGCCGACAGCCGCGCCATCCAGGCGCGCGGCGCCTCCGCCGACGCCCGCGAGGGTGTCACCTCGTTCCTTGAGAAACGCCCGGCTGTCTATCCCAACAAGGTGTCGACAGAGCTTCCCGACATCTGGCCGAACTGGGCTGAGCGTAACTTTAGTTGACACTCTGGGCGTAGTGGCAAATTGACGCCGTGACCTTGATGACTGACGAGCATTTCACTTGTTGGTCATCGGGATCGTTGGTGACTTGTTTTGGCGGGCGAAACTGCATAGAAAGCGGACGATCGGATCGCCAGTTCGACCCGCATTTCGCGTAAAACAGGAAAAAGAGACCTCACCATGAGTGACAAGGCTGAAATCATTGAACTGACGGCCGAGATCGTCGCTTCCTATGTGGAAAACAACACCCTCTCCACGGCCGATGTGCCGGCACTCATTCAGAGCGTTCATCGCGCCCTGACGTCGATCGCGTCAGGTGTGGAAACCGTAGAGACCGCGCCCAAGGAACCGGCGGTGCCCGTACGTCGTTCGATCACCCCCGACTATCTGATCTGCCTCGAAGACGGCCGGAAATTCAAATCCCTGAAGCGTCATCTGCGCACCAAGTACAACCTCAGCCCGGAAGACTACCGGGCCAAGTGGGGCCTGGCCAAGGATTACCCGATGGTCGCACCCAACTACGCCAAGGCGCGTTCTGATCTGGCCAAGCAGATGGGCCTGGGTCAGGGCGGCCGTCAGGCGGCCAAGACCACCAAGCGCCGCTAGGGAAACCCCAGCTCAGGACCGCGGGCTTCTGGTGGTCCGGCTGCATCAATACAGCACATCGCGACCCGGGGCCCCCAGCCCCGGGTCGTTTTGCTTCAGGGATCAGGGCAGAAAGCCGTGGACTTGAATCGGGCGGATCGCCCGGCTGCGACCACGGGATGGGTTCCGGGCGGGCGGCTCAGGCCGCCGCGGCGGCGTCGCGGCGGATCCGGTCGACCATCGAAGCCAGGCCATTCGAGCGCTGCTGCGAGAGGGCGCCGGTCAGGCCCAGGCGGGTCAGGGCGGCGCGGGCGTCGAAGGCCAGGATCTCGGCCGGCGCGCGCCCCGAATAGAGGCGCATGAGGATGGCGATCAGGCCGCGGACGATGTGGGCGTCGGAATCGCCCCGGAACCGCAGGGCGCCGTCCTCGCCCGTCTCGGTGACCAGCCACACCTGGCTGGCGCAGCCGCGCACCTTGTTGTCGTCCGAGCGTTCGGCCTCGCCCAGGGGCGCTAGGTCGCGGCCCAGGTCGATCACATAGCGGTAGCGCTCTTCCCAGTCGCCCAGCACCTCGAACTCCTCGGCGAGTTCGGCGAGAGCGGCGTCGATGTCGGTGGGCAGGGTGGCGGGGGCGTTCATGAGGCGCCGGGTTTAGAGGCAAAGGCGTGGCCGGCGCAACAGCCCTCCCCAACCCGCGCCGCCAGCCCCATACTACGGGGGTGACCGCCCCTGCCCCCCCAGCCCCCCCGCCGGACGCCCTGGCCCTGCTGGCCCATGAACTGCGCACGCCGCTCAACGCCCTGATCGGCTACGCCGAGGCGATGCGCCTGCAGGCCTTCGGCCCTCTCGCCGCGCCCTACGACGCCCACGCCGACGTCATTCATCGCGCCGCCCTGCATCTGCTGGCCTTGGTCGACGACATGACCGACATCGGCCACGCCGAGGCCGGGCTCTGGCGCGGGCGGTCGGAGCGCCTCGATCCGGCGGTCCTGGCCAGCGAGGCCGTCGAACTGCTCGCGCCGCGGGCTGCGGCGGCGGGGGTTCGGCTGGAGACCGTCGCCGAGCCCGGCCTCATCGCCGTGCAGGCCGACCGCCGCGCCCTCCGCCAGATCCTGTTCAACGTGCTCGACAACGCCCTGAAGTTCGCCGGGGCCGGCGGCCAGGTCCGCCTGACGGTCTCCCGCGAGGGCGCCGACCTGCGCCTGACCGTGATCGACGGCGGCGGGGGCGGCGGGAGCCCCGGCGGCGGCCTCGGCCTGAGGCTGGTGAAGGCCCTGTGCGCGGCGCACGGCGGGACCCTGGTCCTGGAATCCGCCGCCGAAGGGGGTATGACCGCCGTCGTCACCCTGCCGGTGATCGCGGAGCCCTGAACCCATGCAGCTGTCGAGCGATATCTGGGTCTACGCCCTCATCCGCCGGGTGGAGCTCGCCGGATCATTCGCCACCGTGGCGCGCAAGGGCGACGCCCGGGGCGGGGCGGTGCTGATCAAGACGATCGACCGTCGGACAGGTCGCACGCGCCTGTGGTCTGAGGCCGTCTCCCGCGACGGCGAGTCGATCTGGATGCGACCCCTGCCCAGCGAGGCCGAGGCCGACATCGACGCCTATATCGACCGGGCGGCGCGCATCGATCCGGACATCTGGGTGGTCGAGATCGAGGACGCCGACGGCGCACGCTTCCTCACCAAGACCGTCGACGGCGGCTGACGTCGCCTCCCGGCGTCCGGGTTGCGAAAACGGGCGGACGCGCCTCGATCAGGCCCCGGAGATTTGCCTCTCCGGGCCGCGCGGGGTATCGCCCGGCCCATGTCCCTGAATTCTCCCGCCGCCGAGGCCGCCCGCCGGCGCACCTTCGCCATCATCTCCCACCCCGACGCCGGCAAGACAACCCTGACGGAGAACCTGCTGCTGGCCGGCGGGGCCATCCGGGCCGCCGGGGCGGTGCGCGCCCGTGGCGAGCAGCGGCGCACCCGCTCCGACTGGATGAAGATCGAGCAGGAACGCGGCATCTCGGTGACGTCGGCGGTGATGACGTTCGAGTATCAGGACGCAGTGTTCAACCTGCTGGACACG
>CAIXWN010000009.1 GCA_903923135.1 uncultured Caulobacteraceae bacterium | reverse complement strand
TTCGACGGCGGCGGCGGCAAGATCGCGATCGCTCAGATGGGCCTCGGGGGGCAGGCGAACCTCGATCTCCTCGATGACGCCCTTGACGTCGCGAACGCGCCTGGCGGCCGTCTCCGCCGCATGCTTCTGGGCATAGGTGGAGACATGGCCAATCAGGGTGACCACACCATCCTCCACGGTGACGGCGATGTGGTCGGCGGAAAGGCTTGGCTCGAAGGCCAGTTCCGCCATGACCGCCTGTTCCAGCAACACGTCCGCGGACATGAGTCCTCCAGCTCGCCCAATGACTGGAACGGTCCTGCCACGCCGCGAGAACCGCTACCCCGGCCTGACGCGCACCGTGCGCCCCGCGCCGCCGGAAAACCTTGACGAGGATCAATCAGCGCCGGAACGGGCGCCCGGCCGGGGTCTAATCGCCGCCCTGTTGATCCCGACTGGTCCCCGTGAGAGAGCAGGCGGGCCGATGAAACGTCACTTTCGCAGAGGCGAACCAGGCGACCGACCGGGTCCTGGCGGAGTGAGTCGAAGAATTGAGCGAGCCTGGATTGACCTTTGACGATCACGCCCGTCTACCGGTGGACATGAACCACGACACTGGCGGCGGCGATCCCCACACATCCGCTAGACCGGCCGACCGGTCAGCGACGGCGCTGGTGGCCGGGGCCGTCGGCGTGGCGGTCTGCCTCGTGTCCCGACTGCTCCTCGGCGACCGCCTGGGCTCCGACGGCGTGTTCCTGCTGTTCGCGCCGGCCGTCCTGCTGGCCGCCACCCTGGGCGGCGCGGGGCCGGGTCTGGGCATCGCCGGACTCAGCCTGGCCGCCATCGTCGGGGTGGCGCTGCGCGCCGGCCGCCCGGTCGACGCCATCGGCCTGGCCCTGTTCGCCCTGCTGACGGCGGGTATCGCCTATATCGGCGAGCGGATGCGCGTGACCCGCGGCCGCAACGCGATGCACGCCCGGCGCTTGCGCGAACGTGAGGCGCATCTGCAGTCGATCCTGGACACTGTGCCGGACGCCATGGTGATCGCCGACGAGAAGGGCCTCATCCAGTCGTTCAGCACGACGGCGGAAGACCTCTTCGGCTGGTCCCAGGCCGAGGCGATCGGCCAGAACATCTCGGTTCTCATGCCGGCTCCCTACAGGGGCGCGCACGACGGATACATGGACCACTATGTCACCACCGGAGAGCGGCACATCATCGGCATCGGCCGGGTGGTCGCCGGGTTGCGTCGCGACGGATCGACCTTCCCCATGCATCTGTCGGTGGGCGAGGTGCGGGTGTCGGACCGGCGGTTCTTCACCGGTTTCGTCCGCGACCTCACCGAACGGGAGCAGACCGAGGCGCGCCTTCAGGAGTTGCAGTCCGAGCTGGCCCACATGTCCCGGCTCACGGCCATGGGCGAAATGGCGTCGGCTCTGGCCCATGAGCTCAACCAGCCGCTGTCGGCCATCGCCAACTATCTGCGCGGATCGCGCCGGCTGCTCGACCGTGGCGATCCAGCCGACCGACCGCGACTCTCCGAGGCCCTGGGCAAGGCGGCCGACCAGGCCGTGCGCGCCGGCGACGTCATCCAGCGGCTGCGCCAGTTCGTCGGTCGCGGCGAGACCGAGAAGGGTCTGGAGAATCTGCCCCGGCTCATCGAGGAGGCCAGCGCCCTGGCCCTGGTCGGCGCCCGGGAGCTCGGCATCCGCGTCACCACCACCGTCGATCCGGACTGCGAGACCGCCTTCGTCGACAGGGTGCAGATCCAGCAGGTGGCGATCAACCTTCTGCGCAACGCCGTGGACGCCATGCGGGACGCCCCGCGCCGCGATCTGGAGGTCAGCATTTCTCCCGCCCCGGGTGGCTTCATCGCTATACGGATATCAGACACCGGATCGGGAATCAGCGACGAGACTTTGGCGCGGCTGTTCGAGCCCTTCATGACGACGAAAAAAGAAGGCATGGGTGTAGGATTGTCGATATGCCGGACGATCGTTGAGTCGCATGGAGGGGCGATTTGGGCTCAGAACAACTTGACAGGCGGCGCAACCTTCACCTTCACCCTGCCCAACATCAACGAGGCGGCGGCTGGTGTCTGAGTTGAAGGCCCACATCATCGACGACGACGACGCCGCCCGAGATGCGCTTGGCTTCCTGCTGTCGACGGCGGACGTGGCGTTCGAGAGTTACGCCAGCGCCGGCGCGTTTCTGAGCGTGGCCAAGGACGCCCGCGGTTGCGTGATTACCGACGTTCGCATGCCCGAGATCGACGGGCTGCAACTGGTCAAACGTCTGAAGGATATCGGGGTGACGCTGCCGGTCATCGTCATGACCGGCCATGGTGACGTGCCCCTGGCCGTCGAGGCGATGAAGGCTGGCGTGATCGATTTTTTCGAGAAGCCGTTTGACGACGAGGCCATCCTAGAGGCGGTTCGTCGCGCCATGGCGCACAGCGGCGAAGGCGAGGCCCGCGAGACGGAAAAGGCCGAGATCAGCGCCCGCATGGCCACCCTCTCGGGCCGCGAACGCGAGGTTCTGGGGGGCCTGCTCGCCGGCAAGGCCAACAAGGTCATCGCCCACGACCTCGACATCAGCCCCAGGACAGTGGAAATCTACCGCGCCAATCTGATGACCAAGATGCACGCCAACAGTCTCTCCGAACTGGTTCGCATGGCCATGAGGGCGGACGCGGGCTGACATCCGCGCCTGCTCGCGCGCCGACAGTCACTGTTGCGGCGAGCGACCTAGCGGCGAGCGACCTAGCGGGAATTGGCGGCGATCAGCTCGTCAATGCGACCCCGCAGCTCGCCCGTGATCAACGGCTTCTCGACGATCTCCACACCGATGGCCTCGGCCTGGCGGCGGATGCGCTCGTCCGGGTTGGTGGTTGTCAGAATGGCGGGCGCCCAGACGCCCTTTTCTCTCAGCCGCGAAATCAGCGTCAGACCGTTCATGTCCGGCAGGCGCATGTCGACCACCATGCAGTCGGCGTGAACCGGGGCCGAGAGCAGCGGGCCGGCCCGCGGATAGGCGAGTACGACAAAGCCGTCCGCCTCAAGGGCGAACACCAGGGCGCCCAGCAGTGAGACGTCATCCTCGACGATGATGATGCGGGGGCTGCGGGGGTGTAGCGTGGCCTGGTCCAATGTCGTGGTCGCCTCCTCTAGGGAAAGGAGGCGCCAAAGGCTTTCAGGCTGCCTTGATCTTGATCAATCCGCGCCAGCCTCCGTAAAACCCCTTAGCGGGCGCTCCCTTAGGGACACGACACGAATTTCGGGCCGCCCCGTCGACTCATACTGTGGCCTCGTACCCATTGAACTGGACCGGAGCCACCGCGATGCAAATGTCCCCGATCATGGTCCCCCGGCGGCTCTATCAGGCGGCCCCTCCCGTCGCTCCCCGCACCGCGGACACCGATGGCGTGCGGCTGATCGGCGTCACCCTGACCGTGGCCCGTGACCAGGAAGTCTTCGGCGAAGGCGAACCGGCCGATCAGGTCTATAAGGTGGTGCGCGGCGCAGTGCGCGGCTTCAGGGTGCTCTCCGACGGCCGGCGCCAGATCTGCGATTTCTATCTGCCGGGCGATGTCTTCGGCATCGAACCGGGTTGCGAACACCGGGCCTCAGCCGAAGCGCTCACTGACACGGTCCTCATCGTCGCCCGTCGTTCGTCCCTGGGCGAGGACACCGATCCCACCGCCGCGCGCCGGCTCTGGGGCCTGGCCATGGCCGACCTGCAACGCAGTCAGGATCACGCCCTGACCCTCGGTCGTCGTTCGGCGAGCGAACGGGTCGCCAGCTTCCTGGTGGACATGGCCAACCGCCTGGGCGCCAGCGAGATGCTTGAGCTGCCGATGTCCCGCCAGGACATCGCCGACTATCTGGGCCTGACCATTGAAACGGTCTCCCGCACGCTCACCCAGCTTCAGGTCTCCGGGCTGATCAAGCTCGCCGGCTGTCGCTCGATCCACCTGCGCAAGCCGCGCGCCCTGGCCGACCTCTGCGCCTAGGACCGCGGACACTCCACCCGACCCATCCACAATAGACGCTGGAGGCGTCCAATGTCCCTTCCAGAAATGATCTTCGGCGGCATCGTGCTGACCGGCTTCATCGCCTTCATCCTGACCCTGGCAGGCGTGCAGGCCTACACCAGCGGCAAGACCTGAACCGCAACGGCCTGTCCCCCTTGTCGTCCCTGAACCGCCCCGGCCAGCCGGGGCGGTTTTCGTTTGCCCCCCGCCTCGCCGGCGCCCCGCGGACGCCCCGGCGGCTTTCAGCAGAACTCCCACGCCTGGTCATGCAGGCCCGCGGCGTTGCTCCGGAAATACGCCGAAAACTTGACTTCATCTCAACATTGACCGAGAAGAAGTTTTCTATTGCTGCTGAAATAGTGAACAAAATTGAGCATTAATTGGACTTTCACTGACGGTTTGCAGCAAGCGCCAGAACTCCACGACGCGAAACGGCTCAACTCGTTATACAAGAGGTTGGGGTGTTGAACGCCGCCGAGACGGGATACTTGACTCAGGTCAAGGCAGACCGGTGTCAGATCGTCGAGACAGGGACGCGGGTCGGTGCGATCCGACAGCTACGTTCAGAATAGGTCAACCGGTCTGACGTGGAACGACATGACGGCGCGCGACGTTCTCGTCGAGCCGCCATCTTCAAAGCTGAGGGGTGTAGAAGAGCAAGATGAACCTGGCGATCCATCTCGATCGTGGCACGCCAATGTCGCTGCAGGACCAACTGTTCGAACAGCTCCGGCAGATGATTCTGAGCGGACATCTGAAACCGAACTCCCGGGTTATCGCGACCCGTTTTCTCGCTGACCAGGCGGGGGTGTCACGCACCACGGTGCTGCTCGCCTACGACCGACTGATCAGCGAAGGCTATCTGGAGACCCGCCCGGCGGTGGGCACGTTCGTCAGCGCCACGCCACCTGAGCAGCCCGGCGTCGATCGCTCGATCCCCAGCTGCGAGGCGCGGGCGGCCTGTGAACCCGACGGGTGCGAACCGGGCCTGACCAGCGAATTCGACTTCAGCCGGTGGCGCAAGGACGCCAGCCATCTGCTGCCGGACAAGGCCTGGCTGCAGGGTCTGCGCAATGTGCTGGACAAACAGAAGGACGGGCTGGGCGTGCGCCAGCCCTCCGCCGGCGCCACCGTGCTGCGCCAGGCCATAGTCGACCACCTGGCCGCCTCCCGCGGGGTGGTGGCCTCGCCCGACGACGTGGTCATTGTCGCCGGCCGCCGCCAGGCCTGCACGCTGATCGCCCATGCCGTACTGGCCCGCGGCGATCGCATCGTCGTTGAATCCCCTGGCGACGAGGACATCAACACCATCTTCCGGATTCGCGGCGGCGAGCTGCTGCGGGCGCCGGTGGATGAGCAGGGCGCGGACACCGCCAGACTGCCCGCAGGCCCGGTCCGTCTGGCCTACGTCACGCCCGCCCGGCAGAATCCCGTGGGCGGCACGATGCCGACGAACCGGCGCGCCGAGCTGTTGGCGTGGGCTCACACGGTGGGCGCCTTCATCATCGAGGATGATTGCGACGCCTCGATTCGCTACCACGGGACCCCTCCCCGGCCGCTCAAGGTGCAGGATCCCGATGGTCGGGTGTTCTACACCGGGTCATTCTCCGAAACCCTGGGCGCTGGCGTCGGCCTCGGCTATCTGGTCGCGCCCACCGCGCTTGTGGACACTATTCTGGCGATTAAGTCCGCTGGAGAAGAGGCCGGCGCATGGCTGGAACAGATGATCGTTGCCGATTTACTGACTACAGGCGCCTATGACAAACATATCCGTCGCGTCCGAAAAATCTACCTCGAACGCCGAGACTGTCTGATCGACGCACTCCGGACAAAATTCGGAGATGTTCGCCTCGTCGGCGACCAGACTGGAGCGCAGTTGACCTGGATTCTGCCAGGTCACTGGCCTTCAGCTCAGCATGTCTGCGATCTGGCTCGGCTGAACGGAGTAATCCTTGAGCCAGTTTTAAGCGACCTCGTTTCGGACGACAACAGCTGTCTCTTCCATGATCGGGCGGTCATTCTCGGCTATGCGGGTCTTCCGCCAGACCAACTTCGAGATGGCGTCTCTAGACTGCACGAATGCCTTCAGTTCTAGGCGAGACGGCAATTTTTTTGAGCCGGCCAGCCTTTTCTTGCTTGACGCTTTGCCACCGAATGCTCATGGCGCCATCAAATTTATCGATCCTGGCACTACAGCGCGCCGCGCGGCCCTGACAGACTCAGGCTTGCAATCTTGGAGAGTCCCGCTCTCCGTCGTGTTGAGGATCAGGCGTGCCCGGCAAATCCATCTTCCAATCCGTGGGTTCCTTCATCCGGACCCGCTTCCAGTACATCGCCGTGGCGGTGATCGCCGTCGGCGTCGGCCTTGATCTCGTCGGCGGGTACGCGACCGCGGTCGACTACACCAGTTCGCTGCAGTTC
This sequence comes from uncultured Caulobacteraceae bacterium, assembly GCA_903923135.1. GTDB lineage: Bacteria > Pseudomonadota > Alphaproteobacteria > Caulobacterales > Caulobacteraceae > Acaudatibacter > Acaudatibacter lapponiensis. The sequence continues at coordinate 1,791 of CAIXWN010000009.1, read as the reverse complement.
TGCGCCCACACCTGCCACGAAATGGAAAAGACCGTCTTCGAGGAATACACGCACAGCAAGCACTACAAGAACGAACAGGGCGTGGTGGTCGCCTGCGCCCAGTGCCACGTGCCCCAGAACAACTGGCCCGCCACCTTCGGCCACAAGTTCATGGCCACATTCGAGCTCTACAACCATTTCATCCTTGGTGAGTCCGATCCGGCCAAGTTCACGCCGCGCCGTCTGGAGCTCGCCAAGAAGGTCTGGGCCGGCTTCGCCGCCACCAATGCGCGGGAGTGCAAGGCCTGCCATAAATACACGAACATGCTGCTCGAAGAGCAACGGCCGAGCATCCGCGCTCAGCACACCGATGCAATGAAGACAGACGAGAACTGCCTCGACTGCCACAAGGGCATTACGCACAAGAAATTCGAAGACCCGTCTGCCGCGCCGGCGAAAGCCGCGGGCGCCAGCGACTTCGACGTGCAGTAAGGAATCAGGAGAAACCCCAATGAAGACTTCAACCACAGTTTTGATCACAGCGCTCGGCCTGGCCGGCGCCCTGGCCGCCTCGGGCGCAAACGCCGCGCCGAACTGGGCCGCCTCGCCGGCAAAGCCGGTCGCCCTCTTCTACCCTGGCCAGTCGTCCTGGGAGTGGGCGCTGACCACGGCCGATCACCCCGGCGCAGACAAGTTCAAGGGCGGCAAAAACTGCTTCCAGTGTCATGACGGCGATGAAAAGAACATGGGCGCCCTGATGGCCTCCGGAAAGAAGAACGAGCCCAGCCCCATTCCGGGAAAACCCGGCTCGCTCGACGCCAAGGTGCAGTTCTCGCACGACGCCGACACGCTCTACGTGCGCCTGACCTTCGCCGAAGGCGCCCAGCCCAACGCCCACCAGGACCCGACCTACGCCACCAAGGTCACCATGATCCTCAACGGCGGCGGCGTGCCCGAGGCCAACCGGGCCGGATGCTGGGGGTCCTGCCACGACGACTCGGCCGGCATGGCCAGCGCCGGCGGCTCCGCTCGCACCATGTACCTCGGCAAGACCCGGGCCGCCCTGTCCCGCTCCGGCGGCGGCGATGCGCTGAAGCCGGCGGCCGCGCTCGATCAACTCAAGGGGAGCGGCTATCAGCTGGAATACTGGCAGGCCCACCTCAATCCCGGCGCGGCCGCGGTGGCCAGCAACGGCGTGATCTTCGACAAGCGCACGGAAACCAAGCCCACCCTCGTCTCGGCCCAGGCCAGCAACGCCGGCGGGACCTGGACCGTGGTCCTGTCGCGCAAACTCAACGCGCCCGGGGCGATCCCGCTGGTCGCCGGCCGCCACTACACGGTCGGCTTCGCCATCCACTCCGGCCACGCCGCCAAACGCTTCCACTACGTGTCGTTTGAGCGGTCGCTTGTTCTGGATCAAGGCGCTGCCGACTTTGTGGCGAAATAAAGAACAAGACAGATTCTAGAACCTCAAGGGCGGAGACCGAAAAGATGTCGCTAGGCACTCACATAGGTCGCTTCAGGACCGCGGCGTTGGCGCTCGTCGCCGCGCTCGGTCTGGCCGGCGCAGCCGCCGGCCAGACTCCACAGCAGGCGACGCCAACATTCGCCGACAAGGCGAAACCCGCCGCGGAGGACGCCTCGCAGCCGCTTTACAGCGACCGCGGGGCCGTCACCTGCATGAAGTGCCACCCGGGCGCGGCCTCTCAGACCCATGACAAGACCTACGCGCCCGGCTTCGACAAGAACATCCTGGCGATCATGAACACGCCGCACGGGTCCAAGGGCGACGCCCGCAGCCCCTTCGGCCAG
>CAIXWN010000008.1 GCA_903923135.1 uncultured Caulobacteraceae bacterium | reverse complement strand
GCAACCTGCAAAAGCTGTGCTCACTGCCCTTGGATGGCCATGGTGGTGAAGGCGACGCTCGCCGAGGCCTGGTGGACCGGCCGGTCCTGCAGCCGCATCCAGGCCTCGACGATCACCCCACGGGTCCCCTCGGAGCCGATCATCAGCCGGTCGGGTGAGGGGCCGGCGCCGGAGCCCGGCAGGCGGCGGGTCTCCAGAAGGCCCGCCGGCGTCACCGTGGCGGTCGATTCCACGAAGTCGTCGATGTGGGTGTAGAGCGAGGCGTAATGGCCGCCGCTGCGGGTCGCGATCCAGCCGCCCAGGGTGGAGATCTGGAACGACTGCGGGAAGTGGCGCAGGGTCAGGCCGTGCGGCTTCAGTTGGCGCTCGATCTCCGGCCCCAGCGCCCCGGCCTGGATGCGCGCGGCGCGGCTGGCCCTGTCGATCTCGAGAACCTGGTTCAGGTACTGCAGGTCGATCGACACGGTCGCCGCGTAGCCGTCCCCGACATCAGGCTCGACGCCGCCCACGACGCTCGATCCGCCGCCGAAGGGGATGGCCGCCACATTGGCTCCCGAGGCCCAGTCCAGGATCGCCGCCACGTCGGCGGCGGTGCGGGGAAAGGCCACCAGGTCCGGCGGATGACGCACGTCGCGCAGCAGCATGCGGGCCACGTCGGCGAAGGACTTGCCCAGGGCGTGGGTCAGCCGGTCGTAGGGCGTCGACGACATCATCGCCGCCAGGGCCGCCGGCGGCGTCACCCGCGGCGCGGCCAGATCGAAATCCGCCTCACGGGGGGCCGCGACCTCACCCGAGGCGCCGCCGAAGCGGCCGGCCGCGCCGCGCACGCGCGCCTCCTCCTCGGCCGACAGATGCTCGTCGGCGTAGCCCCAGCCGTGAAAGCGCAGCCGGCGGCGGTGCGAAAGCGTGGCGAATTCAGGCATCGGCTGCAGCTCCTCCCTGACCATGGCCCGGGCGGGGATCTCGCGGGTCAGGGCCAGATGGTCAGCCATCCCAGAATGCGCCATCCCGCGCATCGCGTCCATGCGCGCCGCTTCGCCCTCTCGCCCGCGCCGTGAAACCCTGTCAGGATGGGCCTGTGACCGCCGCCGACGCCCCTGACCCTGTCCGCCCCGCCCCCCTGGCGGTGATCGTCTATGACAACGGGGCCCTGGCCGACCGTGTGCTGGGCGAGGCCGCGGCCGCTCTGGCCGCCCGCGGGTGGCGACTGGGCGGGGTGGTCCAGACCAGCCACCCCCGCGAGGGCCGGCGCAAGTGCGACATGACGCTGACCGATCTGCGCAGCGGCGAGACGGTGCTGATCTCCAACGACCTGGGCGACGAGTCCGAGGGGTGCCGGCTCAACACCGACGCCTGCGCCTACGCCGGCGTGCTGGTCGAGCGCGCCCTCGCCGCCGGGATCGATCTGCTGGTCATCAACCGCTTCGGCAAGCAGGAGGCGGAGGGGCGGGGTTTCCGCGGCGCCATCGCCGAGGCCTTGCTGGCCGGGATCCCGGTGGCGCTGGCCGTGTCCCGCGTCAACCTTCCCGCCTGCAGGCTCTTCGCCGGCGACGACCTGCACCATCTCGCGCCGACCACCGAGGCCCTGCTGGCCTGGTGCGCCGCGGCGCCGCCGCGGCGATTGAATGTTGGCGCCGAGGTTGTCGCTGGCTAGGGTTGTGTCCGGCCGCCATCCGGCGCGCCGTTGCCGAGAGGTCCGCCCGTCGGAGGCGGGGCGTTCCCGGGGGGGAAGACCATGGCGTTGACGGTTGTAGGATCCGGTCTTGGCCGGACCGGCACGAAATCCATGCAGACCGCGCTCAACCTTCTGGGCGTCGGGCCGTGCCACCACATGGTGGAGGTTTTCACCCACCCCGAGACCATGGCTCTGTGGATCGAGGCCGGCGCCGGACGGCCCGACTGGGATGCGATCTTCGCCGGCTACGGCGCCATGGTGGACTATCCGGGCGCCGCCTACTGGCGCCAGCTGGCCGACTACTATCCACACGCCAAGGTGCTGCACACCGTCCGCGATCCGGACAAGTGGTTCGAGTCGACCCAGGCGACGATCTTCGCGCCCGGCTCCATCGCCACCCTGGCCGGCGGGCCGCTGGAGGCCTTCTTCGCCAGCTTCATGGGCGATCTTCGCCATCACCTGCACGATCGCGCCTATATGACCGACCACTTCCGCCGCCACACCGAGGCGGTGAAGCGCGCCATCCCGCCCGAGCGCCTGCTGATCTATGAGGCCGGCCAGGGCTGGGAACCGCTTTGCGCCTTCCTCGGCGTCCCGGTTCCCGCCGAGCCCTACCCCTCGGAAAATTCCCGACAGGAGTTCATCGCCCGGGTCGGCGGCCAGGCCGCTCAGTAACCGGTCTTTTCCGTCTCCTTGCGCATGCCGCCGCGCGCCGCGGCCAGATCGCCCGCCGCCGCCTGCATCATAAATCCGGCGTCCGAGCCGAGGGTGACGAAGTTGAACCCGGCCTCCAGCCGCTGCTTCGCCCAGGCCAGGCTGCTGGTGTGGATTCCCGCCGGCACGCCATGGCGTTGGCAGGCGTCGAGGATCCTTTCCACCGTCGCCAGATGCAGGGCGTTGTCGGTGTCGCCCAACGGCGGCAGGCCCAGGGCGTAGGCGAGGTCCGAGGGACCGATATAGATTCCGCCGAGTCCGGGGGTGGTGACGATGGCCTCCAGGTTCTCGATGCCCTTGGGCGTCTCGATCATGGCGATACAGGCGATCTGGTCGTTGGCCTCGGCGGCGTAGCCCCGACCGCCGTAGAGCGCCGCCCGGATCGGTCCGAACGAGCGCCCGCCCTCCGGCGGATAGCGGCAGGCGGCCACGGCCGCGGCGGCCTCCTCGCGGGTGTTCACCAGCGGCACGATCACCCCCATCGCCCCGGCGTCCAGCGCCTTCATGATCTGGGCGGGATCGTTGGCGGCCACCCGCACGATCGGGGTGGTGTCGGTGGTCGAGATCGCCGGCAGCATGTGCAGCAGGTCGGTGTAGTCCAGCAGGCCGTGCTGCAGGTCGACGCACAGCCAGTCGAAGCCGGCGTGGGCCAGCATCTCTGCGGTGTGGGTGTTGGCCAGCGACAGCCAGGCCCCGATCGTCTGGCCCCCGGCGCGCCATCTGGCGAGGGAAAGGTTGGGTCTCATGAGTCGGGCTCCCGCGTTTCCTCGACCTTTAGCCTCTCCTCCCCCACAGGGGGTAGAGGGCCACGCGTCCGATCGGACCCCGAAGGCGTGGAGGCGACGCCGCCGCCCGGGCCTCGCCGTCCTTGACAACGGCCGCCCGCTGGTCAGCTTGCGCCCGCCCAAGTCGTCATGAGTCCGTAAGCCCCATGCCTCGCCGCAGCTGCGCCGAATTCCTCGCCCTCACCCACCCCGTCGACACCCGCCGCTGGCAGCTCAAGGTCGACGAATCGATGACCGGCGGCCGCGGTTCGCTGTTCGGCGGCGTCGGCCTCGCCGCCGGCATCGTCGCCCTCGAGCAGGCCACCGGGAAGCCGGTGATCTGGGCGACCGGCCAGTATCTGTCGATCACCCAGCAGCCGGTGACCATCGACCTCGAGGTGCAGATCCCCGCCCAGGGCCGCCACGTCACCCAGGGCCGGGTCGTCGGCCACGTGGGCGCCCGCGAGATCATCACCGTCATCGGCGCCGTCGGCGAGCGTCCGGCCGTGGCCAGCGGCTGCTGGGTCGACTGTCCGGCCGCCCCGCCGCCGCGGGATTGTCCCGTCATCGACCGCGCCCACGAGGGCGACAGCATTCACAAGCACGTCGAGCTTCGCCTCGCCCGCGGCTGCTTCGGCTTTTCCATGTTCGGCGAGCCCACCGACGACGGCCGGTCGCTGCTTTGGGCGCGCATGCCGGACATCGAGCACGACAGCGCCGCCCTGGCGATCATCGCCGACTACATGCCCTCGGTGCTCGGCAACGCCCTTGGCCGCCTGGCTCACTGCACCAGCCTGGACAACACCATCCGCTTCGCGGAGCGCCGGCCCAGCGCGTGGGTGCTGTGCGACAACCGCATGGAGTTCGTCGGCGCCGGCTTCGGCCACGGCACGGCGCACCTGTGGAGCGAAGACGGCGCACTGCTGGCCACCGGCAGCCAGTCGGTGATCGTGCGGCTGCCGGATTAGACCCGCGACGGGTCCGGCTGCGGACGCCTCAGGCGATGGCGGTCGCCCGCCGCCGCCGTAGCACCGATCCGGCCAGGCCCAGGCCCGTCAGCATCAGCGCCCAGCCGGCGGGTTCCGGCACGCCCGCGACGCCACCCCCGCCACCCCCGCCACCCCCGCCACCCCCGCCGCCGACATAGTCGAAGGTCTTGGTGTAGGAGCCGCTGCCCAGGTTGAAGCTGCGATAGTTGGTGCCGCAGATCTGGGCGTACGGGCCGCACCGGATCGCCGGGTTGACTCCCAGTCCCTGGGTAATGTTGAGCCCCGGCCGGGCCGTCACGCTGAACGGATAGCCGCCGACCGTGGCGACAGCCTGGAAATTGAACTGAACCAGAGGGTTGGTGAACAGGGTGCTGAAGTAGTCGGTCACATCGACGGTGAGCGTCGCATTGCTGGAATTGAAGGTGTAGTCGCCGCTGGTGATCGACCAGTCCAGCAGCGTGGCGGTGTCGCTCAGGTGCTGAAGCGGACGGATCGTGTAGTCGAAGTCCTGGCTGTAGGTCAGGTCGGCCGTGAAGTGGGTCCCGAACGTGGGCGATCCGGCATAGGCCGGCGAGGACCAGCCGCCGGAATCGTAGTGGAAGGTGACCGGCGTCGCCGCGCCGGCCGCGCCGGCCAGGCCCATCATCATCGCCAGGGCGATTGCCGCCCCGGCTCCCAGGGCGCCGACAGCCCGCGTGGAGGTGCTCAGAATCGTCATCTCGATGGTCTGCCAAAACTGTCGCGGCGTCGGGCGATGTCCCGCCGCCCGAGCCCGCCCCTGAACCTGACGGCGGCGGAGGCGGGCCACCATCCCCTGAACCGGGGAGGGCGGGCCGGGATTGTCGTCGCCGGCGTCTGTCCAAGGCCGAAAACGCGCGCATACTGGGCCTGCCGGTCTTGCCAGGGAGGCGCGTCATGGTGTCCCGCACAGCATCCTGTTCCTGCGGCCAGTTGACGATCACCGTCGACGGGGAGCCGCGCGGCGTCGGCCTGTGCCACTGCCTGGCCTGCCAGAGGCGCACGGGCAGCGTCTTCGCGGCCCTGGCCGGCTTCTCCGCCCCCTACCAGGTCTCGGGCGAGGCCACCGAGTTCGTCCGTGCGGGCGATGCGGGCGCCCGATTCACCTTCCGCTTCTGCCCGGTCTGCGGAACCAATCTCTTCCATACCGAGGCCGGGTTCGAGCAGGCCCGCGTCAGCGTCGCCGTCGGCGCTTTCGCCGATCCGGATTTTCCGGCGCCACAGGTCTCGGTCTACGACCGTCGCCGACATCCCTGGGTGAGCGCGCCGCCGGGGGTCAGGGTCTTTGACCAGGATCCCGACTGACCCACGGCTTCACGGGCTGACCGAGGCCTTCAGCTTCGCCTTCACCTTGGGCTTCGCCTTCACCTTGGGTTCCACCTTCAGCCCCGCCTTGACGCGCGCTCCGGCCTTCGCCCCGGGCTTCCCTGGCGCGCCCGTCCTCTCAGCCCGGGCCAGCAGCGACTTTCGCACGCTGGCGGCCAGCAGGCTGGCCTTCCGGAAGGCTGGATCGTCGGTGACTTCGGCGCCGATCCAGGCGGGCAGGGGCGGAGTCTCCTCGTCGGACGCCAACTCCACCTCGGCCAGCACCACCCCGGCCAGGGGCGCCTCATATTCGTCCACCTCCCAGGTCCAGCCGCCGTGGGGCACATAGTGGCGCGTCTTGGCCAGCACGCTGCGACCGCATTCGCTCATCAGCATGTGCAGGGCGTCGCCCACCGGGATCGGATATTCGAATTCGAAGCGTGACCGGCCCTTCTTTCGGGTCTTCACGGCGATGGTGGCGCGGTCCGGGTGCAGGCGGATGCGAACCTTGCGACCCTTCGCCGTGGCCAGCAGGCCGTCGACCAGGCGCTCGCGGCGCACGGTCTCGCCCCGCCAGGCGTCGCCGGTCACCAGGAACTTGCGTTCGATCTCCAGGGCCATGCCCGCTCCGTCGCCTTGGCTGTGGCAGGTCCTTTAGCGTCGGCGCGAGGCGATGTCAGGGGTTGGCGCGGTCCGCCGGCGCGGCGGTCAGGCGCCGAAGTGATCGTAGGCGGCGCGGGCCCAGGCGTCGTCGCTGTCCGTGAACCGCCCGAACCACCAGTCCTCGCCATAGTCGCGCCAGGTGAAGACCACCGGTCCGTCCAGCCCCCGGTAGGTGACCTCGACCTTCGCTCCGGCCGCGAGGGCCTCGCCGCAGAGGGCCGGCGGAAGGCGCAGCCCGTAGCCCAGCGTCCCGACGCCCAGGCCGAAGATCACGCCCGATCGGGAATGGGCGAGCACGGGCTGGCCGAACGCCACCCACCGGCAGTCTGTCGGCAGCCGGCGGCCGATGTCCCAAAGCCGGTCGATGATGTCGGGGTGCGTGCCGAGGTTCATCCTGTCGACCTCGTCGGGCGACTGGCTGGGGGGCTTCGGGGGATCCGGCCTGGGGTCCCGCAGGCGATCGAGGGCCCTGGCGAGCGCCGGCGAGAATCGCTGCGCCTGCCGGCGCTCGATCGCGCGGATCACCGTGTCGCGGTCGACGATCCGCGGCGTGCTCATCCTGGCGACGACCCTGGCGTTCGCCGGGTGGGTCAGGGCCACGCCGACGTGTGTCACGGACCGATCTGCCCCGGTCTCCAACCGCCATGCCTCCCTGGGTCAGCCGATCGCGGCCACGCCGGCCGCATCCAGGCCGACGCTGGCCGCCGCCCTCATCAGGTCGGCCCAGGTGTTGTCGTCGATCGGCACGCCATCCTTCAGCCGCCTGGCCCGGCTCTCGCGCTCGGGATCGCCGGGCATGCGCACCCGGTCGTTTCCCTCGCCGGGCGCCGTGTCGCGGATATAGTCGATCATCGCCGCCGCCTCGGCCTCATAGGCCTCGCGCCCGCCGAAGGCGTCCGGGTCGATGACGATCGACAGCATGTTGTTCACCGCCGCTCCCAGGTCCCGGTTCGATCCGGGCTGCATCGTCCACTGCCCGGCAAGGGCGCCGCCAAGCAGTTCGCAGATGATCTGCATGCCGCCGCCCTTGTGCAGACCGAAGGGCAAAAGGAATCCGCGTGGTCCGCTGGTGAAGAACGTCCCCGTGTCTGTGGTCGGCGCGCCTTCGGCGTCCAGCAGCACCCCGGCCGGCGCCGGCTCGCCCTTCATATGCGCCACCCTCAGCTTGCCGATGGCGATGGCGCTGGTGGCGAAGTCCAGCACGATATGGTCGCCGTTCGCCTGTGGAATCGTGCAGCAATAGGGGTTGGTGAGCATCCGGGGCTCGCGCCCGCCGAAGGGCGCCACGGCCGGATCGGCCCCCACCACGTTCACATAGTGGGTCGAGACCAGGCCGGCGTCGGCGCACTGCTCGCCATAGGTTCCGATGCGGCCGATGTGACAGGCGTTGCGCAGCGCCACACAGGCGATGCCGGTCTGTTTCGCCCGGGCGATGGCCATGTCGACGGTCTCGCGCGCCACCGGCTGGCCCAGACCGTACTGCCCGTCCACCACCATGACCGCCATATGGTCCCTGATCACCCTGGCCCGGGCGTTGGGCTGAAGAATCCCCGCCGCGATCCACCGCACATAGCTTGGGGCCATGCCCACCCCATGCGAGTCGTGGCCCTTCAAATTGGCCTCCACCAGGTGCTCGGCGCAAACCTGCGCCCGTTCGGTCTCGGCGCCGGCGCGCTCTAGCGTGGCGGTCAGCAGCCGGGTGAGGCGGTCGGCCGGGATCAGCATGGGGCGGGGGTCTCCTCGGACATGTTCTGGCGGGCGGCGCACACGGCTTCGCCCAGCATCGCTGATGCGCCGGTTCTGGCAACCCCGCCAGGGCGCCCGCGCGCCGCGGACCTTTGCGCCGGGCGCGCCCTGGGCCAGACTGGCGCTCTGACCACGCCACGCGCCTCAACCGGATCGCCGCATGACCTTCCCCGACTATTCGGTCACGAAACGTCCCCGCCTGGCGAAGATCACCGACCACCCCAGGATGGAATTCGCCGACTACGAGCGGCGTCTGGCCAGCCTGCAGAGCGTCCTGCAACTCGCCCAGCAGGCCTATCTGGGGACCTCCGAGCGCGCCCTGCTGGTTCTCGAGGGCTGGGACACCGCCGGCAAGGGGGGCCTGGTCCGCCGTCTGGGCTGGGCCCTCGATCCGCGCAGCTTCAAGGTCCATCCCATCGCCGCCCCGGACGAGCATGAGCGGGCCGAACACTATCTGCAGCGCTTCTGGCGACGCCTGCCCGAACAGCGCCAGATCGTCGCCTTCGACCGTTCCTGGTACGGCCGGGTGCTGGTCGAGCGCGTCGAGGGTTTCGCCACCGCGCCGGAGTGGAAGCGCGCCTATCGCGAAATCAACGAATTCGAACGCATTCTGGTCGATTCGGGCGTCCGGCTGGTGAAGATCTTCCTGCACATCACGCCGGAGGAGCAGGAGCGCCGCTTCCGCAACCGCCTGATCGATCCGGTGAAGCGCTGGAAGCTCTCCTACGAGGACTTCCGCAACCGGGAGCGGCGCGCCGACTACGAGACCGCCATCGAGGACATGATGGCCAGGACCTCCACCGCCCACGCCCCCTGGTGGCTGATCCCGGCCAACGACAAGCCCTATGGTCGCATCGCCGCCCTGCGCAACATCGCCGACCGCCTGGCCGACGGCGTCGACCTGGCGCCCAGGCCGGTCGAGGCCGCCCTGCTGGAACAGGCGCGCGTGGCCCTCGGCCTCTCCGAAGCCGACCTGGAACGCGCGGCAAGGCCCTTGAAAAAGGGTGGCAAGACGGGCGACGGGTGAACTTCCGTCGCAGCGCTCAGGCGACGCGGCCCTGGCGGGGTGCTATCCTGCGCCGCAGCATGGATCGCGAGACCACCGCATGAACCTTCCTGTCCCCGTCCTGGTCGCCGTCGTGGTCACCTGCCTGGTGCTTGGGGTCGGCGGCGCCCTGACCAATGTCGGCATGTGGTACCGCCGTCTGAAGAAGCCAAAATGGAATCCGCCCAACTGGGTGTTCGGCCCGGCCTGGACCCTGATCCTCGGCCTTGCCGCCTGGGCCGGGGTGCTGGCCTGGGATCATGCCGCCGCCGACGCGGACCGCTGGCGCATTGTCCTGCTGTTCGCCGCCAACATCGTCTTCCACATGCTGTGGAGCCCGCTGTTCTTCAACTTCAGGCGCCCCGACTGGGCGCTCATGGAGGTGCCCTTCCTGTGGCTCTCCATCGTCGCCCTCATCGTCGGCCTCGCGCCCCTCGCCCCGCTGGCCCCCTGGATGCTGGCGCCCTACCTGGCCTGGGTGTCCTTCGCCGCCTTCCTGAACCTGACCATCGTGCGGATGAACCCGCCGTTCGGCGGCGGCAAGCGTCCGGCCCCCGCCGCCTGAGATGGCCGAGATCGTCGCCGTCGACATCGGCGGCACCCATGCGCGCTTCGCCATCGCCCGCGTCGAGGGGGGCCGGGTGCTGGGCCTGGCCGACGAGGTGGTGCTGAGGACGGCCGAGCACGCCAGTCTGCAGACCGCCTGGGCGGTGTTCGCCGCGCGACTCGGCCGACCCCCGCCGCGCGCCGCCGGCATCGCCGTCGCCTGCCCGGTGGGCGGCGACGTCCTGCGGTTGACCAACAATCCCTGGGTGATCCGGCCGGACCGGATCCCCGAGACCCTCGGCGTCGACGTCTTCAGTCTGGTCAATGATTTCGGCGCCGTCGGCTATGCGGTCGCCGATCTGGACGACGGCTATTTCCGCCACCTCTGCGGGCCCGACCGCCCGCTGTCCGGCGAGGGGGTGATCAGTGTCGTCGGACCGGGCACGGGTCTGGGGGTCGCCCTGCTGTCGCGCCGGCCGGAGGGCGTCCACGTTATCGAGGCCGAGGGCGGTCACGCCGACTTCGCGCCCCTCGACCCCGTGGACGACCAGATTCTCCTGCGCCTGCGCCGGATTCACCGCCGGGTGTCTGTGGAGCGGGTGGTTTCCGGTCCGGGCCTCGCCAACATCCACGCCGCCCTGGCCGCCAGCGAGGTGCGTCCCACGCCGCCCATGGACGACGCCGCCCTGTGGGCCCTTGCGCTCTCCGGCGAGGACCGCCTGGCCGCCGCCGCCTTCGACCGCTTCTGCCTCAGCCTCGGCGCGGCGGCAGGCGACATCGCCCTCACCCAGGGCGCCCGGGCGGTGGTCATCGCCGGGGGTCTGGGCCTCAGGATCGCCGACCGCCTGGCCGACTCCGGCTTCGCGAGCCGCTTCCGGGCCAAGGGACGCTTCGAGGGCCGCATGGCCGAAATGCCGGTCAAGCTGATCACCTATCCCGAACCCGGCCTTTTCGGCGCCGCTGTCGCCTTCACCCGGCAACACGGCTGACCCCGACTAGAACAGACCGTCGATCTCCCCGTCTCCGGTCAGGCCGATTTTCTCCGCGGCCGGATGTCTGGGCAGCCCAGGCATGGTCAGGATGTCACCGCAGATCGCCACGACGAAGCCCGCCCCGGCCGCCAGCCGCACCTCTCGGATATGCACCTCGTGCCCGGTGGGCGCGCCCAGAAGCTCGGGGTCGGTGGAAAAGCTGTACTGGGTCTTGGCCATGCACACCGGCAGGTGGCCGAACCCGGCCTTGCGCCAGCGGCTCAGCTGGGTGTGCACCGTCTTGTCGGCGGTGATCCGGTCGGCCCGATAGATTCGCCGCGCCACCGTTTCCATCTTGTCCCAAAGCGACATCTCGTCCGGATACAGCGGTTCGAACGCGCTCTCGCCGGAGTCGACCAGGGCGGCCACCTGGCGAGCCAGATCCTCCGCGCCGACGCCGCCCTCGGCCCAGTGCCGGCACAGGGCGATGCCCACGCCCATCTCGGCGGCGAAAGCCCGCAGCGCCGCCACCTCGCCCTCGCTGTCCTGGGTGAAATGGTTGATGGCGATGATCGCCGGCACGCCGAAGGCGCGTACGTTCTCCACATGCCGGCGAAGGTTCTCGCAGCCCCGCATCAGGGCCTGGATGTTCTCCTCGGCCAGCATCGCCTTCGCCACGCCGCCGTTCATCTTCAGTGAGCGGATGGTCGCCACGACCACCGCCGCGCGTGGCTTCAGGCCCGCCTTGCGGCACTTGATGTCAAAGAACTTCTCCGCCCCCAGATCGGCGCCGAAGCCGGCCTCGGTGACCACATAGTCGGCCATCTTCAGGGCCGCGCGGGTGGCGATCACCGAATTGCAGCCGTGGGCGATGTTGGCGAACGGCCCGCCGTGGATCAGCACCGGGGACCCCTCCAGGCTCTGCACCAGATTGGGATCCAGCGCCTCTTTCAGCAGGGCGGTCATCGCCCCGGCCGCCCCGAGGTCTGCGCAGGTCACCGCCTTGCCGGCCCGGTCGTAGCCGACGATGATCCGGCCCAGCCGGTCCTGCAGGTCGTCCAGGTCCTCGGCGAGGCAGAAAATGGCCATCACTTCGGACGCGACGGTGATGTCGAAGCCGGTCTCGGCCGGCGCGCCATTGCCGCCCAGGCCGGAGACGATACGCCGCAAAGCCCGGTCGTTCATGTCCATCACCCGTCGCCAGACGAGCCGCCGCGGGTCGAGGTCCAGGGCGTTGCCCCAGTAGAGGTGGTTGTCGACCAGCGCCGCGAGCAGGTTGTGGGCGGTGGTGATGGCGTGGAAGTCGCCGGTGAAGTGCAGGTTGATCTCGTCCATGGGGGCGACCTGCGCCTGGCCGCCGCCGGTGGCCCCGCCCTTCTGGCCGAAGCAGGGGCCCAGAGACGGTTCGCGCAGGCAGATCGCCGTGCGCCGGCCGATGCGCCGGAGGGCGTCGCCCAGGCCGATGGTTGTGGTGGTCTTGCCCTCGCCTGCCGGGGTCGGGCTCATGGCGGTGACCAGGATCAGCCGGCCGTCCGGGCGGCCCGACAGGGCGCGGAGGAACGGCGCCTCGATCTTGGCCTTGTACTTGCCGTGCGGACTGAGCGCCTCTTCGGGGATGTCCAGCCTGGCGGCGATATCGGCAATCGGCGAGAGCCTGGCGGCGCGGGCGATCTCGATGTCGCTGATCATGCAAAACGTCCCCCGTGGCGCCCCGGAATCAGCGGCCCCTCACGCCTCGCAGATGGCGGCGGACCTGTCCAGACGACGCCGCCTTCGCTCCGCCCGTCGCGTCTTCCCGCCGTTTCCGGAGTCGGCCCGGCGGGCCTTTGGCGCAAGGCTCTGGCGCGGCCGCCCCGCCGGCCTGATAGTCTGGCCCGAACAACAGACCCTCCAGGGAGCGCCCTCGCATGTCCGAAGTGCTGATCGACGATCGCGGCCCGGTCCGCCGCATCATCCTCAACCGCCCTGAGGTGATGAACGCCATCACCGGCCGTATGCTGGGCGAACTGAACGAAGCCCTGAAGGCCGCCGACGATGATCCTGGCGTGCGGGTGGTCATACTCACCGGCGCCGGCCGCGCCTTCTGCTCCGGGCTCGACCTGAAGCAGGCCGCCGCGGGTGAGGGCATCGGCGGCGCGGGCCTGGCCACCGCCGGGGCCCGCCACCACTCCACCCGCGAGATCTGCACTGTCACCCTGCAGCGCATGGACAAGCCGGTGATCGGCGCGATCAACGGTGTGGCGGCCGGCTATGGCCTCGATCTCGCTCTCGGCTGCGACATCCGGATCATGGCCGACACCGCCCGCCTGATGCCGGGCTTCACCCGGCGCGGCGTCATTCCCGAGAGCGGTGGCACCTGGTACCTGCCGCGCCTGCTGGGCTGGGCCAAGGCCTGCGAGGTGGCCATGCTCGGCGAGACCCTCAGCGCCGAGCAGGCGCTGGGTTATGGCCTGGCCAACAAGGCCGCGCCGGCGGCGGAGTTCGAGGCCGAGGTCGACCGCTGGGCTGACCGCATCGCCGCCAACGCCCCGCTGGCGGTCACCGAGATGAAGCGCCTGTTCCGCCACGGCCTGACCCAGGATTTCGAGTCGCACTCGCACCACGTGCTGATGAGCCTGCTCAACCTCTTCCGGTCCAACGACTTCAAGGAGGGCGTGCAGTCCTTTGTCGAGCGCCGTGAGCCGGTGTTCAGGGGCGACTGACGCGGCTGATGGATCTCCATATCGACATCCACGGCGATGGCCGCCGGCCCTGGCTGCTGCTGGTCCACGGAATGTTGTCCAGCCGGGCGCAGTGGCGGCCCAATCTGCAGGCCCTGGGCGAAGTGTGCACGCCGGTCACGGTCGAGCTTCTTGGTCATGGCCGCTCGCCGGGGCCGGCCGATCCGGCCGCCTATACGGTGGAGGCCTATGTCCGCCGCTTCGAGGCGGTGCGCGAGCATCTGGGTGTGGAGCGCTGGTTCGTCTGCGGCCAGTCGTTCGGCGCCGGCCTGACCATCCGCTACGCCCTCATCCATCCGGAGCGCATCATCGGTCAGGTGTTCACCAACTCCATGTCCGGCCTGTCGCCCGCGGCCCGCGCACGCTCGGCCGACCGCCTGGCCCGCGCCGACGCGATTGAGCAGGGCGGGGCTGAGGCGATGAAGGCCCTGCCTTTCCACCCCCGCCCGGCCCGGCGGTTGGCCCGCGAGATCTGGGCCGACCTGCTGGCCGACGCCGACCTGCTGCAGCCCGCGGCTATCGCCGAGACCCTGCGGACCACCTCGCCGGACCTGTCGGTGGCCGCCGACCTGACGCGCATCGCCGTGCCAACCCTGATGATCAACGGCTTGCGCGAGACCGATTTCCAGCCCCTGCGCGACCTGGCGGCGGCCGAAATCCCCGGCGTCGAGGTGGTCGACCTGCCCGGCGGCCATTCGGTCAATCTCGATCAGGCCGAGGGTTTCAACACCGCCGTCACCGCCTTCATCCGCCGCCTGTGGCGTCCGGCCAACGGGGCCTGACCGGCCCTGCTCAGGGGACGTGGAACGCCGCCGGCGTATGGCGCGGAAACAATCGCGCGTCGAAAGCCCGCCGCTCCAGATCCTCGCGGAAGTCGGGATGGGCCAGTTCGATCAGCATCCGCGCCCGTTCGGGGACCGAGCGGCCCTTCAGATTGGCGATGCCGTATTCGGTCACCACGTACATCATGTCCGAACGGGGGGTGGTGACGATGTTGCCGTGGGTCAGATCCAGCACGATGCGGCTCCGTCGCACGCCGCGGCGCTCATAGGCCGACGACAGGCAGATGAACGATTTGCCCCCCTGCGAGGCGTAGGCCCCGCGCACGAACTGCAACTGGCCGCCGGTGCCGCTGATGTGCCGCCGCCCGTCCGACTCCGAGGCCGCCTGGCCCTGCAGGTCGATCTGGGTCGTGCTGTTAATCGCCACCACCCTGTCGTTCTGCATGATGATGTGCGGGGTGTTGGTGTAGTCCACCGGCAGGCAGGCCATGTCGGGATTGTTGTCCAGGGCCTCGTACATCGACTTCGAACCGAGGGCGAAGGTGAAGCCGATCCGGCCCGGATCCAGTCTCTTGCGCGCGCCGGTGACCACACCGGCCCGGTAGAGATCGATGACGCCGTCAGTTAGCATCTCGGTGTGCACGCCGATGTCACGCACCCCGGCCTCCTTGAGCAGGGAGCAGACGGCGTTGGGCATGGCGCCGATGCCCACCTGCAGGGTCGCGCCGTCCTCGACCTCCCCGGCCACCAGGGCGGCGACCCTGCGGTCGAGATCGCCCGGCGGCGTCCTGGGCAGTTCGGAAAGTGGCCCGGTCTCGCCGGGAATGATGAAGTCCACCTCACTGACGTGCAGGCCATTCTCGCGCGGGAAGACATAGGGCAGGTCCGGGGTCACCTCGATGATGACCAGTCGCGCCCGCTCGGCGATGGCGTTGTGCCACAGATTGGTTGGCCCGAAGTTGAACCATCCGTCGGCATCCATCGGCCGCGCCTTGACGACGAAGATGTCCACCGGCTCGATGAATCGACGGTAGTAGTCAGGCACCTCGCCCAGATTGAGCGGCACGTAGAAACAGCGCCCGGCGTCGCTCTTGGTCCGATCGTAGGCGCTGAAATGCCAGTTGTAGGCGGTTGTGTGGGCCCCCGCCGGATCCGCCTCCAGGAACGCCCTCGGCCTGGTCGACAGGCAGCCGCGCACCTTGACGTCGGTGAGTTCGCCCACCCGCTCACCCAGGGCCGCGTCAAAGGCGTCGGGCTGGTTCAGGCAGCCGCCGTAGTCCAGCCACATGCCCGAACGCACCAGCGTCGCCGCCTCCCGCGCCGTGATCGTGCGGGGCGGGGCCTTGGCGGTGCGTCGGGTCATGGCGGGCTCTCCGGGCCGGGCGTCCCTGACCAGGAGGCCAGGGGCCGTGGGGCGAGCAAGCCAAACTTCGCGTCGGGATTCAACCCATGGCGTCGCCGCGGGCTATTTCACCCCCGCCGCGGCCAGGGCCATGGCCTTGGCCGCGGCCACGTCATAGATACGGTTCATCATCGTCCGCTGGGCCGCCAGGCCGCCGCCGGCCTGCAGGGCCACCACCAGCCGCCAGCCGCCCAGGGCGTCGGCGGTGATGTCGCGGATCAGGTTGTAGACCCGCATGCGGGTCTCCACGTCGACCGTCGACTTGGTCTTCAGATATTTGCGGATATAGGCCCCGCTCTCCGGATTGCGCAGGTCGGACTCCGTGGGCAGTGTGACCACCAGGCCGCCGCTCAGGTCCTGCAGATACTTCACGGCCGTGTGGTAGTTTGAGGCGTAATAGTATTTGGCGGCGTTCACGGCGAGGGAGTTCGGATAGACCATGCCGCCGACCGCCGTCTCGAAATTGGCGCAGGCGTAGTCCAGGCTCATCTTCAGCATCTGGGCGTAGCAGATCAACTCAGCAATCGTGCTCTGCACATGGGCGTCGCGGTCCTTGCCCTGCATCTCGCTGACCAGCGAGGCCAGGCCGACGAACATCTTCGATTCGGCGACGGCGGCCACCAGCCCGCCTGTTCGCTCCCACAGGCCCAGGGACTGGGCCAGCCGGGACGCCAACTGGGTCTCGCCGGCCAGGAACACCCGGTCCCAGGGCACCAGCACGTCGTCGAACACCACGAAGCCTTCGGGCATCGAATGGTGGGCGCTGGCCGGATAGTCGAATTCGTTCAGGTGCGGCGGGGCGAAGCTGCGGTTGATGATCTTCACCCCCGGCGTGCCCACCGGTACGCTGAACGAGACGGCGTAGTCGGTCTCGTCCTGGCGCATGCCCTTGGTCGGCATGACCACCAGTTCGTGCACCAGCGATGCGGCGGAGATGTGCAGCTTGGCCCCGCGCACGATGATCCCCTCGTCGGTGCGGCGCACGATGCGGACATAGAGGTCCGGGTCGTCCTGTTCGTGCGCACGGCGGGAGCGGTCGCCCTTGGGGTCGGTGATCACCTCGGCGGCGCGCAGGTCGTTGTCGCGCACGTGGTGGTAGAGCCGCTCGATGTTGGCCGCGTACTGGGGGTTCACCTGGGCGACGTCGTCCTTGACGCTCATCAGGGCCATCATCACCCCGGTAACGCCGCCGACGATGGACATCTCCTCCATCATCCGCACCCTCTTGATCAGGTCGTCCTCATTGCGCGGAATCTGGAACACCCGGTGGGCGCGCTCGCCCTTCTCGGTGACATAGGTCATCACCTCGCTGCGTTCGGGGCTGTCGTGGCGATAGTCGGCAGCGGCCACGGCGATGGGCACGGCGAACTTCGCGCTCGCGGTGATGTCGTCGATCTTCTCGCCGTCCCAGAAGGTCACCCGGCCGTCCCTTAGGCTCTCGACATAGTCCTGCGGCGTCTTCAGACCCATGGCGCACACTCCCTGGAGGTTCTCGTTTTGCCGGCAAGGCTACGTCCGCCCCGCCGCCCGCGCCAGAGCCTTTTTAGGACATGTTCTGGAAATCCATGCCGCCAGGGCCCGCGCGCCGCGGGGGTTGCGATGGGGCATGACGGGGATACTCTCTGGCGTCCCGTGAGGACGCGGTCAGGAAGAACACCGGTGATCACGGGTCCCTTTTTGATCGAACGCAAGCCCCCCGTCGCGCAAGACGCGACACTCGGCTGACCCGCCGGGCGAGGGCGGACGGAGGAGACGGCAAGGATGTCGACACTGCTGGACGACCTGCGCGCGGCGCTGGGCGCCGAGGGGATCTTCACCGGCGAGGCGGCGGCGGAGCGCGCGCGCAGCCCCTGGACCCGGCTGGGCGCCCCGCTGGCGGTCCTGCGTCCGCGGTCGACCGAGGAGGTTTCCGCCATTCTGCGCCTGGCCTCCGCCGCCGGCCAGGCGGTGGTGCCCTGGGGCGGGCGCACCGGCCTTGTGGAGGGCTGCCAGGCCGACGGCGCACTGGCGCTCTCCATGGAGCGGATGAACGTCATCGAGGACATCGACCCGGCGGCGGGAACAATGCGGGTGCAGACCGGCTGCGTCCTGCAGACCGCATGCGAGGCCGCCGAGGCTCGCGACCTGCTGTTGCCCCTCGACCTGGGCGCGCGCGGCTCGGCCACCATCGGCGGCAACATTTCCACCAACGCCGGCGGCAACCGGGTGCTGCGCTACGGCATGATGCGCGACATGGTGCTGGGCCTGGAGGCGGTCCTGGCGGACGGAACCGTGGTCACGGCCCTCAATCCCCTGTTGAAGAACAACGCCGGCTACGACATCAAGCAGCTGTTCATCGGCACGGAAGGCACCCTGGGCGTGGTCACCCGGGCGGTGCTGCGCCTGCGGCCGCGGCCGGTCAGCCATAATATCGCGATGTTCGCCGTGGACGATTTTGACGCCTTGCCGCGGGTGCTGCGGCGGCTGGAGCGGGGCCTTGGCGGGGCCCTGTCGGCCTTCGAGGTGCTCTGGCCGGAATACTACGAACTGGTCACCACCCCGCCCGCACGCGGGGCCGCACCCCTCCTGCGCGGCCACGCCTACTACGCCCTCGTCGAGGCCATGGGCGGCGACCTGGAGGCGGACGGCGCGCGCTTCGAGCAGGTCCTCGCCGCCGCCCTCGAGGATGGGGATATTGTCGACGCCGTGGTGGCCAAGTCCGACGCCGAGCGCGCGGCGCTGTGGCGCCTTCGCGACGACGTCGGCCAGACCGCCCGCAACGGCCCGATTATCGCCTTCGACGTCAGCCTCGGAATCGCCCGCATGGAGAGCTATGTGGCCGAGGTTCGCGCGGCCCTGCCCGGACTGGTGGTGTTCGGCCACCTCGGCGATGGCAACCTGCACCTCATCGCCAGCGCCGGCGACGGTTCGCCGGCGACACGCCACGGGGTGGAGGAGGCGGTCTATCGCCCGTTGCGCGCCCGCGGCGGCTCGGTCTCCGCCGAGCATGGCATCGGCCTGATGAAGCGCGACTATCTGTCCTGGTCACGCTCGCCGGCGGAGGTGGCGGTCATGCGCACCCTAAAACAGGCATTCGATCCCCGCCACATCCTCAACCCCGGCAAGGTGCTGGGGCCGACGGACGCCTGACGCGGTATGATCGCCCCCTGCCCCCCGCCGCCCAATGCCCACCGAAGGAACCCCAGCTTGCAGGTCCGCATCCCGATTGTCACCGCCGCCCTCGCCCTGGCCGCCCTGACCTTCGCTGTCTCGGCGCAGGCCGAGACGCTGAACCTTCTTTGCCAGGTCCGCGAGTCGCGGGCCGACGGAGCCCACCGCCAGCTTCACCGGCGTCTCGAGATCGACCTTCAGAGCCGCATTGTCCGCTTCTATGACGACACCGGCCACGGTTTCGTGTTCCGCCGCGAGTACGCCTTTCTCTCGGCCGACGCTGGCCGGATCCGCCTCGAATCCGCCGACGGAAAGGAGTCGTGGGTCGACAGAGTCACCGGGGACTACTACTTCCACAACAGCCGCGGCGACTTGACCATCCGCGGGCCATGCCGCAAGGCCGATGCTGCAAGAGCGAAATTCTGACCCGCGGCCCGGGCGTGGTTCGATCGCCTCCCGACCGCCACAGGGTTTATCCAATCGCCGGCGGAACTTCTGGCCCGTCGCCGGGTTTTTTCCATCGCCAGGATTGTCGCGGAGGCGCCGTGCGCTCGTAGTCCCGTTGGTCGCCTAGGAAAATGTATGATGGCCGTGATCCTCGTTGTGGAAGACGACATCTTTATCCGTGAGATCGCGGAGATGGTCATCCACGATCTGCATCACGAAATCCTCTCCGCCGCCGACGTCGATGAGGCCCTGGCGATTCTGCGCTCCGACCAGCGGATCGATGCGATGTTCACCGACATCTACCTCAGGCGACGCATGCTTGGCGGCTGCGAGATCGCCGAGGTGGCCGTGAACCTCCGCCCCGACTGTCGGATCCTCTACACCACCGGCAACTCGCTCACCGAGAAAATCACCTCGGCCTTCGTGGAAGGCTCGGAGTTCCTGCCCAAGCCCTACACTTCCGGTCAACTCGAGGCTTCGATCTCCCATCTTCTGGCCGCCTGACGGGCGCCAGCCATGTTCCCCAGCCCGCCCTCCATCGCCGATCTCGGCGCCGGCGAGATCGTCGAGACCGTGCCCAGCGCCCTGATTGTCCTGGACCGGCGCCTGTACATCACATCGGCCAATCGCGCCTTCTACCAGACCTTCCGCACCAGTCCGGCCGAGACCGAGGGTTGTCACATCTACGCCCTGGGCAATGGCCAGTGGGACATCCCCGCCCTGCACACACTGCTCGACAGCGTCATTCCGGTTCGCGAACGAGTCGACCGGTTCGAGGTCGAACACGACTTTCCGACGATCGGCCGTCGGACCATGCTCGTCAACGCCCGCCGCATCGTGCGTCCTGGCGACCTGGACGATTCCATTCTGCTGGCGATCGAGGACGTCAGCGAGGAGCGCGCGGCCCGCGCCGAAAGCCAGCGCGCCTGGCAGCTCACCAAGAGCATCGTCGACACCATCCAGGACCCGCTGGTGGTGCTTGAGGGCGACATGACCATCGTCACCGCCAGCCACGCCTTCCTCACCCTGTTCGGCATCACCGAGGCCGAGACCCAGGGCCGACGCGTGGCCGATCTGGGTCAGCACCAGATGGATGTCCCGGCCCTGCGCTACCTGATGGAGAAGGTGCTTCCCGACAACAAGCCCATCGAGAACTTCGAGATCGAAGACGATTTTCCCGGCCTTGGCCGCCGCGTCTACACGCTGAACGCCCGCAAGGTGACGCAGCCGGGAAACCACAGTCACCGCATGCTGTTGGTCTTCACCGACATCACGGACCGCAAGCAGCGCGAGCGCGACGCCGAGGGTCTGGCCAACGAGATATCCCATCGCATCAAGAACAACCTGCAGCTGGTCGTGGGCCTGATCGGCTTCGAGGCCAAGCGCACCTCGGCGCCCTGCGTCGCCGGCTACCTGGCCATGCAGTCGCGCATCGGCGCCATAGCTCAGCTCTACGACCTGATCTCGCGGTCCGCCTCAGGCCAGACCGTCGCCGTCGACGGCTATCTGAGGGAGATCGCCCGCACCGTGTCGGAGAGCCTTCTTGGCCCCGATTCGGGGATCACCATCGACGTGGACGCCGACGCCCTGCATATCGACGCCGACCGCGCCGTGCCGCTGGGCCTGTTGATCAACGAGCTGGCCACCAACTCCATCAAGCACGCCTTCCCGGACGGCCACGGTCGGGTGACCCTCAGCGCCCGGCGTCAAGGTGACTGGATGGAACTCACCGTCGCCGATGACGGCGTCGGCCTGAAGTTCCCTCCGACGACCGACCAGCCTCAGGGTCGGGGCTCCAACTACGTGGGCATCTTCATCCGCCAGCTGGGCGGCGAACTGACGGTCGACAGCCCGGCCGAGGCCGGCGCCACGGTGGTCATCCGCCTGCCGCTCCACATGAACTGAACGGGCCGGGCCGCCAGAAGCGGCTGGAGTCTGGACGGGCCGGTCGACGCAGGTCACGCTCGCGGCCATGCTCGACGCTCCCCCCGCCGATCGCAAGACGCCCCCCGCGGGACCGCCGCCCCGTCGCCGAGCCGTCGATGTCCTGCGGGCTCTGGCCCAACCCAAGGTCGGGTTGATGATGGCCCTCGGCTTCTCGTCGGGCCTTCCGTTCATGCTGATCGGCAACACCCTCAGCTTCTGGCTGGCCGAGGACAAGGTCCAGCTGGCGGTGATCGGCTTCCTCTCCTGGATCACCCTGACCTACTCGGTGAAGTTCCTCTGGGGCGCCGTCGTTGACCGCCTGCCGGCGCCGCTGGTCGGCCGACTCGGCCGGCGGCGCGGCTGGATGGTGCTGACCCAGATCGCGGTGGGCGCCGGCCTGGTGGGCATGGCCT
>CAIXWN010000007.1 GCA_903923135.1 uncultured Caulobacteraceae bacterium | reverse complement strand
GCGTCGCGGCGGCGCGCGCGGCGCGGCCCCGCGGCGGCTCGGGCGCCAGCCAGCGGCGTCCGCGCAGATAGATCGCCAGGCCGATGACCATGCCCACGCCCGCCGCGCCGAAGCCCCAGTGCCAGCCGTAGACCTCACCCAGGGTGCCGCAGACCAGGGGGGTGACGATGACCGCGATCTGGATACCGAGATAGTAGATCTGGAAGGCGCTGGCGGCGCGCGGATCGCCGGCCGCGTAGAGGCTGCCGACCTGGCTGGCCAGATTGCCCTTGAAACAGCCGACGCCGACCAGCAGGCACGACAGGGCCACCAGGAAGCTCTGCTCGAAAGCCATGAGGAAGTGGCCGATGACCATCAGCCCGGCTCCGGCGGTGATGGCGAAGGTGCGCCCGGTGAGGCGATCTGCGAGCAGGCCGCCGAGGATCGGCGTCACCCAGACCAGGCCGGCGTAGAGGCCGAAGATCGCCGAGCCGAGGGCCTGGGGCGACAGGTGGCCGTAGACGCTCTCGATACCGGCGCGGAAGACGGCGAAGCCGGCCACATGCTCCACATGGCCGGGCAGCAGCAGGCGATGGGTCATGTACAGCACCAGCAGGGCCTGCATGCCGTAGTAGGAGAAGCGTTCCCAGACCTCGGTGAAGCTCAGCCAGCCGAGGCCGCGCGGATGGCCGAAGAAGGCCCTGTCCGCCAGGCGGACCCTCTCCTCGACAAGACCGCTCACCAACGCCCCACCCCCACGCCCGGACCTTCAGGGTGTCTAGTTGACCCTACATCCGCACGAAGGCGAAGCCCGCGCGCGCCGCCTCCGGCGAAAAACCGCCGGACGGCCGCGGCCGAGCTCAAACCCCGGGCGATTGATCGGTGCGGAAGGCGCGATCAGGGCCGGACCAGCATCTTTCCCGTGTTGCCGCCCTCGAAGAGTTTGCGCAGGGCGTCGGGGAAGGCGTCGATGCCGTGGTCGACCTGCTCGGGCATCTGCAGCCTGCCCTCGGCGAGCCACTGGACGAGCTGGGCGCCGGCTTCGCCCAATTGCGACGCAAAGTGCATCACCGTGAAGCCTTCCATGCGCGCGTAGCGTTCGGCGAGGCGCAGGTAAAGGCTCGGGCCGCGGACGTGACTGTGATCGTTGTATTGCGAGATGGCGCCGCAGATCACCACCCGGCCCCGTTCCCGGATGTTGTCCAGAGCGATGTCCAGCAACTCGCCGCCGACATTGTCGAAGAAGACATCTATGCCTTCCGGAGCCAGCGCCTTGAGCCGTGCGGCGACATCCTCGTTCTTGTAGTCGATCGCCGCGTCCAGGCCGAGGGTGTCGGTGAGGAAGGCCACCTTCCCGGGTCCGCCCGCCAGGCCGATCACCCGGGCTCCAAGCGCCTTGGCGACCTGCGCGGCGATGCATCCAACCGCGCCCGCGGCCGCCGACACCAGCACCGTCTCGCCGGCCTTGACGTCGCCGACGTAGCGGATGCCGGCATAGGCGGTGAGCCCCGTCGTGAGGCCCAGGACGCCGAGATAGGTCGACAGCGGCAGGGCGTCATCGATCTTCTGCAGCATGGCGGCGGGCATGGTGGCGTAGGTCTGGGCCAGCAGCGGGCCGGAGACCGCATCACCGGCGACGAAGCCCGGCGCATGGCTTTCGATCACCCGACCGACGCCGAGAGCGACAACCACGCCACCGAGCGGAACCTGCTGGTGCAGGCCCTCGACCTCGTTGAGGCTGGTGCGGATGAAGGCGTCGATGGAGAGCGAGTCCGTCCTGACCATCACCTCGCCTTCGCCCGGCTCACGCGCCGGCTCCTCCTCGATACGGAAGTGCTCGGGCCCGACCATGCCCGTGACGTATCGGGCGAGCACGACCTTGCGGTTGGTCGGACGGTTGGTGGCGGAGGGCATTGTGAGCTCCTTTTGTTGGCGCGAAGGCAGGGTGTCGCTTGGCGTGACCCCGTCCGGCCTGAGCCGGCCGGGCGACGGGCCTACGCCGCCTGAGCGTTCCAGGATTCGCGGCCCACCCAGGCCGAGTGGAACCCGAAGGGAACGCGCGCGGGCATCACCACCCGGGCGACCGGGCCGTCCGCGAAACGGGCGGCGTCCAGGATGAGGCACTCGCTACGCCGCAGCTGTTCATCCCAGACAAAGCCGATGACCCAGCCGTCGTCCTCACGGACGCCGCCGGGCTTCGGCGCGAAGATGGGCTCACCGCCCAGCCGGCCAGGTCCGTAGGGGTAATGAGTGCTGGTTTCGTTGACGAGATCATACTTTATGATGCCGTCGAAACCTGACTCCAGAGTATCCCCCGCGATCCTGGCGGCATAGGCGAACTGGTTGCGCACGCCGGTATAGTCTTCATTGATCCGGGCGAATTCGCAGCCCCACTCATCGTCAAGCCGCCGCTCCCTGACCCCGCCGGTCCTGAGGTTCAGCCGCCATTGGTAGAGCATGGGCAGATCCCGGCGATCCCCGGGACCCGGTCTGACGTCGTCGCCGATGCTGTTTCGCTCGGACCGACAGCCTTCAACGACGATCTCATCGCCGTCTTCGAAGGCGTTCACCGTGTGGTAGCAATAGCAGTCCTCGACGGTGAACCACTTCGTCGCATCGCCGTCTGCGCCCCGGGCGAGCACGCCCAGGCGGGAGCCATTGCCGGGTTCAAAGTTCAGGATGGACTTGCCCTGCGCCATCCGCGCGAAGTCAAAGACCACGGGCAGGTCCAGAAGGACAGTATGTCCGGACGTGATGGCGCAGTCATGCATCATGATCGGCTTGGGGATGTCGACGCTGGTCGTATGAACCAGCTCCCCGTTCCTGTTGATGAGCGAAACCGCGCAGTAGGGTTTGCTCATGACATCGTAGCCATAGGTGACCAGCTCCCCGGTACGGGGGTCGATCTTTGGATGCGCCGAGAAATTATGTCTCAGGCGGCCATCGTAGTCGGTTTCACCCACGGGATCGAGATCGGGCAGAGTCAGCTGAAACGGCCGCGCGCCCTCCTGCAGGGCGAGGAACTTGCCGGCGTGAAAAATCATCGCGGTATTGGCGATATTCTTGCCTGGGCCGTAGGTCTCCAGGACTTCCGGTGGCGTCATCGGGCCATCCCAGATGTAGTCGCCCTTCCTCTGTTCGGCCAGGTGGCCCTCGGTCTCGACGAACCGGTTGATATACCGGGCCTTTCCCTGGTCGAAGACGACCTCATGGATCATGCCGTCGCCGGCGAAGGGATGATAGGAGGCCGGATCATTGACAAAGACCGGGTTCGCCCCGATGCGTAGGAACGCCCCGGCCAGATCCTTGGGGATCGTGCCGATCACCTCCGTACAGGGCGCGTTGTGCTCCGCCTGGACCGGCGCGAAATTCCCCTGGAAATAGGAGACGTCGGGATTCTGGATGTCGGAAATACGCACGGGGTCAGCTCCGTTCTAGTGACCGATCGTTCCCTGACGCGGCCCTGGGGATGTCCTCACGGTCGAGGGGCCTGAAGCCGGCGAGCGCTAGCCCGCCGGCGGCCTCGGTTTGTTCGTCAGGCGCCATTCCTGGCGCCCGGCCCACTGGCGCATGGTCTCCATCTCGATCGGAATCCGCTCCAGCACCGGCCCCATGTCGACCCTGAAGGGCTTCTGGGCAGTCTCGTTGTTGAAGGTGTAAAAGGCTTCCATGAAGGCCTCGGTCACCCGACGCTCCTCGTCCGACATGTCCGCGCCGAAGGCGTCACAGAGATTCCTGGCGAATTGCCTGGGCGTGCTGGGATCGTACTTGATCGGGCGACCCACCGCCTCGGAGAGGATCTCCGCCACCTGCGGCGGATGCAGGATCTCGGGCCCGCCGATGTTGAGCCAGGCGCCTTCCAGGTCCGGACGGTCGATCGCGGCGATCATGAACTTGGCCACGTCGTCGAGGCTGATCCAGCTGCATTCCAGGTGCGGCATGTGCGGGTAGACGAAGCGGTTCTCGCCGACGATGAACGGGAAGGCCCAGTTGGTCAGCAGGTTGTCCATGAACAGCACCGAGCCGAACACCGTCGCCGGGGCGCCGGTACGCCACAGAGCGTTGATGCCCTTGGTATTGGCCGCATAGCTGAAGGTCTCGCCGGCCCGGTCCGGAATCCAACTCGAGGTGTTCCACACCACCCGCTTGATATTGGCCGTGACCGCGGCCTGACCGACAATGGCGACGCCCTCGACGAGGCCCACCGCCGCCTTGACCGGATGGGTGTAGAAGACCGCGTCGGCCCCCTCCATCGCGGCCACGACTGAATCCATGTCGCGGATGTCGGCCGGGCGGATGTCGACGGCGCCGAAATCCTCGCCGAGGAACGGGTCGGCGCGACGCGAAATGGCCCGCACCTCATGCCCGGCCCGCTTCAGCTGGCGCACCTGCGCCATGCCCTGTCGCCCGGCCGCGCCGAACACCACCACCAAAGCCATGCAACCCCCCACCGTCGTTTCGTCGCTTCCCGGGACGTCCCGGGTTCAGTCGCCGAATAACGGAACACGATTCAGGTTACAATGTAAATTTATGACCGGAAACGTCAGGCCCGAGACGCCTGGCGCGCCCTCAATCCGGACTCCGATCGACGTGACCCTGGCGTGCTGAAGCCAACTGCACGCAGCGAGCGGCCCGCCTGCCGAGGTGTTGCGCCAGCCGCAATCGTCGATCCTCGCCGTCGACGGTCCACACTGGGTCGAGGCCGTGTAAAAACGCGCGACGGTGTCGGCGTGGTTGTTCGCTCTGGACGCGTGGGTCGTTCTGGCGGTTCGGCTTGAGCGAGATGGCTAGACCCTGATCGCCTCGAGGAGCGGTCCGACGCCCAAGATCTGGATCAT
>CAIXWN010000006.1 GCA_903923135.1 uncultured Caulobacteraceae bacterium | reverse complement strand
GAGACCGTGCAAGGCCTCGATTGGCCCTCTTGTCGCTCCCAAACCGGTCGCGGGTTCTAAGGGCTTGCCCGGGCAAGGACCATCTTATGTTGCATCCGGTGATCGTGTGCGGGACACTCGATTTCCGACAGGAGGGAAAATCCATGGGAAATTGCATTGTCGTCGTCCAGTTCGATCTGCCGAAACGGACCGAGGAACAGGCGGTGAAAGGCGGCACGGCGTCCGCGCCGACCTACCGGGCCCTCGGGAAGAAAGGGTTGATCCGCAAGGACTATCTGAATGGCGAAACCGGCACCGGGGGCGTCTATCTCTGGGACAGCCGGGCGTCGGCGGAGGCCTGGTTCACCGAGGAGCGGGTGGCGGAACTGACCGAGCGCTTCGGCGCCAGGCCGCGGCTTACGTGGTACGACACGCATGTGACGGTCGATAATCTGAACGACGAGACGCGGGTGAACGGCGCCTCGATCGAGGCCATGGCCTGACGAAAGGCGGGGCGGGCGGTCTGGCGGTTCGGGATCAGATCGCTCGCCAGTATCGCCACGTCAACGCCATCGACGCCAGCCCGGCGATCCCGGAGGCGGCGGTGGCCCAATGCGCCCCCACCGCGTCGGCCAGCATGCCGATGGCGATGAAGCCCAGCGGCCCGGAGCCGACGCAGACCGATAGGACGCCGAGGATGCGCGAGCGCATCTCGGGCGGGGCGGCCAGGTAGACCAGGGTGGCCTGCATGGTGGCGAAGCCGGCCTGGCCCATGCCGGTCAGGACCAGCGCGGCTCCGGCCAGGGCGGGATCGGGCATCAGGGCGAAGGCGGTCAGCATGGTCATGTACAGCAGCACGCCCCAGCAATAGGTGCGCCCATACCAGGCGGGGCGGACGAACAGGGCCAGCAGCAGGGCGCCCAGGAACGCCCCCACGCCGTCCATGCTGGTAAGGATGCCCACGCCCTCCGGGCCCAGGCCCAGCCGGTCGCGGGCGACCACGGGGATCATGCTGGTGAACGGCCAGGCGAACAGGTTGACGATCACGGTGACCAGGAGGGTGCCGACGAGGCGCCGGTTGGTCCGGACGAGCCGCAGGCCCTCGGCGATCTGGGCGAGGATGGAGCCGGTGGCGGTGGTGACGCCGTTGCGATAGGCAACGGACCAGGCTGCGGTTAGGGCGATGGCGTAGAGGCCGGCGCTGACGGCGAAGACGCTCTCGATCCCGGCGTTGGCGAGCAGGAACCCCGCCGCGGCGGGCCCCACCATGCGGCTGCCGTTCGACGCGCCGATGTCGAGGGACATCGCGGCGCCCATGCGTTTGGCGCCGACGGCGTCGCCGATCATCACGCGCCGCACGGGGTTGTCGGCCGCCCAGACCAGGCCGTTCAGCAGGCAGCCCACGGCCAGGTGCCAGACCTCCAGGCGGTCCGCCCAGGCGAGGAGAGACAGGATCGCGGAGGCGGCTCCGAGCAGGAACAGGATGCCCACGAGCGTCCAGCGCCGTTCGATCCGTTCGGCCCAGGCGCCCATGAACGCGCCCAGAAGCCCCATCGGCAGAAGGCGCAGCATTGTCATTGTGGCGACCAGGAAGGCCGAGCCCGTGCGCTGGTACACGAACACGCCGACGGCCACGGTTTCCAGCCAGCGGATAACGAACATCGCAAGGCCGACGGCCCACAGGCGCCAGAAATTGGCGTTGCCGGCATCGAACAGGCCTCGCACGCCGACATCCGCCGGTGCGGCCGTTATGCTTTGGTTCAAGACGTCTCCCGCAGCTTCCGCGCTTTCGATGCGCTGGAAGACGGTAGGACGACATGCGGGACCGAGGAAGGG
>CAIXWN010000005.1 GCA_903923135.1 uncultured Caulobacteraceae bacterium | reverse complement strand
GTCGCCCAGGCGCTCGAACGCGTCCGGGTTGACCCGCGCGGCGCGGCGGAGAGCCGCCGTCAGGGCCAGGCCGATCGGCGCCAGGGCCAGGCGGCGGGCGTCGTGCAGGAACGCCCGGGCCAGACCATGGCGCGGGCCGACAGATGTCCGGGTTTCGGAGACGGCGCTCAGATTCATGGCGCGGGAGTGTTCGCCCATCCGCCCACGGCGGGGAACAGTCTTCGGCCAATCGACCGCCCGGAGGATCGGCAAGCCCGCCCCCTGAATCGCTCAATCGCGGGCGCGCGCCCTATCAAGGGGTCCCGGCGGGGCGCGGCCTAAGACGGAACGCGCCCGGAAGGTCCGCGCCGTTCCCCGCAGGAGTGCGCCATCGCCGCCCCAAACCAGACCACGATGCAGGATCCGCCGGCCGACGCCTTGGCGGTCGCCCGACACTTCCGCCGGGCGCTGCTCGACGCGCGTCGCCTGGACGCGCCCTACCGGCACTGGCGCCTCGTCGACGTCCTCCCCTCCGCGGTGGCCACCGGGCTGATCAGCCTGCCGATCGCCCCGCCGCTCATCGACGACTGCGGCGGCGTTCGCGACCTGGACAACAGCAAGCGGACCTTCCTGACCCCCGCCCTGCAGTCCGACTTCGCGGTGTGCGCCGTTCTCGCCCAGGCCCTGCAGAGGCCGGAGGCGGCCAGTCTGGCCGGCGAGACCTGCGGCTTCCGCGCCGAAGGGTCGTTCCTGCGCATCGAATATATCCAGGACCTCGACGGCGCATGGCTTCGGCCCCACTGCGACGTGCCCGAGAAGCTGTGCTCGATGGTCATCTACCTGTGCAGCGGACCGCACGCGGCGGACTGGGGAACCGACATCTACGACAGCGGGCTGCGGCCGATCGGCCGGTCATCGGCGACCTTCAACTCGGCCACCATCTTCGTTCCCGGCCCCAACACCTGGCACGGCTTCGACAAGCGGCCGATCCGCGGCGTCCGGCGGCTGCTGGAGATCAACTATGTCCATCCCAGCTGGCGCGATCGCAACCAGCTGGCCTTTCCCGACCGGCCGGTCAGCCTGGGAGGGGCGTGATGCTGACCGCGAGCCGCCTCGAGGGGGTGAGCGCCCGCAGCTTCCATGGGTCGGGAGGCGGCGAACACGTCCTGATCATCGAGCCCGACCCCGGACTGGCCTTCGAGGACCAGCTGGCCGTCATAGAGCGGCGCTACGCGGTGGCGCGGCGGCGCCTGGGGCTGGCGCCCGACTCTGCGGTCTTCCGCCGGCTGTTCGTCAGCGACCTGCAGAACCAGATGGCGGCGATCGAACGGTGCGAGCAGGTCCGGGATCCCGTGGAGGGCCCCGTGGCCCTGTCGATCGTCGAGCAGGCGCCGCTGAACGGGGCCAAGGCGATGCTGCTGGCCTATCACATCCAGGTCCCGGAGGGCCTGATGAAGCGCCGCCTCTCGCGCCGGCACGTGGTTGTCGAGAAGAACGGCGCCCGTCACCTGTGGAGCACAAGGCTGTGCGTGGGCGACGGCGCGGCCGAGCTCACGGCCGAGGAGCAGACGCGCCTGCTGTTCAGCCACCTCACCGCCGCCCTGGGCAGCCAGAGCGGGCGACTGGCCGACCACTGCGTGCGGACCTGGATCTATGTGAAGGACGTCGACATCTTTTACGGGGGCATGGGTCGCGGTCGTTCGGCCGCCTTCGCCCAGGCGGGCCTGAGCGAGACGACCCACTACATCGCCAGCACGGGGATCGAAGGCGCCTGCGCCCACGCCTGCGACCTGGTGGCGATGGACGCCTATTCCGCGCCGGATCTGGCGGCCGGCCAGCTTTCCTATCTCAGCGATCCGGGGCGGATGTGCCCGACGAAGGACTATGGCGTCACCTTCGAGCGGGGCGCGCGCGTGGCCTACGCCGACCGCAGCCATCTGTTCATCTCCGGCACGGCGAGCATCGACGCCCACGGCCAGGTGGTTCACCCGGGCGACGTTCTGGCGCAGCTCGACCGGGCGGTGGGCAATGTTCAGGCCCTGCTCGCCACGGCCGGGGCGGGCCTGGGGGACCTGACCTATCTGATCGTCTATCTGCGCGACCCGGCCGACTACCCGCGGACGCGCGCCTGGCTCGACGCCCGGTTCGGGGACCTGCCCATGGTGGTCGTGCGCGGCGCGATCTGCCGGCCGGCGTGGCTGATCGAGATCGAGGGCGTGGCGGTCCTGGCCAACAACGATCCTGCCCTGCCACGGTTCTGACGCCGGCGGCAGCCGCGGACGGCAGGGTCTTGCCAGCGCCCCGCGCGCGTTTGATCTTCCGCAAATCGCCTGGACCGCCGCGGGCGGAACATGCCCGCTCCCACCGTGTCCGGTTGATTCGCCCCGCGTTCGGATACGCCTGAAAAGAGGTCCGCCATGCCGTTCGACAACGCCTTCGCCAGTGAGATCTGGTCGGCGAAATACCGCTTCGCGCCCCACGGCGGCGGCGGCGACGCCTCGGTCGAGGAAACCTGGGCGCGGGTGGCCGAGGCGGTGTCCCGCGCCGAGGCGCCGGAGCGGCGGGAAGCCTTCCGCGCCGCGGCCCTGGACGCCCTGACTGACTTCCGATTCCTGCCCGCCGGCCGGATCCTGGCGGGAGCCGGCACCGGGCGCGCGGTGACCCTGTTCAACTGCTTCGTCATGGGCGAGATCCCCGACGATCTGAGCGGGATCTTCGAGCACCTGCGCGAGGCCGCCGTCACCCTGCAGCAGGGCGGCGGGGTGGGCATGGACTTCTCGTCCATCCGGCCGACCGGCGCCCTGGTGCGCGGTGTCGGCGCGGACGCCTCGGGGCCCCTCAGCTTCATGGACGTGTGGGACTCCATGTGCCGCACCATCCTGTCGGCTGGACAGCGGCGGGGGGCGATGATGGGCTGCCTGCGCATAGACCATCCCGACATCGAGGCCTTCATCGACGCCAAGCGCGAACCCGGGCGGTTGCGCAACTTCAACCTCTCGGTGCTGGTCACCGACGCCTTCATGGAAGCCCTGGCCGCCGATGCGGACTGGCCGCTGGTCTTCGACGGCGAGGTGTTCCGGGTGGTGCGGGCGGCCGAACTCTGGGGGCGGCTGATGCAGGCCACCTATGACGCCGCCGAGCCGGGCGTGATCTTCATCGACCGGGTCAACGAGAACAACAACCTTGCCTATTGCGAGCGCATCCTGGCGAGCAATCCCTGCGGCGAGCAGATGCTGCCGGCCTATGGCGCCTGCCTGCTGGGCTCGATCAATCTGGCGCGCCTGGTGGACCAGCCGTTCTCGCCCGCCGCGACCCTGGACGAGGCGCGACTGGCCGACCTGACCCGGGTGGCCGTCCGGTTCCTGGACAATGTCATCGACATCTCGCGCTTCCCGCTGGAGGCGCAGGATGTCGAGGCCCGGATGAAGCGGCGGATCGGCATCGGCGTCACCGGTCTGGCCGACGCCCTGGTGTTCTGCGGCGCCCGCTACGGCGGCGACGAGGCGGTGGCCCTGACCCGGCGGTGGCTGGCGATCATCAAGCAGGAATCCTACCGCGCCTCGGCGGACCTGGCGGCGGAGAAGGGCGCGTTCCCGCTCTATGATCCGCAGATTCTCGACGCGCCCAATCTGGCGGTGCTCGACGACGAGACCCGCGCCCGGATCGCCGCCCAGGGCCTGCGCAACGGCTGCCTGACGTCGATCGCCCCGACCGGCACCATCTCGCTGGTGGCCGGCAACGTCTCCTCAGGCGTCGAGCCGGTGTTCGCCTACGCCTACACCCGCAAGGTTCGCCAGCCCGACGGCGGCGCCCGGGAGGAGGCGGTGGAGGACTACGCCCTGGCGGTCTGGCGGACCCTCTACGGCGACGCCCCGCCGCCGGCCGCCGTCTTCGTCAGCGCCCAGGACCTGACCCCGATCGACCATCTGCGCATGCAGGCCGCCGCCCAGGGCTTCGTCGACAGCTCGATCTCCAAGACGGTGAACTGTCCCGAGGATATCGACTTCGCCGACTTCGCCGACGTCTATGTCCAGGGCTATGAGATGGGCTGCAAGGGCCTGACCACCTACCGCCCCAACGCCGTCACCGGATCGGTGCTGTCGGTGACCCCCAGCAAGAACCCGGCCGCCCCCGCGCCGCCGGCGGAGGCCAAGCTGCTCCCCCGACCCGAGGCGCTGGGCGGCGCCACCTACAAGCTCAAGTGGCCCGAGAGCGCCCACGCGGTCTATGTGACGATCAACGACACCGAGGGCTCCGACGGCCGGCGGCCGTTCGAGATCTTCATCAATTCCAAGAACATGGAGCACTACGCCTGGACGCTAGGCCTGACGCGGATGATTTCGGCGGTGTTCCGCCGGGGGGGCGACGTGTCGTTCGTGGCCGAGGAGCTGAAGGCGGTGTTTGATCCGCGCGGCGGCGGCTGGGTCGACGGCCACTATGTGCCCTCCCTGCTGGCGGCCATCGGCGCGGTGATCGAGCGGCACCTGGAGCACAGTCACGCCCCGGCGCCGGCCGCAGTGGCGCACGAGCCGAAGCCCGGCTTCGGCAAGGCGGCGTGTCCGCGCTGCGGCGCCTTCGAGATGGTGCGCAAGGAAGGCTGCGACACCTGCTTCAGCTGCGGCTATTCGAAGTGCGCCTGACGCCGGCCTGATCCGGCCGCAGCCGCCAGCGGGCCAGGGCCTCGTAGTGCGGCCGGGCCGACACGGCCACCGCCCGCAGCGCCGGGTCCAGATCGGCGAGGTCGACACTCGGGCGCGGCGCGGAGAAGGCCGTGGAGCGTTCGACGGCGTCGTACCAGGCCGGCGCCCAGACGCCGTCGGTGGCGCGCCGGCCGGCGGGCCAGGCGAGCATCGCCTCATGGAACGGGATGTCGAGCGCCGCGCAGAGCGAGGTCAGGGCGCCGCGCGGGTCGACCAGGACGTCACGCGCCTCGATCACCGGCGGCGGCGAACCCAGGCGCTGGGCCTCGCGGTCGAACAGTTCGGCCTGACGGGCGACGCCGATGTCGTCCAGGGTCGCCTCGCCCCGCCGGACCACATAGGAGGCCAGCACCTCCTCCGGCGGGCGGATCAGGAAGGCGTTGCGACAGCCGGCCATCCAGTCCAGCCCCACCTCGGGCGCCATGTGGTGGGCCATGTGCTTCTGGTAGAAGATCGCCCGCCCGCCCGGAACCGGACCGAGCAGGGTCCGGGCCACGGCCCGCCAGTCGGTGGACTGGGCGGCGAGGATCTCGCCCCGCATCGGGTGATCGGCGCCGCTGCTGGCCAGCCAGGCGGCGTAGAACGGCTCGTCGACCACCGCCGTGTCGGGGCGGTTCCCGAAGGCCCGCATCATCGCCGTGGAGATGTTGCGCGGGCCCGACCACAGGGCGATGCGGATGGCGCCGGTCACAGGCGCGCGCCCGTGGCCGCGTCGTGATCCTTGAGCCCCTCGTAGAGGGCGGCGATGCGGCGGGTCACCGGGCCCGGGCTGGCCTTGAGGGCGTAGCCGTCGATCCCCGACACCGGCGTGACGCCGGCCATGGTGCCGGTGACGAAGGCCTCGTCGGCGGTCTGGGCCAGCTCCAGGTCGAACCCGCCCAGTTCGATGGGGATGCCGTTGGCCCGGCACAGGGTGATGACATTGCCGCGGGTGATCCCGTTGAAGCCGTACTCGCCGGCCGAGGTGAACACCGCCTCGTCGCGGACGAAGAAGAAATTGGTGGCGTTGCAGCTCGACACCTTGCCGTGCGGATCGAGCATCAGGGCCTCGTCGGCGCCGGCGTCGATGGCCTCGAGCAGGGCGCGGATGAGGTTGAGGCGGCTGTGCGAATTGAGCCGCATGTCGAACATCTCCGGGCCGGTGCAGCGGATCGAGGCGGTGTGCAGCGACAGGCCCCAGCCCGGCTCCCGCACGGGCGCGGCCTTGTATTCGGCGGTGATCACCACGGTCGGCACGCCCAGGGCGTTGCGCGGATCCTGGTTGACGTCGGTCTTCAGGCCGCGGGTGACCATCAGGCGGATATGGGCGCCGTCGGTCATGCCGTTGGCGGCCAGGGTGACGCGCAGGGCCTCCTCGAGGGCCGCCCGGTCGAGCGGCGGGCGGAAGGCGATGGCGGCGGCGCCCTCGCACAGCCGGTCGAGGTGCGCCTCGAGAAACAGCAGCCGGCCCTTGTGCAGGCGCAGGCCCTCCCACACCCCGTCGCCCATAGAGAACCCGGCGTCGAAGATCGACACCCTGGCGTCCTCGCGGCGGACCATCGCGCCGTTCAGATAGATCAGCACCTCGGCGTTTCGCGGGTCCGCCGCATAGTCCTGACTGCCGGCCATGGGGTCTCCTTCACGCGATCCGGCGACGACCAGACCGCCGCAGCCGATCCCTATAGGGCCGGCGAGGGCGACGCGGGACCCCGGATCGGTCCATAATCGACCCCGCGCGGCGCCAGCGGCCGATGAGTCTTTTGACCGGAGCGGCCTTGACCCGCGTCCGTTCGCTGGGCACGACCGGCGCCGAAGCCGCAGGAGGACATCCCCATGAAACGCGCCGCCATCGTCTCGCCGATCCGCACCCCGGTGGGCAAGTTCCTGGGCAGCCTGTCCAGCATCACCGCCGGCGACCTCGGCGCCGCGATCCTCAAGGCCCTCGTCGAGCGCACGCGGATCGACCCCGAGCGGATCGACGACGTGATCTTCGCCCAGGGCTACGGCAACGGCGAGGCGCCGTGCATCGCCCGCTGGTCGGCCCTGGCCGCCGGCCTGCCGATCTCGGTGCCCGGCTATCAGCTCGACCGGCGCTGCGGCAGCGGCCTGCAGGCGGTGATCGACGCGGCGATGATGGTGCAGACCGGCGCCGCCGACGTGGTGGTGGCCGGCGGCGTGGAGAGCATGAGCAACGCCGAATACTACACCACCGACATGCGCGGCGGGGCCCGGGCCGGCTCGGTCACCCTGCACGACCGCCTGGCCCGGGGCCGGGTGATGAGCCAGCCGATCTCGCGCTTCGGGGTAATCTCCGGGATGATCGAGACCGCCGACAATCTCGCCCGCGACTACCAGATCTCACGCGAGGCCTGCGACGAGTACGCCGCCGCCAGCCACCAGCGGGCGACGAAGGCCTGGGCCGAGGGCAAGTTCGACGACGAACTGGTTCCCGTCGCCGTGCCGCAGAAGAAGGGCGATCCGGTGATGTTCCTCAAGGACGAGGGCTTCCGCCCCGACGCTACCGCCGAGAGCCTCGGCAAGCTCAAGGCGCTGGAGAAGAACGGCGTGGTCACCGCCGGCAACGCCAGCCAGCAGAACGACGCCGCCGCCGCCTGCCTGGTGGTCGCCGAGGACAGGCTGGAGGAACTGGGCCTGGAGCCGATGGGCTGGCTGGTGGGCTGGGCGGCGGCGGGCTGCGAGCCCTCGCGCTTGGGCATCGGCCCGGTGCCGGCGGTGGAACGGTTGTTCGCCCGCTCGGGTATGGGCTGGGACGACATCGGCCTGGTGGAGCTGAACGAGGCCTTCGCGCCGCAGGTGCTGGCCGTGCTGAAGGGCTGGGGCTGGGATGACCGCGACCGGCTGAACGTCAACGGCTCGGGCATCTCGCTGGGGCACCCGATCGGGGCCACGGGCGGGCGTATCCTGGCCAACCTGCTGCGCGAGATGAAGCGGCGCGACGTGAAGTACGGCCTGGAAACCATGTGCATCGGCGGCGGCCAGGGCATAGCGGCGATCTTCGAGGCGGCGTGATCCACGCCCGGCGGAAGGGCCCCTTCGGGTGATGTCATGATCGCCACGGTCACCTCCGCCGACCCCGCCGGCCTCGCCGCGTTCGACGACATCATCGATGTGCGCAGCCCCGCCGAGTTCGCCGAGGACCACATCCCCGGCGCCATCAGCATGCCCGTGCTGGACAACGACGAGCGGGCCCTGGTGGGCACGATCTATGTGCAGGACTCGCGTTTCCGGGCCCGGCGGATCGGCGCCGCCCTGGTGGCTCGCAACATCGCCCGGCACCTCGAGGAGGGGCTGAAGGACCGGCCGGGGTCCTGGGCGACGCTGGTCTACTGCTGGCGCGGCGGCCAGAGATCGAACGCCATGGCCACGGTGCTGGAGCAGGTGGGCTGGCGGGTGAGCCTGCTGGCGGGCGGCTAC
Organism: uncultured Caulobacteraceae bacterium; assembly: GCA_903923135.1. Lineage (GTDB taxonomy): Bacteria > Pseudomonadota > Alphaproteobacteria > Caulobacterales > Caulobacteraceae > Acaudatibacter > Acaudatibacter lapponiensis. The sequence goes on along the minus strand of CAIXWN010000005.1, from coordinate 1,446 downwards.
AAGACCTATCGCCGGCGGGTGACCGCGGCGCTGTACGATGCCCGGCCGGATTTGCGGGTGATCCTGCTGGATGGCTACACCGGCGTGGCCAAGACCGACATCCTGGGGCGCCTGGCCGGCCTGGGCGTGCAGACCATCGACCTGGAAGGCCTGGCCCGGCATCGCGGTTCGCTGTTCGGCGGCCTGGGCGGAGACGGGCAGCCGCACCAGAAGCTGTTCGAATCACGGCTGATGGCCGCCCTGGACGGCCTCGACCGGACCCGCCCGGTGGTGCTGGAGGCCGAGTCGAGCAAGGTCGGCGACATCAATCTGCCGCCGGTGCTGTGGCGGGCCATGCTGGCCGCGCCGCGGGTGATCCTCACGGCGCCCCGCCCGGACCGGGCCCGCTATCTGCTGGAGGCCTACGGCGAGATCACCCGGGACCGCGACTCCCTGGCCGGGCTGATCGCCAGGCTGCCCCCGCACCACGGCCGCGAGCGCATCGCCCTGTGGCGCAGCCAGGCCCTGGAAGGCCGCCACGCGGACCTGGCCGAGGGACTGATGGAATTCCACTATGACCCGGCCTATGTGCGGTCCAGCCGCGGCCACGACCACGCGACCCTGGCCGAGGTGAGCCTGCCCGACCTCAGCCCCGACAGCCGGCAGACGGCCGCCGGGACCATCGCCCGCCTTCTCGAGGACCACCCATGACCGCACCGGACGGCGCGCCGCGCCTCACCTCCCTGGCCCATGGCGGCGGCTGCGGCTGCAAGCTCTCGCCGGCCGTGCTGCGCGACATCCTCGCCGGCATGCCCGCCGCGGCGCATTTCGCCGACCTGCTGGTGGGGACCGAATCCTCCGACGACGCGGCGGCCTGGCGGCTGAACGACGAGCAGGCCCTGGTGGCCACCACCGACTTCTTCATGCCGGTGGTCGACGATCCGCGGGATTTCGGCCGCATCGCCGCCACCAACGCCCTGTCCGACGTCTACGCCATGGGCGCCACGCCGATCTTCGCCCTGGCCATCGTCGGCATGCCGATGGGCCGCCTGCCGGTGGAGACCATCCGGGCGATCCTGGAGGGCGGCGCCGAGGTGTGCGCCGCCGCCGGCGTGCCGGTGGCCGGCGGCCACTCCATCGACAGCGTCGAGCCGATCTATGGCCTGGTCGCTCTGGGGCTGGTGCATCCCGACCGGCTGCTGAGGAACAGCACCGCCCGGGCCGGCGACGAGCTGATCCTCACCAAGGCTCTGGGCGTGGGCGTGCTCAGCGCCGCCTTCAAGCAGGAAAGGCTCGACGCGGCCGGCTACGCGGCCCTGATCGGCTCGACCACCCAGCTGAACCGCCTGGGCGCTCATCTGGCGGGAATGGCCGGGGTGCACGCGGTGACCGACGTCACCGGCTTCGGCCTGCTGGGGCACGCCCTGGAACTGTGCCGCGGCGCCGGGCTCGGCGGCCGGATCGGCG
>CAIXWN010000004.1 GCA_903923135.1 uncultured Caulobacteraceae bacterium | reverse complement strand
TCGGATGGATGACCAGGTGGCGCCGTCTCGTGCGCGACTATGAGACCCGGCTCGACGTCTCCGAAGCCATGATCCTCGTAGCCATGGGCGGCAATCTTCTACGCAGAAACGCTCACCCGTGAGTTTCCAAACGGACTCTGAGACCGGAAACACTCATGCTCGACCACATCGGCTTCTATTGCCGCAAGGCAGCGGTGAGCCTGGCCTTCTACCGCGCTTGCCTCGCGCCGCTTGGGATCGTGGTGATCCAGGAGCAGCCGCACCTCAAGGCAGCGATCTTCAAGCGCGAGGGCTCGGCAGTCTTCTGGTGGCTTGGTGAGGGCGGGCCCGAGTGGAGCGAGCAGGCTGGACGATCGCGGATGCATCTGGGTTTCGCCGCGGCGTCACCCGAAGAGGTTGATGCGTTTCACAATGCCGCCCTGGCGGCCGGCGGTCTCGACAATGGGCGACCTGGGTACCGCAGGCCCACCTGCTATTCGGCCTTCGTGATTGACCCAGACGGCAACAACGTCGAAGCGATCTGGCAAACTGAACGTTTCCGATGACCGGTCAGGGTGGAAAGCGGCCCTCGGCTCGAAAGGCCGAGAGCGCCTTAACCGATCAGTCGCCGGCGCGCTTCGCGATCGCAGCGAACAACGCGAAGTGGTCGTCGCTGCGGTAAGACTCCAGACCTGGAGTCGATGCAAAGCGCCGGTATGCGGAAGTCTTGGCGATGACCGTGCGGGTGGCTGGATCGACCCATACATACTGATTGTAGACGCCGGCTGCGTTGTAGGCGCCGCTGTCATCCGGCACCCACCATTGATAGCCGTAGCCCGCCGACCGGTCGGCGCTGGCTCGCGGTCCGGGCCGCAGGTGAGGCGCATCCGGCGTGACGGACGCCTTGACCCAGTCGTTAGGCACGACCTGCACGCCATTCCAGGCACCGCCGCCCAGGTAGCAGCAGCCAAGCCGGGCGTAGTCGCGCAGAACCGCGTTCAGGCCCACCCCAGCCATCTCCGCCCCCGCGCCGTCCACCATCCAGAAGCCGTCGGCCTCCATGCCGAGCGGGGCCCACAGCTTGTCGCGCAGGTACTCCGCCAACGACCGACGCGTCGCCCGTCGCAGGACCAACCCGAGGACATGGGTGTCGGTGCTGTTGTAGCGGTTGAAGGTCCCCGGCGGTCGTTCGCGCACTAGGCCCGCGGCGAAGGCGTCGAGCGAGCCGGCCTCGACCATGACGCGGCTGTACGCGTGGACGTCGGAGTTCGGATCGTTGTAGTCCTCGTTCCATCGGGCGCCTGAGGACCTCTGCAGCACGTCCTTCAGCCGGACGCCATCGTAGGCGCCGCCGGCCAGCTCCGGCGCGTAGCGCGTCACGGGGTCCTCGACCGAGGCGATCGCGCCCTCGCCGATGGCGATCCCGATCAGCGCCGAGACGAACGATTTCGACATCGACCAGCCGATCGTCTGGGTGGTGGCGTCGTTGCCAAGCCAATAATCCTCGAACACGACCCGGCCGCCCTGCAGCACGATCAGACCGGTCGTCTCCATCTCGGCCAGGAACTCAGCCGTGTCCAGGGTGCGCCCCTGGAAGTCGAACGATGTCGGGAGTTCCACCCGCGCTCCCTGCGGCAGGGGCGATGGCGACGCCGCGCGACGGATCACCCGCACCGGGTAGACCGTAGACATCTGGCGAAAGTTCTCGACCTGCGGACCGCCACCGAAGATGCGGATGTTACGTGTGATCCAGTCCGTCATGCGCGAGCCTCCGCGAACCCTGTCCATAGCGTCGCCAGGTCTGCGAGTGTCATAGTTGGTCCCCCCATCGGACGCGCCGCGTTCCCTGCACAGGCAATGAGGTCGTTAGCCGAGTATGTGCGGGTGTGGCTAGCTAGCGCCGATGCGCTCCGACCGGCCCCCAACCCATCGTGGTGTAGACCAAGCTTACGATGCGCCAGTGGTTCGCTTCCCGCCGCAGCACGACCGTAAGGTACAAATTTTCCAACTGCCGGTCACCGTTCTGCTTGAACCAGCCCTTCATCGGAAACACGGCGTAGGCCGAATCTCCCTCCTGCTCGAAGAAAACCGGATCGAAGATTTTCTGGGAGAGACCATCGATGCCAATCTTGCTCTTCACGCCCCAAGCGACCACCGCGTCGTACTCGTCCGCGCAGGCGGTCGGCCCTTGAAAGACGTACGGCGGGATGTGATCCACGACCACGGCATCCTTTGTGCAGAATGAGGCGTAGCCGCTACGGTCGCCCCTGTTGCCGGCATCGTTCCATGCCTGGACGACCGCGACGACGTCCGACCGGTCCGAGGCGGCTGCCGGCTCGGAGTGGAGCACCGCGAGCGCGGCGGCGAGCGCCGCGAAGACTTGTTGGCCCTTCATTTGCCCCCCGGCTTACTCAGGTATCGCTTCGCCCGAACCGCCAAACTCATTTGAGAAATAGCCCAACTTCATAGCCCTCGCCCATCTTCAGCGCAGCCCGCCACCCGGTCCCGCCACGCTAGCCGGACAACTACCAGCAGGTCGAGTCTGCTTGGGGTCGGACATTGCCTCCCGGCGTCGGGCCGACTCCGGACATTCGCGCCGACTGCCATCTACCGGACATTCCCAACCGCCGCTTGGGGTCGATTCTCACCCTTGGCGTCTACGCCGACTCCAGACATTCACGCCGACCGCGCCGATTGGGCATCCAACGGAAATTGGGAAACTCGGTTCCGGGTGACGTGCCGACGCAAGCTCGAACCCGTGCTCGCTGCCTGAGTGGGCGCATGCTAGCTAGCCCCGTCGTTGATTGCGGGCGCGCGTATGAATGTCTCTGAGGTTCATCGGACGGCGGCACTCGACAATGCTTCTCTTTGCGTGGCCATGTGGCGGGCGCACGGACTCGGGGTGGAGTCCATCAACGGCTGCGTAGCATGCACGGGAAGGCCGCCGCGATTCTACCCGAACGTCGTCAGCGTCGACCCAGCGGCCGATGCGCGCGAGCAGTTGCGCTCCATCGCCGAACTGGCGGCGCGCGCCACCGGGGCCTTCATTGTCAAGGACAGTTATCGGGCGCTCGCGCTCGACAGCTTTGACTTCGAGCCGCTGTTCGAAGCTCGTTGGATACATCGGGCCGCCGACTTGGAAGCTGGCGCGACGCGGCTCGACTGGCAGCCGGTGACGGACCCGGCCATGTTAGACGAGTGGGAAGCGGCCTGGGGCGGAAGCGCGGACGAGCCAGCGCTTTTCTTGCCAGCGTTTCTGACTCAGCCGGGGGTGACGATGCTGGCCGGTTCCGCGAATGGTAGGATAGCGGCCGGGTGCATCATCACGGGGACGAATGGCGTGGTCGGCCTTAGCAACGTCTTCGGCAACGCCCCAGAGGCGATCAGTGCCGCCGTCATGATGTTTCCCGAGCGCGAGTTCGTCGGCTACGAGAGTGGCGAGGCGCTGGTGGCCGCGCTGGAAGCAGGGTTCCAGACCGTGGGCGATCTAATGATCTGGAAACGCCCTTAGGAACTGAGCACCCAGATAGCCGCTTCGGCTCCCAACCGGAAACCGGTGTCAGGGCGGGAAGGGGACCCCCATCGCATCGCTTTGCGCGGCGTCTCGCGCGTCAAGCTGTCGGCGGATTTCGCCGTGCTGTTCCGCCGTCAGTCGCCAGCCGATGAAGCACAATCCCCCCAGCATGACGAAGCACACCGGGCCGATGTAATAGGCCAGCTCCAGGCCGACGAGGGCCTGATGCGAGTTCGCTGCACCCTCGCCAGGCCGGAACCCCAGCGCCGCCAGCAGCGGGTATGAGACGGCGAAAGCCAGCGCGCCGGCGATCTTGGTCGCGCCGGTGACCAGAGAATAGAGCAGGCCCATGCGCTCCCTTCCCTGCTCCAGGCGCACGTCGTCGCCGACGTCGGCCATCATCGCCCCCATCATGATCAGCCACCCGGCCTGGGCGAAGCCGAGGAGTCCGAGAACCAGCGCGCCCGACAGCACATTCCCATCATGGACGAGGAGAAAGCTGAACATGCCCACCGAGTAGGTCGTCGTCGCCACCATGAGGGTCCGGGGTTTGCCGATGCGGCGGGATATGAGGGCGAACAGGGGCGCGCCGACAGCGCCGCCGATCAACCCCGCGCCGACCAGTCCCGCGGCCACGGGAATCGAGAATCCGAGAATCTCGTTGGCGAAGAACAGGTAGAGCGCGCCCTGCCAACCTGGTCCGAGACTCAGCGCCATGGCGGCCAGCGACAGCCGCAACACCGCCGGTCGGGTGATCAGCCGCCAGTAGTCGAGGGCGTTGAAGGCCAGCCCCGCCGCCTGTGGCGCAACCCGCTCGGGCGTGCGCCAGGCCGTGAAGCCGATGGCGATCGGCGCGGCCACGATGATGAAGGCGCCCATGGCCTGCACGCCCTGGGCGTCGGTCCCGCCCAGACTCTTGGACAGCGCCGGCAGGAAGATGATGATCATGCCCGCGGCCATGGTCACGGGCTGGGCGATGGCGCCCAGCCGGGTGCGCTCATGGTAGGCGGTCGCGAGGTTGGCGCCCCAGGCCGCATAGGCCAGCGACAGGATGGATGTCGCCAGGTAGAGCGCGAGAAGCCAGCCGACCAGATAGCCCATGCTGATGCCGTCGGGGGCGAAATACAGCCGCCACACCGAGACCATCAGGATCGGGATGCCGGCCAGAAGCCAGACCCGGTAGCGGCCCAGCGACGTGCGCGTGCGGTCCATCAGCACCCCGAGCAGCGGGTCGACGCCGATGTCGATCAGCCTGACCACCGCGAAGGCGGCGCCGATCACGACGAGACTGACATGAAGGTGGCTGGCGAAATAGCGCGGCAGAAAGATCAGCAGGGCGATCCCCTGCGCCACGATCGGCAGGTTCGCCATGGTGAATGTCAGCATTGTCCAGAAGGACAGCCGCCCGCGCATGTCGCCGGCGAGCGGTTCAGCAGCCCCTTGGTCCATCGCTCGCCCCCCCAGGTCGGTTCCATCCGACGGGGCGCGGTGACGACCGCTCTTGCGGTGTCCATCGCCCTCGGACCGGATTCGAACGGCAGACAGTCCCACCATCTCCGCCAGGGTTCAACTCGATGTTGTCGCGCATCTGGCCGGCAAGCGGGCGCCGGCTCAGGATGGTGGGCCGTCTTCGACGCTCGGCGACCCGCGCATGTATTCGCAAAGGGCCACAGCCTGATTGTGGACCTCATCCCGCGCGCCGAACAACAGCGTCGTCGGCCCCGCCGCAATGATGAGCGTGAGGGCTTTGACGGCGGGATTCCATTCAAGCTCGGCAAAATAGCGCAAGCGAAACTCCGACCACCGTTCAGGCTTGTGCCCGAACCACCTGCGAAGGGACGAGCTAGGCGCAATTTCGCGCAGCCAGACGGCGTCCGCGAGATCGACCTTGGTCAGTCCCCGGGGCCACAGGCCGTCAACCAGAACACGGCGCCCGTCGTCAGGCGCGCGCGGTTCGTAGGCGCGTTTGATACGAAGATTGATCATCGCGTCTCCGGTTCGGCGGCGACCATCGGCGCACGAAGCCTCGCGAAGCAAGGCGTTTCTGGACCGGGGTGAGATGCGGCGCAGGTGGGAGGATCGTCTTGGCGAGTTGCGCCGGGATCGGAATGCAGCGAGTGTCTGTCGTGCGATTGGGCAGGATTGTCTCCGTTCGGGATTTCCTCGGTGAAGATCAGCGTACTCGGCGCCACCGGTGGAACCGGTCAAGCCATCGTCAGGCAGGCATTGGAGGCCGGCCACGAAGTCACAGCGCTTGTTCGTCGGCCCGAGGCTCTTCAGATCACCGGACCCAGGCTCTCGGTGCTCGTCGGAGATGCGCGCGACCCCGATACAATCGAGCAACTTGTCGCGGGGCGCCACGCGGTGATTTGCAGTCTCGGCATTGGGGTTTCGAGCACCGATCGCGGTGAGATCAACGACGAGGAGCGTCCCGACGTCTGCGCCGTTTCCACGAAGCGCCTGTTCGCGGCCATGCCCGCCCATGGCGTGAAACGCATCGTCCTGATGAGCGCGCATGGCGTCGGCGGCAGCAACGACGGCTCGCGCTACGTCGTGTGGCTGCGACGCCTCGTCGAAAACCGGCTTCTCGACAAGGATGAGATGGAGGCGTTCATCGCCTCGAGTGGCGCGCCCATCGACTGGACGGTGGTTCGCAACCCCGTGATTTACGATGGACCCCGGGGCCGCCCGCACGAGGTCTATACCCGGATCGAACTCAACGGCTCGTCGCGGATCACCTACGCGGACCTTGCCGCTTTCGTCATCGCCGAGGTTGAGACGCCGCGCCACATCGGCCAGTTCCTGACGATCACCGAGCCGCTCGACGATCCCGCGCTGATGGCCGGGGCTGAAATCGCCGAGGTGGTCGTTGCGCGCCTGATCATGCGAGAGGCCTGATCAGGTCCATCTCCGCCTCCATGGCCGGCGGCTCGAAGTTGTGGAGGATTTTGATGTTGTGGCGCATGGGGCGCGCTTGGCTGTCGGGAGCCTGGCGTCGGCGACTTGCCGGGTCATCACCCGGGTGGTCGCGACACACGCGGGTGGTTGCGACGTGTCTGCCTGGTGGCTGGAGCGGATCTACTTCTGAAACGCCGCGGCGCCGGGGAAAGGCTTGACGATCTCGATCACCGCGGATTTGCCGTCCGAGCCCCGCCGCATGGCGAATTCACCGTCGAAGCTGCCGAGGTGGCAGGCGCCGTCCTTGCCGCAACCCAGATGAATCGTGACGAGCCGATGATCGCCGCTGTCGTGGGCGCCGAGTAGGGTGCGACTATCGGGCTGTCGGACACTGAGCTGGATGTCCGCCCCGTCCCCCGACCACCCGATGAATCGGACGGCGGCCGTGAGGGGCAGGGGGATATCCTGGGGCTTGTCCTGGATGATCGGCGTCGTCGCAACATCCCCGTTGATGCTGATTGACAGGCTGGCCGGGAACAGGTCGCTCCGCACGTCGAGCCAGCGAACCCAACCGGCCATGACCGGCAGACAGACGATCCTCCATCGCGCCGCAAGATCGGTCGCGGTGGGTCCGCCCATGGCCGCGCACCACATCAGGTTCGGGTGTGGAGCGACCCCGGTCGGGAAGCTCATCGGGATTCCGAACATCGGAGTCCCCGCCGGGATCGACGCGCAGGTCGGCGGCAACATATTGCAGGTCCTGACGGTGTTGACCAACGCGCCGGTATAGACATAGCGGACCGGCGCGACCACCACATCGTCCCCGGGCGCGGCGGTCGCCTCCACCTTCGGACTGCCCGCCAGTCGCAAAACGGACAGCGCCGCCTGCGCGCTCGCCGCGGACTGTTCGCCCACCCGCTCGCGCGCCGGCGCCGGTCCCGCCATCAGCATGATTGCAACGGCCAAGCCGATCATGCGTCCGGCCGCCACGGCGGTTGCAAGGGCGAAGTGACATCGGTGGGCGAGTTCGCGGCCTGACAACGCCATATCCCCTCCCTCGTCGCGCGATCCGATCCAATGTACCGGCGCCAGACCTTGATAGCCGGCTCCTTCGCACCACGATACGCCCATGCGTGTGGGGGCGCCTTCGCATTTTTGTCCTTTGCAGTCCCCGGCGCAGGCCACGACCAGATCGCAGGATCGACACGCCGAGCACCGCGCAGGCGCCTGAGCCGCGCACCACTCCGACAACCGTTCGGATCGCCCGGGAACCGGCCACTCACCGTCCACAATCCGGCTACAGGGTACAGACATCTGGATCGGCATACCCCGCCTCAAGGTCGGCTCTGGCGCGGCGGCGTCGGCTGTGATCAAATGAGAAGTCGGCAAGGGGCGGGGGCGGCGATGGCGCGCAGGGGGCAGGCCTGGGGAATTGTCCGGCTGCTCGTGGCCATGGCGGCGATGCTTGCGTGCGGCCCTCCGGCGCGGGCGGCCGGTGGCCCGCCGGCGGGCGCATCGGCGGGGACGGCGGCGGCGATCCCGCCCACCCGGGGGCCCGGGGCCAATTTCGACCGTCAGGCCTATGCCCAGGGTCTGCGCGAGGCTCCAGCTATCCTCGCGCGGGCGGCTGTCGCCTGCACCGTGCAGCAGGCGGTGTTCGAGGGCGAGTCCAGCCTGCTGAACGCCCACGGCGACACCGTGGGTCGCGCGCGGCTCTACGAGGTCGCCTGCGCCGAGGGCCTGGGATATTTTCTCAACGTGCGAGGCAAGGATGTCGTCTTCGCCGAGGACTGCATCGCCGCCGGCGAGGCCGGCAAGGCCGCCTGCATGCTTCCCCTCAACAGCCATCCCGCGGGCGGCCTGGAGCCATCCCTGAAGGCCGCCGGCGTCCCGTGCGGCGCGGCGCGGGCCCGCTACCTGGGTCAGAACCTCGAAACCCGGCTGCGACGCTATGAGGTCCGGTGCCGCTCGGGCGGGGGATACCTTCTCGACATGCCTTTGGCCGACGGGTCCGGCGCGCCCCCCAGGGCCACACCCTGCTTCGAGGCGGAAAGCGAATGCCAGCTCATTTCCCACATCGAGAACGTGGCCGCGCTCGCCTTCAAGGTCGGCAAGCGCTTTGGCGAAAGCTGCCAGATCGGCGACGCGCGCTATGTCGGCTATGTCGCCGCGCACGATCACGAGCTCTATGAGGTCAGTTGCCAGGCGGGGCGCGACGGGGAACTGATCGAGATCGACCATGCAGGCGTGCTGGCGAAAATCACCGAATGCGCCAGCGTCCGGCTGGTGGGCGCCGCCTGCCAGCTGAAGTCCGGCGCGCCCGTCGATCCGGGGATCGTCGAGTCGCAGAGCGCCGGCGCCGAGGGCGCCGTGATCACCGCGCCCGACTGGCTGCGCAGGCCGAACGCGCACGATTTCGCCGAACTCTATCCGCTGGCCGCGGTGAGAGCCGGCGTCAGCGGCCGGGCGATGATCGGCTGCCGCGTGCTGGCCTCGGGCCTGCTCACGGCCTGCCTTGTCATCGACGAAAGCCCGGCGCAGTTCGGCTTCGGCGCCGCGGCGGTGAAAATGGCCCGGGCCTTTCAGATGACCCCCATGACCCGCGACGGAAAACTGGTCGCCGGCGGCGAGGTGGATATCCCGATCAATTTCTCGATCAGGCCCAGATGAGAACGCCGCGCGGCCGCTCGGCCAGTCGAGGCCCGTCAGGCGCCACGCCCGCCCACAAGCGGACGCTCGCGACGTCGGCGTCGGGTGGTGATTTGCCCTATGAGGCTGACGGACGCCCATCGCGGCGCTCGGCTATATGCCAAAGGACCCCCGAGGGATCGAAGAGGTAGGCGACACGTAATCCCCAGGGCTGAGTGGCGGGCGGTCGAGGGCTTTTGATGTCGAACGCGGCGGGCAGATCGAGTTTCTCTAAATGCGACCACCAAGCATCCAGGTCATCGACCATCAACTGCATCATGCAGTTCTCGGCCCACTCCTTGTGAAAATAATTCTGCAAAATGAATGCACCGGAGCCCACTCGAAAAATGGCTACATCCGCGTCGAGAAGCTTTTCGAAGCCCAGTTTTTCGTAGAAGCCTTTGCTCGTAGCGAAATCCTTCGAAGGAAGGAATGGACGCGCCACCTCCGTGCCCGTGGGAATTTGCATGATCTTCAACCCGTGGGATGTTCCGCCAACGCTGCCTCAATCCTTGGACCTTCGCAATGACCGGCTTGGGTCGAACATTGCCGCCAGCGGCAGGCCCGACTCCGGACATTCGCGCCTCCAGTCACCGCCCCGCGCCGCTTGGCGGACATCAGGCGGGCCGCCGACCAGCCGGCCCCCAAGCAGAAGCTCCGGACTTCGGTCGCCGGTGGACAGGCGCAACCGGTAATGCGAGCGTTTCGGAAAACGAGGTTGGGGGAGTCCGTGCGTTTACACACGTTGACGGCGGCATTGGCTTTCGCAGGCCTGATGGTCTCGACCGGCGGCGCGGCGACCATCGGCAAGTCCGAAGCCCGGGCCCGCGTCGTCGCCATGGAGAAGGAGCAGGCGGACCTGCTCGCCAAGCTGCCCGGTCTGCTGCCGGTCGACCAAGCGGTCAGGGAGGACTGCGCTGCAAAGGTGTCGGGCCATGCGAGTACGGACAAATTCTGCACGTGCGGTTCAGCCGTTACCATGTCCCTTTGGCGCAGTGGTATCGATCCCAGGATGCTCGGCAGGCTCAAGGACTATTTGAACGGGTCCGGAGACCTCAAGGCGCCTGATTTCGTGCAGTTTGAAGGGCCCGAGCTGTATCGCCCGCTCTGTGAGTTGGGCGCATAGTTTGAGCCTTGACGTCCGCCAAGGGGCGCACCGGGAAACGGGTGTCGGGAGGGACGCGGACCCTCGGAACACCGGTTGGGGGTGCACAACGGTCCTCGCTCAGGGGCCGACAGTCGCCGGGACGGTTGGGTTGAACGGCACGTGCACGCGTATCACATCGCTCCCAGGCGGTGCGTCCTTGACGATGATCCGGTGACGATCTGCCAGAACCTTCGCTGCCGTCCCGAAGCTCAAGCCGCTCGGGGTCTCCGAGATGATCCGACAGCCTTGAAGCACCCCTTCGGCTCCAATGTTACACTCCAGGACGGCATCCCCGGTTGTCACGCTGACGCCACCGCCTCTCTGATGTATTGCTTTTGCAGGATAGTAAGGCCCGGCGGGCCCCAAGGCAGAAAAACGACGTTCGGGCTTGGCTAGTGGTGAAAAAGCCGCCTCATAAGTGACCTGTCCGGCTTCCTCTCTTGCAGGCGCGGAAAGGGGCTCCGCGGAACCTGCGAGCGTCAACACCGAGCCTAGAACAGCCAAAATCATTTCCACCTCCGCACCTCGACGGTCGAGCTATGGCCGGAGTTCCATAGTCCGCAACAGGTCGTCTCCGGAATTCACCTTCACGTCCGGCAGCGGACGTCGAGCCAGCGGGGCGCAGGGCGGATCTACCGATGCGTCGCTGACCTTCAGGCCGGACGCTCGCCCTCGTCGCTGCGCGTGCAGCCGGGGATCGCCAGGATGAGGTCCGCGCCGTAGGCCGACGACGGCGTCTGGTAGCCGGGTTTTACGTCGCCGCGCAGCGCCCGTCCGGCCATTTCCAGCGCCACGAGCGCCGTGAGGTTGTAGCCCTCGGGCAGGCGCAGCCGGGAGGTGACGGTGCGCGCGCCATCCCGCGCCTCGCCCCAGATGAGCATGGAGCCGCCTCGGCGCTGCGCCTCGGTGGGGCCGGGCCGCGCCAGGCGCCCGGCGATCGCCTGCAGCGCCCGCTGCACCGGTGGCCGGGCGAGCACCGACGACAACCGCCGCGCCAGGCCGAACACCGCGCCGACACCGCCCGGCGTCGCCACATAGACCTCGATGTTGGGAATGCCGGTGGAGTGATAGGCGCTCGAGACGTCGCCCCAGGGCACGCTGATCGCGCGCACGGGCCCGCGCCCGATGTCGATGGTCCGGGTCCGGTGGCCGATGGGCTCGATCACCAGCCGGCCGTCCTGCCGCGCCATCCCCAGGTGGAAGGTCTCGATCAGCGTCTTCACCGTACCGCGCGAGACCCAAGGGGCCGCGTCCAGGCCCAGCGCCAGGTGGGTCGCGCCGGGCAGGCGACGCTTGAGGTGGGCGGCCAGGCAGTCGGTCGGCGTCACGTCCAGCCCCGCGCCGGACAGGACCATCACCCCCGCCGCGCGCGCCGGCCCGTCCCGCGCCGCGTTCGCCTCGAAGATGTCGACCTCGCCGGTGATGTCCAGATAGTGCGCCCCGTTGCGCAGGCAGGCCTCCACCATCGGGCCGGCGGTGCGGGAGAAGGGACCGGCGCAGTGAAGCACCACCGCGACCCCCTCCAGGCCGGCGTCCACCGGCGCCGGGTCGGTCAGGGAGAAGGCGCGGTGGGCGAAGCCCAGGGAGCCGGCGAGCCGGGCCACGGCCTCGCCATCGCGGCCGGCGAGGATGGGCGACAGGCCCTTCGACGCGGCCAGCCGGGCGATCAACTCGCCGGTGTAGCCATTGGCGCCGTAGATCAGCAGGCGATCGCGCATCTGGCCTCCGTCGGCGCCCTTCCGGGCCGCCTGTGCTGTGTTACCGGACGTCCGGCTCGATCTCCGCTGACCTGGCCCGGCGAAGCCGCACCGCCAGGCCCGTTCGGGGTGATGAGGGGATCCGCTCGCGATCCTACGCCCGGCTGGCGAGACGGTCACGAGCCGGATTTTCCGGGTTGCCGGGCGGGCGCCGGATTTCGGCCGGACAGGCCGGCGAAGCCGGCGACCTGTCCGATCCTTCCAATACCGCCCGCGCCGCCGCGGCTAACACTCGATCCGGTCGCCGATGCCCGGCCTCAGGAGTCCTTCCCATGCGTCGTACTGTCTTGAACCTGGTCCTGGCCGCCTGCGGCCTGTCGGCCGCCGTTGGCGCCCACGCCGCCACCCTGATCGGCGACACCGTACAGGCGGTGTATCTGTATCCCGACACCAGCAGCGTCTACGCCGATCTCGGCGCCGCGGTGGTGGGCGGCTCGTCGCCGACCTTCGCCAACGTCAACAACGCCAGCGTGCTCAACATCGACATCACCGGCGACCAGATCGTCTTCAACTGGATCGGAGCGGGCGCATCCTTCCTGGCGCCCTTCGACGGGGTCAGGTTCACCGACACCACCCACCCCTTCACCAACGCCGTCCTGGACGGACTGACGAACACGCCCGGGATCGTCCCCGGCGAGGTGACGCTGGTGGGCGGTTCCATCTTCGTTGATCTGAACAACGCGGTGTACAGCCCGGGCCAGAACATCACCATCGATGTCAATGGCCCTGTTCGCGGCGGTGGCGGCGTGCCGGAGCCGGCTGCCTGGGCGCTGATGCTGATCGGCCTCGGCGGCGTGGGCGCAATGGTCCGGCGCGGCCGCACCGCAGCGATGCCGGTCGCCTGACCGGGCCGCTATCGTTCGGTCGTGGGCGGCAGTTCGAAGGACAGGGTCACGCCCGCCGCTTCCTGCGCCTGGGCCGCCCGGCGCATCAGGGCGCGTGACGCCCTGAAATAGGCCCTCGGCGACATGCCCATGAAGTCGCGGAAGTCGCGATAGAAATGGGCCTGATCGACGTACTTGGGGTCCATGGCCGTCTCCAGGGACTCGCCGACCGCGATGCGGAACCTGCCGAGGGTGTCCAGAAACCGCTGCCGGCGCAGCAGACGTTTCGGCGCGAACCCGTAGAGATCCAGGCACAGGCGCTGCAGGCTTCGCGGCGAGACGCCCACGGCGGTGGCGAACCGCACCACATCGGTCGGTCGTGTGCGCAGCATATGGTCAAGGCGCAGCAGGATCGCCGGGGTCTGCGGGCGCCGGCCCAAGGCGGCGCCGAGGGCCTGATCCAGACGCGCCACGCTCGCCGCCGCCGAGTCGTCGAGGGCCAACGCCCGCCGAAGCTCGCTGGCGCTCGGGCCCAGCTCATCGCCAAGGGACCTCACCCGGTTGGCCATCCGGTTGGCGCTCTCGCCCAGCAGCCTGTGCCAGCCGACCGGCGTCAGGCCGAAGCCGACCACGCGTCCGCCGTCGGTGGTGACCCGGGCGCAGCGGTCGGTCGGCCCGAACAGCACTTCCACCTGCGCTTCGGGGCCGTAGCCGTCCATCACCACGCGCCAGTCGCCCTGCACCGCGAACCGGACGTTTCCCCACTCCGGATAGAGGAAGTCGTCAACCGGACCGTCGGCGGTGACGAAATAGTAGAACGTAATGTATTCGCGTAACGCCGCGGCTGGAAGGTGTATAACCACGACAGGAGTCCCGGAGGGGCCGTCGCGCAGGCGGCCGTCGGCGTCAGACATCAGATTTTTCCAGGAAGCCGGACGCGTATCACCGCGGGGACCGCGACTCGATACGCTTTCCAGACCCTAGACCGAACGCCCCGGACTTGCGCCGAATTTCGGTCTTCGCGGACGTATTTTCGGGATGTGTTCGGCTATGGCGTAGCCGCGGCGGCCGTCAGTCTGCGACACCCGTTCATCGCCGTCCCCGGAAAGGCGCCTTCCGGACGTCCGGGCCGGGTGGTAATCAGAAAACCGGATCGCGCCCCGGCGCGCGCCGTCGCCGCCACCACCAACACCAGCCTGGCGCCGGGGGGCCCATGAAGCTTCTTCTCACTTCCGCCGGCGTGAAGAACCCGAGCCTCCACGCCGCGCTCGTCGGGCTCCTGGGCAAGCCGATCGCCGAGTGCAACGCCCTGTGCATCCCCACCGCGATGTACGGCCACCCCATGGTCGGTCCCGGCTGGCGGGCGTGGGAGTTCATCGCCGGGCGATCCGAAACACCGATGTGCGAGCTGGGCTGGAAGTCCGTGGGCGTGCTGGAGCTGACGGCGCTGCCCAGCATCGATGAAGACCGCTGGGTTCCCAAGGTCCGCGAGACCGACGTCCTGCTGGTCGCCGGCGGCGACGCCCTCTATCTGGCCCACTGGATGCGGCAGTCCGGGCTGGCGGACCTTCTGCCGTCGCTCCGCGACACCGTCTGGGTGGGACTGAGCGCCGGCAGCATGGTGATGACCCCCCGCATCGGCGCCGACTTCGTCGGCTGGCAACCGCCCGGGGGCGGCGACAGCACGCTGGGCGTGGTCGATTTCTCGATCTTTCCGCACCTGGATCACCCGGACCTGCCGGAGAACACCATGGCCGACGCTGAAAGCTGGGCGGCGGCTATCGGCGCCCCCGCCTTTGCGATCGACGATGAGACGGGGATCAGGGTGGCCGACGGCCTCGTGGACATCGTCTCCGAGGGGCGCTGGAAGCGGCTGAACCCCTGATCGGGGGACTGTCGCGACGCGCCCCCGCCCGGAACCCGACCGAGCTGAAGAGCAGGACCAGACGATGCGGACATTGGCCGCCTACCTGTTCATCTCCCTCGACGGCGTCGTCGAGGCGCCGGAGCGGTTCCTGCGCAACGATCTCTATCCGGACTCCGCCCCGCTCCTCGCCGAAACCATCGCCGGGCAGGACGCCGTAGTGCTGGGCCGCAAGACCTGGGAGACGTGGTCGGCGTTCTGGCCCGGCTCCGCGATCGAGCCCTTCGCCACCTTCATCAACAGCGTGCCGAAATACGTCGCCTCGAGGTCGCTGGAGCCCCTCGGCTGGGCCCCGTCGACCCGGCTGCGCGGCGACCTTGCGCAGGAGATCGCGGCCCTCAAAGGCCAGCCCGGAAAGACGATCGGGGTCCACGGGTCCGTCAGCCTGGTGCAGGCCCTGCTGATCGCCGGAGCGCTTGATGAGCTGAGGCTCGTGCTGTGTCCGGTGGTGGCCGGCCACGGCCGCCGCCTGCTGTCCCGCGAGGGGGCGCCGATCCCGCTGGATCTGCAGTCGGCCCGCACCACCCCCCGTGGCCTGCAGTTCCTGATCTACAGGCCCCGGGCCTAGCCTGAAGGGTCTGTCCCCGCGCGCTGCGGGGGTTCGACCGAACGGCTTGCCGGCGGGCGGTTTCGGCCCGCCTCGCGGATCATGAACACCCGGCTCGACGAGGAGCGGTTTGATCGGCGTACGGAAGAAACAGCGGCCCGGCCCGGCGGCTGTTCTGTTTGGGGGCAGCTCGGGCGGTCCGCCGTGAGGAAGACGATTTCAAGGATTCGGGGGAACCTCGACGGTCCGATGGCCTTCTAGCGGTGTCGGCAGGCGGCTGAAGCGATCGCCCTGCCAGAAAGCGCCGCATGCCCGCCGACCTTGATGCGCTCCACGCCCGGATCGACGCCCTGATCGGGGAGATCGGCGAGGAGGGCGCGGCGCAGGCCGCCGCCTGGACCACCGCGTTCGATCGGCCGGGCTTCCCCGACAGCGCCCTGAACCTGGCCCACTATCTGGCCCTTCGCCGCCGCGATCTGCGGGCGCTTCAGCGACCTCTCGCGGCGCTGGGCCTCTCATCGCTCGGCCGGCTGGAGGGTCGGGTCATGCCCACCCTGGCGGCGGTGAGGGCGGCGCTCGCCGCGCTTCTCGGCCGCCCTTGCGGCGAGAGGCCGTCGAACCGGGATTTCTTCGCCGGCGAGGCCAGGCTCGCGGCCCACACCCATGAGCTGCTCGGAACCTCGGCGGAATCGCCGCCTGTCGCCCTGCTGGTCACCTGCCCGGCCGAGGCGGCCGAGGATCCGGCCTTCATGCTCGGTCTGGCGACACGCGGGGTCGAGGCGGTGCGCATCAACTGCGCGCATGACAGCGCCGAAGACTGGGCGCGGATGATCGCCCACCTGCGCGCCGCCGAGACGGCCACCGGCCGACGCCTGAAGGTGTTCATGGACCTGGCCGGCCCCAAGATCCGCACCGGCGCGGTCAGGCCCGCGGCGCAGGGCGCGCGGGTCCACAAGGGCGATCCGGTGGCGATCGCGCGTCTCGGCCAGCTCGATCGCGTCGACGCCGGCGACAGGGTTCCTGCCGTCGAATGCACCCTGCCGCAGGTCGTGGACTCCGCCCGGGTCGGCGATCGCCTGTTCATCGACGACGGCAGGCTGGCGACCAGCGTCGAGCGCGTCGAGCCCTGGGGCCTCGTTCTCCGGGTGACGGCCGCCGGGCGCAAGGGCGTCAAGCTGAAGCCGGAAAAGGGGCTGAACTTTCCCGATCGCCATCTGCGGATCGACGCCCTCACCGAAAAGGACCGCGCCGACCTTGCCTTCGTCGCGGCCAACGCCGACGCTGTGGAGTTCTCCTTCGTCCAGTCCGCCGCCGACGTGGCGATGCTGCAGGCGGCGCTCGCCGACCATCGTCCCGACGACTGGCGTCGCATCGGCCTGATCCTCAAGATCGAGACGGCCCGGGCGGTGTCGAACCTGCCCGACATCCTCGCCCGGGCGACGGCCTGTCAGCCGACGGCGATCATGATCGCCCGCGGCGACCTGGCCGTCGAGATCGGCTTCGCCCGGACGGCGGAGATGCAGGAGGAGATCCTCTGGCTGGGCGAGGCGGCCGACACGCCGGTGATCTGGGCCACCCAGGTGCTCGAACATCTGGTGACCAGGGGCGCGCCGTCGCGCGGCGAGATGACCGACGCCGCCATGGCCGCCCGGGCCGAGTGCGTCATGCTCAACAAGGGCCCCTATCTGTTCGAGGCGATCGATCAGCTCAAGGCGCTGCTGAAGCGCATGGACGCCAACCAGCACAAGAAAAGTCCGCGACTGCGGCAGCTGAGGAGCTGGTGAATGGACATGACCCCGCCGCATGTGGCTGTCGGCGATCGCGCCGCCGAAACCCGCCCGGGCCCGGGCAAGATCTCGGTTCGCGGTCTCGACTTCTTCTATGGCGACACCCAGGCCCTGACCGGCGTCACCCTGGAGATTCCAGCCAATCGCGTCACCGGCGTCATCGGGCCTTCCGGCTGTGGCAAGTCGACGTTCCTGCGGGTGCTCAACCGCATGTACCAGGACCATCCGGGCCAGCGGGCGACGGGCCAGGTGCTGCTGGACGGCCAGGACATTCTCGGTCCGGAGGTGAACCTGGGCCTGCTTCGCAGCCGCGTCGGCATGGTGTTCCAGTCGGCGATGGTGTTTCCCATGTCGGTCTATGACAACGCCGCCTACGGGGTGAGGGCGCAGGAGAGCCTGTCGCGCGCCGACGTCGCCGAACGGGTGGAGGGCGTGCTGACCCGCGCGGCGCTCTGGCGCGAGGTGAAGGACCGCCTCTCCGAACCGGCCAGCGGCCTGTCCGGCGGCCAGCAGCAGCGGCTGTGCATCGCCCGGGCTCTCGGCACCCGGCCGGAGGTGATGTTGCTCGACGAGCCCACAGGCGGTCTCGACCCCGGCAGCGCCGCGGCCATCGAGGACCTGATCGGCGAACTGAAGAAACGCCTGACCATCGTGCTGATCACCCACAACCTGCAGCAGGCGGCGCGATGCGCCGACCAGGTGGCCTTCTTCTACCTGGGCGAGATGCTCGAGGCTGGCCCGGCGTCGCAGATCTTTCTGGAGCCCAGACAGCCCCGCACCCGCGACTTCATCACCGGACGGTTCGGCTGACCGCACGCCGGCCAGCCGGAACCGGGGTCAAAAGCCCAGGGTCAGCCTCAGGCCATAGGTCTGGCCGTCCACCAGGGTGGTGGCGCCGTTGCCGTAGACGAAGTCCGGCGGCCGGTCGTCCAGGGCGTTGTCGATGAACAGCTCGAAGCTGCTTTTGCCCTTGGCGATGCCGATGGTGGCGTCCAGCTTGTTGTAGCTCGGCCAGGCGATGGTGGTGATGTCCAGATAGCCGCCGGTCTCCACGTGCCAGTTCACGCCGCCCACCAGATAGAGGTCGGCGGGCAGGGGATAGCGGACCTGCACCCGCGAATCGACGGTCCAGGTGCGGGTGTTCTCCAGCGGCTGGCCGGCCTGGGAAAAGCCGTAGCTGACCCCGCCGGTCAGCTTGGCGTGCAGCCAGCCGGCGGTCACCGAGGCCGTCAGCCAGTCGTTGACCTTGGCCACGGTGGTCAGCTCCACCCCGTAGGTCTCCGCCGAGCCGACGTTGGCCAGATAGTAGAAGCCATACTGCGGCGGAGCCACCGGGTCGGGCTCATAGGTCAGCAGGTTGTCCTGGGTCATGTAGAAGAAGCCCAGGTTCACCCCCAAGTGGTCGTTCAGCCACAGGGTCTTGGCCCCCACCTCATAGTTGGTCGCCTTTTCCGAGCCGTAGGGGATCAGCGAGGCGGTGGTGGTGACGGTGTTGAAGCCGCCGGCGCGGAAGCCGGTGCTGTAGAGGGCGTAGAAGTTGAGGCTGGAGTTGGGCTTGAAGTTCAGTTGCACGCTGGGGCTGGTGTTGCGGAACGGATAGGTCCCGACCAGGTCGATGTTGGGGTAGAGGTTGGCCAGCAGGGCCAGGATCCACGGGGCCCCCGGCGACGAGCCCGGCACGCCGAACTGGTGGAAGTTCAGGTGCTCTTCGTCGTCGGTGTAGCGCACCGCCGCGGTGACGCTCCACATGCTGTTGAAGTGATAGGTGGCCTCGGCGAAGCCCGAATAGGACTGGGTGCCGATGGTGGTGCCGCCGCCGGGGCCGTAGACCACCGCGTCCTGCACCCCCAGCGCCGGGAACGCCCCGCCGGGTACGCCGGGGCAGGCGGCGCTGTAGAGCAGGGCGGCGCAGGCGCCCGAGCCGTAGGCGGCGTAGGGGCCGCTGAGCAGCGACAGGTTCAGGGCGATGTCGTACTGCCGCTGGAAGGCGAACTTCTGGTCGAAGTACGACACCCCGGCGGTCACTGTCAGGGGCTTGTCGGCCGGCGAGAACCACAACAGCTCGGTGTAGACGTTGCGCACCTCCTCCTTGCGGCGAAGGGCGTTGGTCACCGCCAGGGGGTAGTAGGTCGGGTCGAGGGCGGTTTTGTCCTCATCCTCGATGTCGTTCATGTGGTAGTCGCTGACCGAGGCCAGCCACTCGAAGGTGCCCCAGCCGGTCTTGTAGGTGACGTCCTGCGAGAAATAGAACTCGCCGTTCTTGTTGCGGTCGGGCGTGTTGCGGTAGATCACATTGGGCTGTTCGACGGCGCCGCGGATCACCCCGTTGAGGATGCCGTGGGGCGCATAGGCCTCGGTGGAGGGGCCGGTGTTCTGGCTGTATTCCACCATCCACACCACCGACAGGTCCTTGGTCGGCGTCCACTTGGCCGACAGACGCCCGCCCTGTTCGCTGTTGGCGTCGACATAGGTCCCCAGGGTGGCGTTGTACCACTCGCCCTTGTTCTGGTTCTGGTACCAGCCGGCCAGGCGCAGCTTCAGGGTGTCCGACACCGGCAGGTTCACCGCGCCCTTGATCTCGGTGCGGTCGTAGCGGGCGTAGCTGCTGGTCAGATAGCCGCCGAACTTGTCGCCCGGGGTGGCGTAGATGACGTTGATCGCCCCGCCCACCGAGTCGCGGCCATAGAGGCCCGCCTGCGGTCCGGCGTTCACCTCCACCCGCTCCACGTCCACCAGTGGACCGAAGTTCGGCCGCTCGCCGCCGCCATAGATGCCGTTGCGATAGGTGCCGAAGTTCGGCTGCGCCTGGACGTCGGTCTCCTGGATGCCGCGGATGTTGATGAACTGCAGATAGTTGTCCGGCGACTTGGGCAGCACGGCGTTGGGCACCATCTGCATCATCCCCTTCATGTCGCCGATGTCGAACAGCTTGATCGTGTCGGCCGAGATCACCGTCACCGGCGCGGCCACGTCGAACAGCTGTTCGGGCCTGCGCCGGGCGGTGACGATCATCGCCTCGACGCTGGTCGCCCCGGCGACGTCGGTCTTCGTCGCCGCCGTCTCGGCCGCCCCCGCCGGCGCCGCCGTGGCGATCACCCCCAGCGCCGCCGACGTCAGCAGCAGACCCTTCAGACACCCCATGGCGCGCATGCTCTGGACCCCGTGTTGTGGATGTCGCGGCGGGCCCGACGCCCGCTGACGCACCCTTGACCGAAAGTCAGGCGCCGGACCTTTTTAATGTCAACATCGTTCATATTGACGGGCGCCGCCGGCGCCTGTTTTGACGTCGACAGTGGCGCGGATGATGCAATTTGCCCGACAAGGCCGCACAAGCCTGTGACAGGCGCCTCGCGGCGCGGCGCCGGCGGGCCAGGAGTGCGATTCGATGGATGACTGGATGGCCCGCGGGGCCCTCAAGGCCGTGCCGCGCGAGCGCCTGCGGGGGCTCAGCGTCCGGTCCGATGCGCGGGGCTGGATCCAGACCGGCTCGCACCTCGGCGCGCTGGCGCTGACCACCGCTGGCCTGCTCCTGGCCCGCCTTGCGCCCATCGGCGCCCACCCGGGGCCCCTGTTGTCCCATCCTGTCCGCGTCGCGGCCCTGGTTCTGCTCTTCCTGGCCCAGGGGGTGCTGCTCAACTGCCTGTACGCCGGCCAGCACGAGCTCAGCCACTGGACGGTGTTCCGCACCAAGTGGCTGAACGACCGGTTCGGCGAACTGTTCGGCTTCCTGACCCTCAATCCGTTCCACACCGACCGCTGGGCCCACTTCGCCCATCACCGCGCCACCCAGGACCCGCAGCGCGACTCGGAGCTGATCGGCATGAAGCCGTTCACCACCCTTAGCTATGTGATCAACCTGATCGGGGTCGATTTCTGGCGCCGGCGCATCCTCAGCATCCTGCGTACGGCCGCGGGCCGGGGACTCGAGGCCGACTACTGGCTGACCCCCGAGCAGGCCCGGTTCGTGGTCCGGGAGGCGAGGGGAACCGTCGCCCTCTGGCTGGTCATCCTGGGCGGGTCGATCGCGGCGCGCTCCGGGCTGGCGGCCCTGCTGTGGATCGGCCCGCTGCTCGCCACCAAGGTCTTCCACCAGTTGCAGAACACCGGCGAGCACACCGGCATGCCCAACGATCCGGACATCTTCGTCAACACCCGCACCCTCACCGGGCCCGCCCCGATTCGCTGGCTGATGTGGAACATGTCCTGGCACACCGCCCATCACGCCTTCCCCGGCGTGCCGTTCCACGCCCTGCCGGCCCTGCACGCGGCGATCCGCGAGGGCCTCGGCCGGCCGGTGATCGAGCGCGGCTACATCGAGGCGCAGAGGGAGATCTTCGCCTGGCTGAAGGGCGAGGACGCCCGTCGCCGCGCGGCCGCCTGACCGTGCAGACCCTGGAGGTCTATCAGTCGCTGTGGGCCATGGAGCAGCGCATCCCGGGCCGCCCGGAGGCGTCGCTGGAGGCGATGATCGACCAGATCGCCGCCGCCGGCTTCGCCGGGGTCTGCCTGGACCTGGCGATCAGCGACATCCCCCTGGCGGAAGCGGCGCGGCCGCTTCTGGCCAAGCGGGGATTGAAATGTCTTTTCAACGGTTTTCCCCAGAATGATGACGAGCTTCGCGTCATGCTGGATCTCGCCCGTGAACACGGCGCGCCGGGGCTGAGCGTCATCGGCCAGGTCATGCCGCGCCCGGTGGCCGGGATGATCGAGGTGGCCGCCCGCTGGATGGACATCGCGGCGGCGGCGGGGGTGGAGCTGCTGTTCGAGACCCACCGCCATGGCCTGCTCAACGATCTCTATCCTACCCTCGACCTGCTCGACGCCCTGCCGGACCTGAGGCTGAACGCCGACCTCAGCCACTTCGTGATCGACCGGGAATTCGCTTTGCCGATCAACGCCCAGTCGGCCGAACTTATCGACCGGGTCCTGGACCGGTCCTGGGCCTTCCAGGGGCGCATCGCCAGCAACGAACAGGTGCAGATCCAGCTGGGCTTTCCCCGGCACCAGGCGTGGGAGGCGCAGTTCGCCCGCTGGTGGGAGCAGGGGCTTCGCTCCTGGCGCGCCCGCGCCGGGCCGGACGACACGGCCACGTTCCTGTGCGAACTGGGTCCGCCGCCCTACGCCATCACGGGCGCCGACGGCCTGGAGCTCTCCGACCGCTGGGCCGAGGCCCTGACGATCCGCCGCCGGGTGGAGGACATCTGGACGGCGATGGAAGCGGAAAACCCGTGATTAACCAATACCCCAGCGGCGAGTCTTCGACCATCCCAGGCTCGATCCGTCATAGGCCAGCTCCTCCTCCTCACGCTCGGCGAGGAAGAGCGGCGCGTCGAGGTCGCGGAAGTCGCACAGTTGGGCGACCAGGAACGCCGGGGCGATGCCCAGGGTGGCGCCGTTGGTGCTGCCGATCATCAGGCCCAGCCCCCGCTCGCGCGCCGCCCGGGCCAGGGCGAGGGCCTCGGTGAGGCCGCCGCTCTTGTCGAGCTTGATGTTGATCACCTGATAGCGGCGGGCGACCCTGTCGAGATCCTCGCGGGTGTGGCAGCTCTCGTCGGCGCATAGGGGCACGCCCCAGTCGACCCCCTCCAGCGGCGTGTCGCGGGTGGCGTGCAGCGGCTGTTCGATCAGCTTCACCCCGAGGTCGCGGGCGATGGGGGCCATGACCTTCAGCTGCTCCAGGCTCCAGCCCTCATTGGCGTCGACGATCAGATCGCTGTCCGGCGCGGCGCGGCGGATGGCCTCCAGGCGGGCGCGGTCCTCGTCGAAATGGCCGAGCTTGACCTTGACCAGCGGCCGGCCGCGCTCCCGCACGGCGACCTCGGCCGCCTCCGCCGGCGGCTTGAGCGAGATGGTGTAGGCGGTGATCACCGGGGGCAGGGGCGCGGTCAGGCCGGCGGTCGCCTCCGCCGGGCGGCCGTGCAGCTCGGCCTCCAGGTGCCAGAGCGCCGAATCCACGGCGTTGCGCGCCGCCCCGGCCGGCAGCAGCATGGCCAGGTCCTCGCGCGAGTGCAGGTCAAGCACCGCCGGCATCACCGCCTGGATCTGCGCGCAGACGCTTTCCAGCGACTCGCCGTAGCGGGCCATGGGCGAGGACTCGCCGCGGGCCACGCACGGGCCGCGCGTCATCTCCACGCGGATCACCTCGGCGTCGGTCGACACCTCGCGCGCGATCGCCCGGGCCTCCTCAAGAGGCAGACGCAAGGCCTTGAAAACCAGACTGTCTACGCGAAGCATGCGGGCGGTCTCCCGGTTCCGGATTCAGGTGGCCGCCGCCGGGGCCACGCGGCCCTCCAGGCGTCGGCGGACGATGTCGTGCCGGCGGGCGTCGAGCCTGAACGTCCAGCCCAGCCAGCCGGTGAGCAGATGAAACATCCCGGGAATGCCCATGTAGCAGACGATCAGGCCCAGATCGGCCACGCCGGTGTTGGTCTTGCCGGCGTGGTAGTGGACGGCATCCAGCAGCATGAAGGCGCCTCCCGCGCCGACGGCCATGGTCGCCTTCAGCAGCAGGGTGTTGAGGGCGAAGATGTTGCCGGCCTTGTTGGTTCGGCTCTGCCAGAGATCATAGTCAATGACGTCGCTGAGCATGGACGGCGGGGCGAAATTGCCCGGGGCGGTGAGGACCGCGCCCAGGCAGGTGAGGGCGATCAGAGCCCAGAGCGCGCCATCGCCGGGCGGCACGAACAGCACCAGGGGGCGGGTCAGCACGCTAAGGACCAGGCCCACCGCCCAGATGCGGTGGCGGCCCAGCCGGGGGACCAGGCGCATCCACAGGGGGATGGCGACGATGGTCGCGGCGAAGAAGCCGATCATCAGGAACGGAAAGGCCGCCCCCAGCTTCATCCGGTCGCTCAGGAACAGCAGGGTGGTCGACAGCGAGGCGCCCTGTCCCAGGCCCCACAGGCCCATGGCCAGGCCATAGTGCAGCAGCGGCTTGTTGCGGCCGATCGACTTGAAGATGTCGATGAATTTCAGGGCTCTCGTGACCACCGGCCGTCCGCGTGGCACGATCAGCGCCGCCACCACCAGGCTGGCCGGCATCAGCGCCAGATAGAGCCAGGCGATGGCCGACAGGCTGGCGCCGGTGATCTGGGTGGTGCCGGTGACCCCCATCAGCAGGATGGGCGTCAGCCAGAACACCAGGCTGCCGATGACGTTGAACTGCGCCACATAGGTGTTGATCCTCGACCGCTCGCCATAGTCGCGGTTGATCTCGGCGCTCCAGGCGCTGCGCGGAATCTCGAACAGGGAAAAGCCCAGATAGAGGAAGAACGACCAGATCCCGTAGTAGACGATGGTCGCCGTCGCGGGCGGCTGGAAGAGGAAGAACAGCGCCACCGAGCAGACCACGCTGGCCGCCAGCACCCAGGGCTTTCGCTTGCCCCAGGGGGTGTCGATGCGGTCTGAGAGGAAGCCGACGAGGGGATCGAGGAAGGCGTCCAGCAGACGGCTGGCCGCGGTCAGGGCGCCGATCTGCATCAGGGTGACCGCCGTGTGGGTGGCGTAGAAGGCCGGGATGACGATGTTCAGCGGCAGGGCGATGAAGGCGTGCGGCAGGGCCGGAAAGCCGAAGGCCAGCAGTTGCGCCACGGTGGTCTTCGGCGCGACGGCGTCGCCGACGGCCGGGGCGGCGGCGGAGTCGGAAGGGTCCGGCATGCCTGCTATCTCCGAGAGGAAACACCATTAAAGCGTCGATATTGTTATAGATAATCCCGTTATACTGCGAGTGGCCAAGACGCTGTCGAGATC
>CAIXWN010000003.1 GCA_903923135.1 uncultured Caulobacteraceae bacterium | reverse complement strand
TCGTGCTGACCCGCCGGGGGGAGCGCCTCTACGGGCGGGGAACCTGCGACATGAAGGGCTTCCTGGCCCTGGCCCTGGCGGCGGTCCCCGACATCCTCGCCGCCGGCCCCCGGCGTCCGGCCCATCTGGCGTTCTCCTATGATGAGGAGATCGGCTGCCTGGGCGCGCCCGGCCTGATCCGCCGGATCGCCGAGACCCTGCCCGCCCCCGCGCTGGTGCTGGTCGGCGAACCGACAAGCCTGAACGTCGTTGTCGCCCACAAGGGCATCCTCTACCACGAGGTCGTCGTGCGGGGCCGGGAGGCCCATTCCAGCCAGCCGCACCTGGGCGCCTCGGCGATCATGTCGGCCGTGCGCCTGATGAGCGAGCTCGAGGCGACCGCCCGGCGCCTCGACGAGGCCGCCGATCCGGCGTCGCCGTTCGAGCCCCGCGGCGCCACCCTGACCATCGGCCAGGTGT
This sequence comes from uncultured Caulobacteraceae bacterium, assembly GCA_903923135.1. GTDB lineage: Bacteria > Pseudomonadota > Alphaproteobacteria > Caulobacterales > Caulobacteraceae > Acaudatibacter > Acaudatibacter lapponiensis. The sequence continues at coordinate 94,295 of CAIXWN010000003.1, read as the reverse complement.
CCGGCGGCACCGCGCCGAACATCCTCGCCCTGGACTGCCGGTTCATCTTCGATCTGCGGGCGCCGGCCGGGCTGGACACCGAGGCGGCCCTGGCTGGGTTTTTCGCCGCCGCCGCCCGCGAGGATGCGGCGCTGAAGGCCGTGGACCCCGGCGCCGGCGTGACCGTGCGTCGCGTGGCCGATGTGCCGGCGTTCCAGGCCACCCCAGGCGGCGCCGCGGAAATCCTGGTCCGTCGCCTGATTGGCGACAACAGCCCCGCGCGGGCCGTCTCCTACGGCGCCGAGGCCGGACAGTTCCAGGGGGCCGGCTTTCCCACCCTGCTGTGCGGCCCAGGCTCGATCGATCAGGCGCACCAGCCCGACGAGTTCATCGACATCGCCCAGATGGAGCGCGGCGCGGGTCTGATGAGCCGGCTGGCGACCGAGCTCGCCGCGGGTTGACGGCGGTCAGCCGGCGAACTGGGACAGGGCCTCGCGGGCCTCAGCCCCCAGAAGGCTGAGCACGCCGGTCAACGACCGCTCGCCCTCGCCCTGCGCCTCGAGGCGGGCGAATTCGCGCAGGACCAGGACGTGGGCCAGCAAGGTGTTGCACAGGTCCGGCTCACGATCCGCATAGAGCGCCTTCAATTCCCGGAACGAGGGGATCACCTCGTCGACGGAGGCCTCCAGGGCCGCCATGCGCGACTTCCAGGCCGTCTGGTGGACCGCCGTATAGCCGGCAGCGCTGAGGCGGCCACGGCCGGGAGGCCCAATGCCGTCCCCCTTGTTCAGGACGAGATGGTCGGACAGACGCCGGCCCATGGCGAGTTCCAGCAGGCGGCAGGCCTCGATCTTGCAGCGCTGGTCGAGCGTGAGGGGCCCGCCATGTTCCAGCATCAGGGCGAACAGGGCCTCGTCATAAAGCTGGACGTCGTGGAGCGAGCGCAGCAGCCAGACGATACGGGCCCGGTCAGCCTCGTCGGGTGAGGAAGCGCTCATCGTCAAAGGCTCCGTCCGCGGTCAGAGTCCCGGGCCCGCGGCATGCGCCGGACTCAGACTGCAAAGGCGGCGACGGCCGCCCTGTCTTCGGGGCCCAGCAGGGCCAGGATCCGGTTCAGGGAATAGTCGGAGTCTCCGTCGAGTTCGTCGCGGGCGAAGTCCCGCATGGCCATTTCCGAAGCGAGCAGTGTGCCACAGAGATTGGGCTCCCGGTCGCCATACAGCGTCTTGAGGGTGCGAAAGCCCATCACGCCCCGGATGGAGCCCCCCTCGAGTTCGGTCATCCGGTCGAACCACGAGCCGTGCGCCAGCGGCGCCAGCGTCTCCGCGGCCTGTCGCGCGCGGGAGGGCGGGCGAACCGACCGCCCAAGGTTCGCGGTGAGATGGTCGAGCAGACGCCGGCTCATCGCCAACTCCAGGCGCCGGCAGGCCTCGAACTTGCGGCGCTGATCGGCCGTCAGCCCGACATAGGTTTCCAGCATGACCGCGAAGGCCTCGGCGCTGTAGACCTCGGTGACATAGAGCATCCGCAGGAAGCTTACGACGGTGTCGTCATCCGCGCGGGGCGGGGTCGGGCGGGTGAGGGTTGCAAGCTGGTCGGACATGAACGACGCCTCAGGGTTGACTCATCGCGACGGGCTGACGGAAGTCCCCGAACCGGTCATCTGCCCGTTTCGGGAGCCGCCAACGCCTGCCCCGCGGCGCGGTTCCCATCGTCACAAAAGATTTCGCTTTCCCCAACGCCAACCTGCGGGGAGTGGGTTCCCGACGCAAGGGGTTTCCATCGCCCGCGCCGGGAAAAGATCAGTCGATCGTTGCGATGACATTGGGCGAGACGGCCGCGTTCCCGTCGGCCCCGGCTGTCATCGCCTGCGCCCCGAGAAGGGCCGCACGGGTGATCTGGAGCGTGAGCGCCAGCATCTGCTCCACGGCCTCCGAGAAGGCCGCCGAGAAAACCAGCCGTTCAGGCGAGGGGCAGCTCAGCAGGCCGGCCGCCGCCGCGTCGGCGAGCAGGCGGTTGATATGGATCCGCGAGACGCCGAATTCCCGCGACAGCCGCGAACGCGACAGGGGCGCGCTGTGCAGCAGACGTTCCCCCGGCCCGCTCTGACTGACCATCAGCCGGAACAGAATGCTCATACCGCGGTCGCGCTCAAGGAACAGCCGCTCGCTTCGCCCCACGGGGGTCCCCGCCCTCTGGCTGGCGACGCCCACCCAGAGGGCGAAACTGCGAAAGAAAACGGCCTCATCGAGCCGGGCGGCCAGCGGCGCCACCTCCGGGGACAGTCGCGCCAGAGCGTCGGCGTAGATCCGGTAGCCTTTGCGAAACCGATCGATGAACGCCGGTTGCAAGGTGAGCCTTCGTCGGGTCCAGGGCCCTTTCCCGGCCGGCACCACAACTTCGCCAGCCGCCTCGGCGCGCCGGAGAAAGGCCATCACCCGGCCGCGACTGGCCGTGTCGTTGGCCCGGGCCAGCTTCGCCAGGATCGACGCGGTGAGGCCCGTCTCCGTGGAATCGAGGATGACCGCCGCCAGGTAGAGTGAACTGCGGCCGAGATCCCTGAACATCCAGCGGCCGGTCTCGTCAGCGGCGGCGAATTCCTGGAGGGAACCCCGCGCCAGATGCAGCACGGCCTCATCGAAGCGCGGATGCGCCCTCAGCGCGGCCAGAGCTTCAGGCGTGAAATCGCTTTGCGGTGGCGGGGCCGTCATCAAGACCGGGTCATGCGGACCGCCGGCGCCCCGGCGAGGGCCCCGTCGTCGTCCGCGGGGGGCTCTTCCGTCAGGATGATGGCGCCAGAGTCGAACACGGTTCCACCTAAGACGGCAAACCGGATCGCGGATCAAGGGTCTGACCCATGCCATGCCTTGGCGCCGTGCCGATCCTGCGCGAAGGAAGCGGTTGGTCCGGACAGGGAAAGCCCAAGGCCCCGCCGCGCCGGACGGAGGAGACGCCATGATTACGCTTTACCATTGTGCGGACGCCCGGTCGTTCCGGGCGCTGTGGGCCCTGGAGGAGTTGGGCCTGCCGTATGACCTGGTGATGATGCCCTTTCCGCCGCGCGCCCTGGTGCCGGGCTATCGGGACCTCAACCCCCTGGGAACCGTGCCGGTGATGTTCGACGGACCGCACCGCATGACCGAAAGCGCGGCCATGGGGCACTATCTTGGGGCCAAGTACGGACCCAGCGACCTGGTGGTCCGCCCGGAAGAGGACGCCTTCGCCGACTATCTGAACTTCCTGCACATGGGCGAAGCGACCCTGACCTTCCCGCAGACGATCGTGCTGCGCTACACCCGGCTGGAGCCCCCGGAGCGCCGGGCGACCCAGGCGGCGGAGGACTACGGCAAATGGTTCCTGGCGCGGCTGCGGGCCGCCTCGGGGATGATGGGCGAAGCGTTCGTCTGCGCCGGCCGTTTCACCATGGCCGACATCTCCTTCGCCTACGCTCTGCTGCTCGCCGAGACCCTGGGTCTCGACGCCGACTTTCCGCCCAGGGTGGTCCCCTATTGGCAGGCCATGCAGCAACGGGACGGCTTCAAACGCGCCAAGGCCGCCCAGGCGAAGGCTCCGGCAACCGCCGGCTGATCGATCAGGCGGCCCCGCCCGGCTCTGTTTTCAACCCTTCAGAGCCTGCTTCGGCGTCCCCGCCTGATCCATGCGAACCGCCCAGGCCCTGGCCGGGCCGATCCAGCCGGTCCAGCGCCCAGGAGGCCGCCTCGCGCACCGCCACGTCAGGGTCGGAAACTCGCGCCGCGGCCGAAGGCCGCAGGCCCGAATCGCCCGAATTGCCGATGGCGTAGAGGACATTGCGCACGAAGCGGTCCCGGCCGATGCGCTTGACCGGGCTGGCGGTAAACAGGGCCCGGAACGCGGCGTCGTCCAGGGCGGCCAAATCGGCCAGGGCCGGCGAACGCAGGGCCTCTCGGGCGTGCAGCCCGGCCTCCCGGGCCAGGCTGGCGAACTTGTTCCAGGGGCACACGGCCAGGCAGTCGTCGCAGCCGTAGATCCGGTTCCCCAGGGCGACGCGGAATCGCTCGGGGATGGCCCCGTGGTGCTCGATGGTCAGGTAGGAGAGGCAGGCGCCGGCGTCGAGCTGGTAGGGGGCGGGAAAGGCCTGGGTGGGGCAGATGTCGAGACAGGCCCGGCAGGCGCCGCAATGGTCCCCAGAGGCCACATCCGGCTCGATGGCCGCCGAGGTGAGGATCACCCCGAGGAATAGCCAGGACCCGAACCGGCGGGACACCAGGTTGGTGTGTTTGCCCTGCCAGCCCAGGCCCGCCAGCGCCGCCAGGGGCTTTTCCATCAGCGGCGCGGTGTCGACGAACACCTTCACCTCGCCGCCCAGCCGCCGCTGGATTTGCCCCGCCAGGGTCTTGAGCCGCCCCTTGATCAGGTCGTGATAGTCCCGTCCCTGGGCGTAGACGGAAATGGCGCCACGGGACCGCCGGCGAAGGGCCTGCAGCGGATCGCTGTCGGGCCCATAGTTCAGGCCCACGACAATGGCCGACCGGGCCGCGCTCCACATCGCCCGTGGATGGGCCCGGCGCCCGGCGGTGTCGGCCATCCAGGCCATGCCGGCGTGCCGGCCGAGCTCAAGAAAGGTGGCCAGACGCTCCGACGCGGCCCACGGCTCGGCGGCGTCAGCGAAGCCGCAGGCGTCGAACCCCTGGTCGTGCGCCGTGGCGCGGATCATCGCCTTGATCACCGCGGGCGACGCCCGGGCCGGGGTGTCAGAAATCGAGGTCGTCATAGAAGCTGGCCGGCGCGAGACCGGGCCAGCGGTCGGCCAGCAGCGGCCGGAAGGCCGGCCGGGACTTGATGCGCATGTACCAGGTCTTCAGCAGCAGGAAGTCGCGCCAGGGAATGTCGCCGAAATAGTCCAGGACCGAGATGTTCGCCGCCGCCGCGAAATCGGCGAGGCTGAGTCGCCGTCCGGCCAGCCAGTCCCGCTCATGGAGGAGCTTTTCCATATAGATCAGGTGGATGCGCAGAGCGTCGCGGCCCTGGCGCATATTGAACAGATCCGGCGCCCCGAGCTTGAGCAGCCGCTTCTCCAGCTTTTCATGCAGCAGGTAGGCGTTGACCTCATTGTCGAACTTGCGGTCGAACCACTGCATCAGGCGGCGCACCTCGGCCCGGTCGGCCGGCGTCGAGCCCAGCAGATCGTGCTCGGGGGCCTGCTGCTCAAGGTGCTCGAGTATGGCCCGTATCTCGCAGATCACCACCTGGCGATCGCCGGTCTTCTCGACCAGGACGGGCGTCAGGCCCGAGGCGTTGAGCGCGGTGAACTCTTCAGGCTGCTCCCAGTAGCGGACGACAACCTCGTCGAAGGGCAGACGTTTTTCCGCCAGCGCCAGGCGCGCCTGGCGCGACGCCGGATCGAGGGGGAAATGATGCAGGGTGCGGACGATGCTCATGGGCAGGGTCAGCTATAGCCAAAACCGGCGTTCGAACAACGTCGGCCTGCGACCCGGCGACCGTTCCGCCGCATCAGGCCTCATAGGTCTCAGCGAAGGCCCCGCCGTGAGGCTCCGCCCGTCCCCGGGGATCGGCGTGAATGAGGATGTCGGCGGCCGGAAAGGCCGTGAGAATCCGCTTCTCCGCCGCCACGATGATCTCGTGGGCGCGCTCCACCGACAGATCGGGGTCAACGTCGGCGTGCATCTGGATGTGGACGACCGGCCCGGAGGCCCGGGTGCGGACCTGGTGTACGTCGAGGATGGCGCCGTCCTGCAGCGCCAGATCGACAATGCGCGCCCGAGAGGCGTTGGGCAGTTCGTGGTCGAGAAGCTGATCGGACGCCTCGCGGAACACCGAGATGGCGCCCCAGAGCAGAATTCCCCCGATGACCAGGGCGGCGACCGCGTCGAGGGCCGGAAATCCCAGCAGCGCGGCCCCGGCGATCCCGGCCAGGGCGATGACGTTCGAGGCCAGATCGGCGGCATAGTGGGTGCGGTCCGACGAGACCGCCACCGAGGCCGTCCGTCGCAGCAGCCAGGTCTGGGCCGTGATCAGACCGCCGGTCATGACGATCGACAGCCCCATGACGGCCAGGGCGAGCCCTTCCTCGGCCACCGGCCGCGGATCGATCAGACGGTGGATCGCCTCCTGCCCGATGAGCGCCGCGGAGGCGAACACCAGCCCGGCCTGAACCAGGCTGGCGAAGGCCTCGGCCTTGCCGTGACCGTACCGGTGTTCGGCGTCGGGCGGAGCGGCCGCATAGCGCACGGCGAAGAAGGTGGCGCTGGAGGCGATCAGGTCGAGACCGGAATCGGCCATCGACGCCATCAGGGCGACCGAACCGCTGGCCAGCCAGATCGCCAGCTTGCCGGCCACGAGTATGAACGCCGTGGCCACCGACAGCAGGGTGACACGGCGGGTCAGGGCCGCGTTCAGGGCGTTGGTGGGATCGGTGGACGGCATCGGCCGCAGCATAGGGCCATCAGGCGTCGCGCTACAGGGGTGAAACGGCCCCCGGGAGGGTGAACGGCCCGGCGCCCCCCGTTCAGGCGGGTTCCAGGGGCCTGGGACCGACATAGCGCGACTGCGGTCGCAGCAGACGCCCCCCGGCGGATTGTTCGCGGGCGTGCGCGATCCAGCCGGCGACCCGCCCCATGGCGAACACGCAGGTGAAGGCCTCCGGCGGAAAACCTAGGGCCTCCAGCAGCAGCGCCGTGTACAGTTCCACATTGGTCTGCAGCGACCGGCCGGGCTTGCGCTCGCCCAGCACCGCCAGGGCGGCCGCCTCCACCGCCTCGGCGAGGGCGAGCCGGCCAGATGAACTTCCGGAACGCCCCGCCAGATCGCCGACGGCGCGCTTGAGGGCGTCCGCCCGCGGATCGCGTACGCGGTAGATTCGATGGCCGAAACCCATCAGCCGGTCGCCCCGGTCGAGCGCCCTTTCCAGCCACGGGCGGGCCAGGTCAGGCGCGCCGATCGCATCGAGCATGTCGATCACCGGCCCCGGCGCGCCGCCGTGCAGGGGCCCCTTGAGGGCGCTCAGACCCGCCAGGACCGCCGAGGTCAGGCCGGCCTGGGTGGAGGCCACAACCCGGGCGGCAAATGTCGAGGCGTTCAGGCCGTGGTCGGCCACGGTTACCAGATAGGCGTCAAGGGCGGCGATCTCGGCCGGTTCTGCCGCCGCGCCGCGCGCCATGCGCAGGACGTCGGCGGCGTGGCTCAGGGCGGGATCGGGAGCCACGGGATGCGCGCCGGCCTGAAGTCGGATGACCGCCGAGGTGAACACCGCCGGCGCGGCGGTCAGCCGAAGGGCCAGGGAGAGGTCATCGCCGTCGGGCAGGCGCGCCATCAGGGCGCGGACGGCCTCCACCGGCGGCCGTTTCGCCAGATCCGGGTCCGCCGCCACCTGTGCGAACACCGCCTGGCGGGCCATGCCGAGCGGCTGGTCCAGGCGTTCCGGCAGATCGGGGAAGAAACCGCCCCAGAGCAGGCCGGCCACCGCCTCGAACGGCCACGACCCGGCGAGGTCGTCCAGCGTGCGCCCGCGGATGAGCAGCCGGCCGGCCTCCCCGTCGACCTCCGAAAGCACCGTGCGCGCGGCGACCACGCCGTCCAGCCCGTCAGCCCCTTCGATCATCACCCTTCTCCGTGTCCGTCACTTGCCTGCCACGGGCTCATCTGGGAGGTTGCCAGCAGGCGAATCAAGATTGATCAATTTGATCAACATGAAAGAAGTGGACTGGCTGAACGCCGCCGAGGCGCTGCGCCGTCTGGGGGTCCGCCCCCAGACCCTCTACGCCTATGTGAGCCGCGGGCAGGTGCGGGCAGAGCCGGACCCGGCCGATCCTCGCCGCAGCCGCTACAAGGCCAGCGACATTGCCGCCCTGGCCACCCGCAAGGCGCGGGGCCGAAAGGCCGCCGCCGTGGCCGCCGAGGCCATCGCCTGGGGCGAGCCCGTGCTGGGCTCCGCGATCACCACCGTGGCGAACGGTCGCCTGTATTACCGGGGCCGCGACGCGGCGCTCCTGGCCGAGACCGAAACCTTCGAGGCCGTGGCCCGCCTGCTGCGCGGCGGCGGCGGCGATCCGGAGCCTCATGCGCGTCGCGCGTCGCCGGCCGGGGGGCCGACCATGCGGGCCCGGCTGTTCACCGCCCTGGCCGCGCGGGCCGCGACGGACGAGCCGGCCCTGGACCGGTCGGCCGCCGCCTTGGCCGACGAGGCGGCCTCGCTGCTGGACGTGGTCGCCGACGCGGTCTGCGGGACGGTCGACAGCGGCGCCATCCACGTACGCCTGGGGCGGGCCTGGGGATGCGGGCGGCGCGGCATGGATCTGATCCGCCGCGTGCTGGTGCTGCTGGCCGATCACGAGCTCAACGCCTCGACATTCGCCGCCCGGGTCGCCGCCTCGACGGGGGCGTCTCCGGCGGCGGCGGCCCTGGCCGGCCTGGCCGCCCTCACCGGCCCCCTCCACGGCGGCATGGCGGCCCGGGTGAGCCTGCTGGCGGCCGAGGCCGAGCGCGACGGGCCGCGGGAGGCCGTGGCCGCGCGCCTGGCGCACTGGCGGCCGACGCCGGGTTTCGGACACCCGCTCTATCCCGACGGCGATCCGCGGGCGAGGGCGCTGCTGGGGGCCTTTCGCGCGCCGCCGGCGCTGGAGGCGCTGCGCGAGGCGGTCGAGGCGGCGACCGGCCGGCGGGACACTGTGGATTTCGCGCTGGTGGCCCTGGTCGAGACCCTGAGCCTGCCGGCGGACGCGCCGTTCATCCTGTTCGCCGTCGCGCGCTGCGCGGGCTGGCTGGCGCACGCCCACGAACAGCTGAGCAGCGGGACCCTGATCCGACCGCGGGCGCGCTACATGGGCGTGCCGCCCGAAACCCAGGCCGGTCCGGCCTGAGCGACCTCACGGCCGCCGCCGCCAGCGGAAAGGGACCGATCCGCCGCTGAGCGGCGCCGGCTGGAACTGACTCTAGCGGGGCGGCGCGGCGGCGGCGGCGTGCATCTCCGGGGCATACTGACCGCCCCGGCGATAGCGATAGAGGTAGGTCGGGATGACCGGCTCCAGCGGACTCGCCGTCAGGCCCAGATCACCCAGGCCGGCGGCGCCCGGCGAGACGATGTTGTCGCGGCGCAGGAGTTCCAACTGGTCAGTGGTGATCAGCGGCGGGATGCCGGTCGAGGCGATGATATCGCCGGCCACGCCCAGCAGCCTGGCCAAGCCGAAAGGCACCGGCAGCAGCAGGGCGCGGCGCTCGGTCTCGGCCAGCACCAGTTCCATCAGGGCGCGGAAGCTGTACACGCCCGGCCCCCCGAGCTCGAAGTCGCGACCGGCCAGGGCCGGGTTCCAGATCGCCTCGGCCACCGCCGCGGCGACGTCGGCGACATAGACCGGCTGGAACCGGGTCTCGCCGCCGCCGATCAGCGGCAGGGCGGGCGACAGGGCGGCCATGGCGGCGAACCGGTTGAAGAACTGGTCCTCGGGGCCGAAGATCACCGACGGCCGAAGGATCACCGCCGAGGGCAGGGCCTCGCGGACCGCCGCCTCTCCCGCCGCCTTGGTGCGGGCGTAGCGCGAGGTGGAGTCGGCGGCCGCGCCGATCGCCGAGATCTGGGCGAACCGGGTCACGCCCAGGTCGCGCGCCGTGGTCGCCATGGTCCGGGCGCCGTCCACATGCAGGTTCTGGAAGGTCTGGCGTCCCGATTCATAGAGCACGGCGACGGCGTTGACGCAGGCCTCGGCTCCCTCGAGGGCGCGGGCCACCGAGGCGGTGTCACGCAGATTGGCCTGCACGACCTCGATCTGGCCGACGTCGCCGAGCATGCGCAGACGATAGCCGCGCCCTGGCTCGCGGACGGCGACCCTGACGCGGGATCCCCGCCGGGCCAGCGCCCGAACGACCTGACCGCCGACGAAGCCGGAGCCGCCGAAGACCGTTACCAGACCCTTCATCACCATTCCCCGTCGTTTGCACGCGTGGCGGTTGCGATAGAGGAGCCTCGGAGCGGACGCAACGACTCCGGTCAAGGCGAACGCCAAGACAAACCATTGACGATGAAAGGCCGGCGCCCTAAGCGTCCGCCCTTCGCGCGCTGGGGCTTGCCCCTGCGGGCCCAGGTGGCGGAATTGGTAGACGCGCTGGCTTCAGGTGCCAGTGGCTTAACGGCCGTGAAGGTTCGAGTCCTTTCCTGGGCACCACACCATCCGATGGCGTCACACGGCGCCGCTTCGGGGGAAATCGACGGGGCGGCTTGTCCGCCGCCCCGGCCGTCCCTAAGTTCGGCATGGGCGACGCTGGGGCCTGGTCGCCTCGTCTTTAAGGGTCGGGAGCGACGCTTGGCTGTCCAATTCCACCAGGGCGATCTGCCCGACGGCCTGTTCGCCGGCGCCGCCTCCGTGGCCATCGATTCGGAAACCATGGGCCTTCGGCTCGGACGCGACCCCCTGTGCGTGGTGCAGGTCCGCGGTCCCGAGGGCGACGCCCACGTGGTCCGCCTGAACCGGCCCGCCTATGACTGCCCCAATCTTAAGCGGCTGCTCGCCGATCCGGCGGTGCTGAAGATCTTCCATTTCGGGCGCTTCGACATCGCCATGTTCCAGCTTCACCTGGGGGTGACGACGGGGCCGGTCTACTGCACCAAGATCGCCTCCAAGCTGGCCCGGACCTATACCGACCGTCACGGCCTCAAGGACGTCACCCGGGAGCTCCTCGGCCAGGACATCTCCAAGGCCCAGCAGAGCTCGGACTGGGGCGCCGCCCAGCTCTCGCCGGAACAGCTGGCCTATGCGGCCTCGGACGTCATCAATCTGCACGCCCTGAAGGCCCGCCTGGACGAGATGCTGATTCGCGAGAACCGCATGGACCTCGCCCAGGCCTGCTTCGCGTTCCTGCCCCATCGCGCCGCCCTGGATGTGGCCGGCTGGGACGAAATCGACATCTTCGCGCATGGCTGACCTCAAGACGGCCCCGGACGCGCGTCACGCGCCCCGCACGGCCCTGGGGCCGCCGCCCCGCGGCAAGGCCCGGGTGCACAGCCGCCTGGTGCGGGTGCTGCGCTTGCTGCTGCCGATGACCATGGTCGGCGTCATCGCCACCCTGGTGGGACTGGTGGTGGCCCACGCCATCCGCCGCCAGGACGCGGCGCACCGGGACGCCGCCACGCCCATCGAGATGATCAATCCGCATTTCTTCGGTCGCGACAGTCAGGGCCGGGCCTACACCCTGGGCGCCCGTCAGGCCGCCCGCGACGAGCGATCGTTCCAGAAGGTGCTGCTCAGCTACCCCTGGGTGACCCTGTACACCGACGAGCCGACGCCCTCGACCATGACCGCCGACCGGGGCGTCTACCAGGAGGACACGCGGATTCTGTATCTCAAGGGCCATGTGAAGGCCAACAACGCCAGGTCGTCGCACTTCGCCACCGACGAGGCGGTGGTCAACACGCGCACAGGCCAGGTGACCAGCCCCACGGCCCTGTCCAGCCAGACGGCCGCGGGCGATCTGCAATCCAAAAGCTTCGACGTCTTCGACAAAGGCGATAGGGTGGTTTTCAAAGGCGGCGTTCACGCGCGGCTGAATCAGCAGTAAGGAAGTCCGGGGCCAGACGGGCGCCGGTCTCAGGGTTTGACGCATGACGCGATGGACGCCCACGGCGGGGTCGGCTTTAGCCTTGGCATTGGCGACGGGACTGGTTTGCGGCGGCGCCGCCCGGGCCCAGGTCGAAACCCATTCCAAGGCCCCGATCGACATCACGGCCGATCAGGCCGAGGTGAGCAACGCCCGCTGCCAGGTCGTCTGGCGCGGCGCGGCCGAGGCCATTCAGGAAAAGACCCGCCTGCGCGCCGACACGCTCACCGTCTATTCGCGGTCCAAGGGCGAGGGCGCAAACGGCCAGCCCTCCTGCGGCGGGGCCGAACGGATCGAGGCCGAGGGGCACGTCTACTACGTCACGCCCGATCAGAACGCTCGTGGCGACCACGCCGTCTATTCCCAGGCGAGCGACCAGATCGTGATCACCGGCGACGTGGTGGTGGTTCAGGGGCAGAACGTCGCCCGCGGCGACAAGCTGACGATCACCGTCTCGACCCACGAAGCGACCATGGAGTCCAACGTCACAGGCGCGGGCAAGCGGGGCCGGGTGCGGGCGGTCTTCTATCCGGACAAGGCGACCCCGGCCGACGCCCCCGCCAAGCCGTGAGGGCCCCTGGATGAAGATCGCCACCGGACACAAGCCGGACGATGCGGCGCGGGCGGCCGCTGCCGGACCGGGCCCCGGCAGCGGCCTGATCGTCGATCGCATCGGCAAGTCGTTCCGCGGCCGCCAGGTGGTGAAGGGCGTCAGCCTGCATCTGGCCCGCGGCGAGGTCGCCGGCCTGCTCGGCCCCAACGGGGCCGGCAAGACCACGTGCTTCTACATGATCACCGGCCTGATCGCCGCCGACTATGGAGCCATCTGGCTGGACGGCGAGGACATCACCAACCAGCCGATGTACCAGCGGGCCCGCCAGGGGCTGGGCTATCTGCCGCAGGAAACCTCGATCTTCCGCGGCATGACCGTCGAGCAGAACATCATGGCCGTGGTGGAGATGCGGGAGGGTCGCCGCGAACGGGTCCGGGACGTCACCAACAAGCTGCTTGAGGAACTGCACATCGACCACCTTCGCGCCTCGCCTGCCGTGGCGCTTTCCGGTGGGGAGCGGCGGCGGGTGGAGATCGCCCGGGCCCTGGCGAGCGAACCGTCCTTCATGCTGCTCGACGAGCCGTTCGCCGGCATCGATCCGCTGGCCATCGCCGACATCCGCGAGGTGATCGGCTATCTGCGTCGCCGGGGGATCGGCATCCTGATCACCGACCACAACGTCCGCGAGACCCTCGACATCATCGATCGGGCCTCGATCATCCATGCTGGCGAGGTGCTTTTCGAAGGCACGCCCGAGGCGATACTCGCCGATCCCGAAGTCCGCCGGGTCTATCTGGGCGACCGATTCAGCTGACGGTCTTGGGCGCCGAAGCCCCGGCGTCAATCCGGCAAACCCCTTGCTTGACACAGGCGCGCCCAGGGCGTGTTGATAGGGCATGAGAGTTCAAGTTTCAGGCAAACATGTCGATGTCGGCGACGCCCTGCGCACCCGGATCGGCGACGAATTAACAGCCAGCATCGGCAAGTATTTCGAGCGCGGCGGCGACGCCGAGGTCGTGGTCAGCCGTGACGGCCACGGCTTCCGCGTTGACTGCACCGTGACCCTGGCCACGGGCCAGCATCTGCAGAGTCACGGCCTGGGCGGCGACGCCCACTCGGCCTTCACCCTGGGCCTGGCCAAGATCGAAACCCGCATCCGGCGCTACAAGCGGCGACTCAAGAGCCACACCACCGCCGCCACGGCCAAGGCCGCCGAGACGGCCTCGCTCTATGTGCTGCGCGCCCAGGGCGAGGAATCCGAGGTCGACGACTGGGAGGATTTTTCCGACGGCCAGCCCCCCGCGGCGATGGTCATCGCCGAGACCGAGGCGCCTCTGAAGACCATGACCGTTTCCATGGCGGTGATGGATTTGGACCTGACTGAATCTCAAGCAATTGTGTTCAGGAACGCGGCGCACGGCGGTTTGTCCGTGGTATATCGGCGAGCCGATGGCAACATCGGCTGGGTCGATCCGGAACGCACCAAGAGCCAGGCCTGATCGGCCGGGGCGAGGTCGACGGAGGGATTGGGCCCAGACGTAAGCCTCATGCTCTGCGCGCCGCCAACCACGCTCCAAGCCCGGGATTTCGCGAAATTGAGTGACGATCTGACCGTCTCGATGATCGGGGATCTGCTCGCGAGCGGATCGATCTCCCCTCGGCTCACCGCCCAGACCAAGCGACAGGTTCTCTCGACGGTGGCAGAGATCGCCGCCCGATCGTTTTCTCTCAAGGCCCCGAGGGTGTTCGACGCCCTTCTGGAGCGCGAGGCCCTGGGATCGACCGGCGTGGGCCACGGCGTGGCCATACCCCACGCGCGGGTGGAGGGCCTGGACCGCATGCGGGGCATTTTCGCGCGCATTGTTCCGCCGGTGGACTACGACGCCGTGGACGACGAACCGGTGGACCTGGTCTTCGCCCTCCTCTCGCCGCCCGAGAACGGCTCGGAACACCTTCGCGCCCTGGCTCGGATTGCCCGCGCCCTGCGATCAGCGGAACTTCGCAGCCAGTTGCGCGGGGCCAGCAGCGGCGACGCGATCCGGGCCATCCTGGTGCGGGACTCGCGCCCCTCCGCCGCCTGACTCCCCTCCGGCCGCCGCGGCGGCGGCCGTTGGAGCCTTCAGTGAACCGAGACGGGCGCCAGTTCGTGGGCCAGAGCCGCCGCGATGGCCGAATCACGGTCGCCCAGAACCGCCAGGCGCGCGCCGTCGGCGCGGTGTACGGCGTAGAGCGTCTGCTCGGGCCGCAGATCGAAGCCCTTTATCGTCTCCACAGGGGTGTCCGCCAGGATCTCGGCCGCCTTGATCGGGCGGACATAGACCAGGTTCGGCGCGCCCAGGGCGGCGAAGGCCTCGGAGGTCAGGGTCGGGATCGGCATGGAAAACTCCTTGTTACGCGAACTCTGAAACGGACGCTGACATCAGCCGGCCGTCTTGATGGGCACTGTACGGACGCGCCGGGCCGGCGGCGGTCGGACGGCGTCGATCCGAAGCAGCCCGTCCTCGAGCACCGCGGCGTCGACCTCCAGTCCGTCGGCGAGCACAAAGCCGCGGACGAACCCCCGGGCGGCGATTCCGCGATGCAGAAACGCCCGTTCCGGAGCATCGGGCGGCTCCGGCTCCCGCTTCCCCACGATCGTCAGCTGGTTGTCCTCGACGGTGACGGTCAGGGTCTCCGGCGCGAAGCCGGCGACCGCGAGGGTGATCCTGATTCGCCCTTCACCGCATTCCTCGATGTTGTAGGGCGGATAGACATCGCCCCCGATCTTGCCCGCCCGCTCGATGAGGGCGCGGGTGTGGTCGAAGCCGAGCAGCAGCGGACTGTCGAAAAGAAGCGTTCGGTTCATGGGAGCCCTTGGATAAGCGACCCCGCGCCGGCCCGCCCCGGATGGCGACGGAACAGCGCGTGAACTGAAGGTGGCTATGGCGGGGGCCAGGTTCAAGCCTGTCGCCGATTCCGCCGCCCGCCGTGGGCCGGAAGGGGCGAAATGGAAAGGGCCGCCCGGCGCTACCGGACGGCCCTTGTTGGTGGAGCTAAGCGGAGTCGAACCGCTGACCTCTTGAATGCCATTCAAGCGCTCTACCAGCTGAGCTATAGCCCCGAAAAATCGGGTTCGTCTGAGGCCCTCTGGAAGGGCCTGTCGGCGAAGCGGCGGAAACTAGTGCCACCGCTCCGCCCGATCAAGTGCCGCGTTGAGATTTCTCGGCGGCTCACTGATCCTCCGGTCCGCCCTCCCCGGGGAGCCCGTCGATCTCGTCATCGGGGAAGTCGTCGTCCTCATCCTCGATGAACGGAACCTCGTCGTCGTCGGCCTCGGCCAGATCCTCGTCCTCGGCGAAGTCGACGCCGATGTCGTCGGCCGGCGAGGACGGCGGGGTGTCGGCGTCGACATCGTCGTCGTCAGTCATCAGCGGGGGCTCGTCGACCACGGCGTCGAGCTCGGGCGCCTCATCGGGTTCGGCCTCAAAACCGTCCTCGGAGTCCGCCGGCTTGACGACCTTTTCTTCCTCGGCGTCATCGTCCGGAACGATGGTGCGGGCGCGGACCCGCCGGTTGCGGAGCGCCTCTTCCGGGTCGAATTCAGCGCCGCATTTGGGGCAGACCGCCGGCCGGCGGCCGAGGTCGTAGAATTTCGACGAACAGGTTGGGCAAATCTGTTTGGCGCCCAGTTCGGGATTGGCCAATGCGGCGACCTCTGTCTGCTGGCGGGCTTGAAGCGGCCGGTCCCTTGCCATGGCGGGGGGCCACTGTCAAAAGCATTCCCCTTCCATCACGACGAAGCGTACGCATGACCGACGAGGCCCAGGCGCAGGTTGGCGGCCCGCCGACCGCATTGACCGCCCATTCCGGCGCACCGCTTTCCGGCGAAACCACGGCCCCCGGCGACAAGTCGATTTCCCACCGGTCGCTGATTCTGGGCGCCCTGGCGCGCGGCGTCACCGACATCAAGGGCCTGCTGGAGGGCGAGGACGTGCGGCGCACCGCCGCGGCCATGGCCGCCTTCGGCGCCCGCGTGGAGCGCCTGGGACCCGGCCGATGGCGCGTCGACGGCGCCGGCGGGTTCAGCGAGCCGGCCGATGTGGTCGACTGCGGCAACGCCGGCACGGGCGTGCGTCTGATCATGGGCGCCGCCAGCGGCTTTCCGCTGACCGCGACCTTCACCGGCGACGGCTCCCTGCGGGGGCGGCCCATGGGAAGAGTGCTCAAGCCCCTGGGCCTGATGGGCGCGACGTGGATGGGCCGCGAGGGAAACCGGCTGCCCCTGAGCCTGCGCGGCGGCGATCTGCAGGCCATCCGCTATGTGCTGCCCGAGCCGTCGGCCCAGGTGAAGTCGGCGGTGCTGCTGGCCGGACTGAACGCCTGGGGCGAGACGCGCATCGTCGAGCCGGTGCTGACCCGCGACCACACTGAACGGATGCTGCGGGCCTTCGGGGCCGAGGTGTCGGTGGAGGACGGACCCGAGGGCCGGCTGATCAGCCTGAAAGGCGGCCAGGCCCTGAAGGCCGTCGCGGTGCAGGTTCCGGGCGACCCCTCCTCGGCCGCCTTTCCGATCGTCGCCGCCCTGATCACGCCGGGTTCGTCGGTGACGGTGCGGGGCGTGCTTCTCAACCCGCTTCGCTGCGGCCTGTTCGACACGCTGAAAGAAATGGGCGCCGACCTCGAGATCACCAACGAGCGGTCGGCTGGCGGCGAGACGGTTGGCGACATCACCGCCCGACATTCGCGCCTGCGGGGCGTGACCGTGCCGGAGGACCGCGCGGCGTCGATGATCGACGAATACCCCATCCTGGCGGTGGCCGCCGCCTGTGCGAGCGGACCGACGGTGATGCGCGGCCTGGGCGAACTGCGGATCAAGGAAAGCGATCGCATCGCGCTGATGGCCGCGGGCCTGACCGCCTGCGGCGTCCAGGTGGAGGAGGAGCCCGAGGGGATGATCGTCGTGGGGACGGCGGACGCCAACCACCCGGTGCGGGGCGGGGCCATGGCGACGACCCACGGAGACCACCGCATCGCCATGAGTTTCCTGGTGCTGGGCCTGGCCGCCCGGGCGCCGGTCTCGGTGGATCAACCGGCGATGATCGCCACCAGTTTTCCGGGCTTCACGAGCCTGATGGCCAGCCTGGGCGCCCGCATCGAAGCGGCCTGAGATGGGCTTCGTCATCGCCATCGACGGGCCGGCCGCCTCGGGCAAGGGGACCATCGCCTTGCGCCTGGGCGAGACCCTGGACCTGCCGGTGCTGGACACCGGCCTGCTCTATCGGGCCGTAGGAGCGGCGGTGCTGGCCAGCGGCGGCGATCCGGACGACGAGGCCGCCGCCGGCCGCACGGCGCGCGCGCTGGACCCCGGGCGACTGGATGAGGACGCCCTGCGCGGCCGCGAGGCCGGCGAAGCGGCCAGCCGGGTCGCGGTGCACCCGCAGGTTCGGGCGGCCCTGCTCGACGTCCAGAGGGCGTTCGCCCGACGCGAACCCGGGGCCATCCTGGACGGACGCGACATCGGCACGGTGGTGGCGCCCGAGGCGCCCTGCAAGATCTACGTCACCGCCTCGGCGGCCGTGCGGGCGCGCCGGCGCCACGCGCAACTGCTGGGCCGCGGCGAGACGGTCGCCTATGACGCGATTCTGGCGGACATCCGGCGACGCGACGAGCGCGACGGCGGGCGGGCCGCTGCCCCCCTGGCGCGGGCGGCCGATGCGGCCTTGCTCGACACCACCGATCTCGATATAGACCACGCCTTCGATGCGGCCCTGCGCATCGTTGAGGCGTCGCGCGGCCGGTGGGAGACATCCTGATCGGCCAATCCCATCGCGCCGAACCATCGACGACCGAGGGCGCTCCTGAATTCCACAAATCTCATCAACGCCCGGAGTGCAAATTCGCGCTGCGGGGTTTTGGCAAGGCGAGTAGCAAGACACAATCATGGCTGATGATCTGAGCATGAACCCCACGCGGGGCGACTTTGAGGCTCTCCTCGACGAGAGCATGGGCGGACGCGATTTCGCCGAAGGCACCGTGGTCAAGGGCCTGGTGGCCGCGATCGAGAAGGATTTCGCCATCATCGATGTCGGTCTGAAGACCGAAGGCCGTATTCCGGTGAAGGAATTCGGCGTCGACGAGACCGGCAAGCCCACGCTGAAGGTCGGCGACACCGTCGAGGTGTTCCTCGAGCGTATCGAGAACGCCCTCGGCGAAGCGGTGATCAGCCGTGACAAGGCCCGCCGCGAGGAGGCCTGGACCCGCCTCGAAGGCGTGTTCGCCAAGAACGAGCCCGTGATGGGCGCCATCGTCGGCCGCGTGAAGGGCGGCTTCACCGTCGACCTCGGCGGCGCCTCGGCGTTCCTGCCCGGTTCGCAGGTCGATATCCGCCCGGTGCGCGACGTCGGCCCGCTGATGGGTAAGGAACAGCCCTTCGCCATCCTCAAGATGGACCGTCCGCGCGGCAACATCGTCGTCTCGCGCCGCGCCATCCTGGAAGAGGCCCGCGCCGAACAGCGCACCGAACTGGTCAGCCAGCTGCAGGAAGGCGAAGTCCGCGACGGCGTGGTCAAGAACATCACCGACTACGGCGCGTTCGTCGATCTCGGCGGCATCGACGGCCTGCTGCACGTCACCGACATGAGCTGGAAGCGCGTCTCGCACCCCAGCCAGGTCCTGGCGGTCGGCGACACGGTCAAGGTGCAGATCGTCAAGATCAACCCCGACACCCAGCGCATCAGCCTGGGCATGAAGCAGCTGCAGTCCGACCCGTGGGACGGCGTGGAAGCCAAGTACCCGCCCGGCGCCAAGCTGACCGGCCGGATCACCAACATCACCGACTACGGCGCGTTTGTCGAACTGGAAGCGGGCGTCGAGGGCCTGGTCCACGTCTCGGAAATGAGCTGGACCAAGAAGAACGTCCATCCCGGCAAGATCGTCTCCACCTCCCAGGAAGTGGAAGTGGTGGTGCTTGACGTCGACGCCTCCAAGCGCCGCGTCAGCCTCGGCCTCAAGCAGGCGATGCGCAATCCGTGGGAGCAGTTCCTCGAACAGCACCCGATCGGCTCGACCGTGGAAGGCGAAGTCAAGAACGCCACCGAATTCGGTCTGTTCATCGGCCTCGACAACGACATCGACGGCATGGTGCACCTCTCGGACATCGACTGGAACGTGGCCGGCGAGGAAGCCATCGCCCGCCATCCCAAGGGCGAGACCGTCAAGGCGCGCGTCCTGGACGTCGATGTCGAGAAGGAACGCATCAGCCTCGGCATAAAGCAGCTGTCGGGCGACCCGATGAGCGGCGACGTGTTCCGCAAGGGCCAGACCGTCACCACCACCGTGATCGAGATCACCTCGGGCGGCATCGAGGTGAAGTTTGGTCCCGACGATGCGCCGATGACCGCCTTCATTCGCAAGTCAGACCTGTCTCGCGACCGGTCCGAACAGCGGCCCGAACGGTTCGCCGTCGGCGACCGTCTGGACGCCCAGGTGACCAATGTCGACAAGGCGGCCCGTCGGGTGGCCCTTTCGGTCAAGGCGCTGGAAATGGCCGAGGACAAGCAGGCCATCGAGAAGTTCGGCTCCTCTGACAGCGGAGCCTCGCTCGGGGACATCCTGGGCGCGGCGCTGCGCGAGAAGGCCTCGAACAAGGAGTAACGGCGCATGGACCACCGTCCCTCGGGGCGGTGGTCCGGCCCGATTTTGTTCGGGAGTATGGCCCCCCGGACCGACAGGCTCCGGACGACAAACCAAACTCTTGAAGTTAAACGCGGAAATGGGCATGGATCGCTCGACTAGGGGCGAGAACGTCATGATTAAATCAGAGCTGATCGCGGCGCTGGCGGCGGAAAACCCGCACCTGACCCAGCGCGATGTCGAACGGGTCGTCTCCGTGATCCTGGAGGGGATGATCGAGTCCCTCGAATCCGGCGGACGGGTCGAGCTGCGCGGCTTCGGCGCCTTCTCGGTCCGCAGCCGTCCGGCCCGACCGGGCCGCAATCCCCGCACGGGCGAGACGGTGCACGTCAAGGCCAAGCACGTGCCGTTCTTCAAGAGCGGCAAGGAACTGCGCACCCGGCTCAACGCCGAGTAGAAGGAAAGCCTGCCGTGTCCGTGTTCAAGGAATTCCGCGACTTCATCGCCCGCGGCAATGTGGTCGACCTGGCCGTCGGCGTGATCATCGGCGGCGCCTTCGGCAAGATCGTTACCAGCGTGGTGACCGACGTGGTGATGCCACCCATCGGCCTGGTCCTCGGCGGCGTGGATTTCTCCGCCCTGAAGATCGTGCTGAAACCGGCCGACGCGGCGACCAAGACGGCCGAGGTGGCGATCGCCTATGGCCTCTTCCTGAACACCGTCATCCAGTTCCTGGTGGTGGCCGCGGTGATCTTCCTGATCGTCAAGGCGATCAACTCGCTGCACCGCAAGGCGGAGGCGGAGGCCGAGGTCGTGGCCGAAGCCCCGCCACCCGGGCCAACGCCTTCCGAGGCCCTGCTGACCGAAATCCGCGACCTGCTGGCCGCCCGGTCTCCGGGCGCCTGACCGCCCCGACCATGCCGCCGGCCGATCTGGCGACAGCCGTCCGGCGCGGGAACCGCCCATGACCCTTACCAAGATCTGCGGACTGTCGACAGCCGACACCGTGGACGCCGCCCTGGAGGGCAAGGCGGCGTTCCTGGGCTTCATGGTCTTCCCTGGCAGTCCGCGAGACATCGATCCGGCCGCGGCGGGCCGGCTGGCCGCGCGGGCCAGGGGCAGGGCGGCGACCGTGGCGGTGACGGTCGATCCCGACAACGCCCTTGTGGACCGGATCACCGCCGCCCTCGCGCCGGACTTCATCCAGCTTCACGGGCGTGAGACGCCGGCCCGGGTGGCCGAGATCGCCCGTCGTTCCGGCGCGCGCCTGATCAAGGTGCTGTCCGTGGCCGAGAGCGGCGATCTGGACGCGGCGCGTGAATTCGACGGGCTCGTCGACCACCTGATGTTCGACGCCAGGGTCCCCAAGGGCGCGACCCGCCCCGGCGGCATGGGCGCCCGTTTCGACGCCACGATCCTGGCCGGGCGGCGGTTCGAGCGCCCCTGGTTCCTGGCCGGCGGCCTGGATCCCTGGAACGTCGCGGAGGCCATCCGGGTGTCGGGCGCGCCGATGGTAGACGTTTCCTCTGGCGTGGAGCGAGGCGCGGGACTAAAGGACCCCGCTCTCATTGGAGCCTTTCTTGAGGCGGTTCGCCGGGCCTGACACGATGATCTCCGCCGACACCCTGGCGCGTCCCGCGCTTCAGAACGACTATATGGCCTTCCCCGACCCCAGGGGCCGGTTCGGGGACTATGGCGGCCGCTATGTGCCCGAGACCCTGATGCCGCTGGTGCTGGCCCTGGAGGCCGCCTATGAGGCCGCCAACGCCGATCCGGAATTCCACCGCGAGTTGAACGGCTATCTGGCCACCTATGTGGGCCGGCCCAGCCCGCTCTATTTCGCCCGCCGCCTGACCGAGCACTTCGGCGGGGCGAAGGTCTACCTCAAGCGCGAGGAGCTCAATCACACCGGCGCGCACAAGATCAACAACTGCATGGGCCAGATCCTGCTGGCCCGTCGGATGGGCAAGACCCGGATCATCGCCGAGACCGGCGCCGGCCAGCACGGCGTGGCCACGGCCACGGTCTGCGCCCTCTTCGGACTGCCCTGCGTGGTCTACATGGGCGCGGTCGACGTCGAGCGTCAGGCCCCAAATGTGCTGCGCATGAACCTGCTGGGCGCCGAGGTCCGTCCCGTGATCAGCGGCGCCTCGACCCTGAAGGACGCCATGAACGAGGCGCTCCGCGACTGGGTGACCAACGTCGAGGACACCTACTATCTGATCGGCTCGGCCGCCGGACCGCACCCCTATCCGATGATGGTGCGCGATTTTCAGCGGGTGATCGGCGTGGAAACCCGCGCTCAGCTGTTGGAGGCCGAAGGGCGCCTCCCCGACGCCCTTGTCGCCTGCGTGGGCGGCGGCTCCAACGCCATCGGCCTGTTCCATCCGTTCCTCAACGACGAGAGCGTGCGACTCTACGGCGTCGAGGCGTCCGGCGACGGCATGCACACCGGCCGGCACGCGGCGGCCCTGACCGGCGGCCGCCCCGGAGTGCTGCACGGCAACAAGACCTATCTGCTGCAGGACGCCGACGGCCAGATCACTGAGGCCCATTCGATCTCCGCCGGCCTCGACTACCCGGGCATTGGTCCCGAGCACGCCTGGTTGTACGACGTGGGCCGGGTGAAATACCTGACCGCCACCGATGACGACGCCCTGGAGGCGTTCAAGCTGTGCGCCAAGCTGGAAGGCATCGTCCCGGCGCTGGAATCCGCCCATGCCCTGGCCCGCCTGCCGGAGATCTGCGCCGAGGTGGGCAAGGCCGGCGTCGTCGTGCTCAACCTCTCGGGACGCGGCGACAAGGACCTGGCCACGGTGGCGGCGCGGATGGGCGTGACCCTGGAGGGCGCGGCGTGAGCGGCGGCCGCATCCAGAAGCGCTTCGCCGAACTCGCGGCGCAGAACCGGGCGGCCTTCATCGCCTATGTCATGGCCGGCGACCCCGACGCCGGGACCGCCCTGTCCATCCTCAAGGGCCTGCCAGCCGCCGGTGCGGACCTGATCGAACTGGGCATTCCGTTTTCCGACCCGATGGCCGACGGCCCACCGATCCAGAAGGCGGCGCTGCGGGCCCTGGCCTCGCAGATGACGTTGGAAGGCGTGTTCGACCTGGCCCGCCGGTTCCGCGAGTCTGACGCCGTCACGCCGATCGTGCTGATGGGCTATCTGAATCCGATCATGAGCCTCGGCTATGAGGCCTTCGCCGCCCGGGCGGCGGCGGCGGGGATCGACGGCCTGATCGCGGTGGACTGCCCGCCGGAAGAGGCCGATCCCCTGGCGGACGCCCTCGACAGCCGGGGCGTCGACCTCATCCGCCTGGCCACGCCGACCACCGACGACGCCCGGCTGGCGATCGTGGCGCGCCGCACGCGCGGTTTCCTCTACTACGTCGCCGTCGCCGGCGTGACGGGCGCCAAGTCGGCCGCCGCCTCCGACGTCGCGCCCGCCGTGGCCCGCGTGCGGGCGGCCAGCGGCCTGCCGGTGGCCGTGGGTTTCGGCATCCGCACCCCGGCCCAGGCGACCGCCATCGCCCGCGTCGCCGACGCCGCCGTCGTCGGCTCGGCCCTGGTGGACGCCATCGCCGACGCCCTGGCCGACGGCCGTGATCCGGTGGCCGCCACCCTGGGCGTCGCCGCGGACCTCGGCGCGGCCGTCCGGTCCGCCCGAGAACTGGTCGGATAGGCCGCCACATGCGCCAGCCTGCCATCCCGGGTCATGCCCATGGCTGAGGACGAAAAGCCGAGACCGGCACGCGGCGGCTGGCTGGCGAAGATCGCGCCGGGCGTGCGCAGGCTGGTCACCCGGCGTGAGACCCCAGACAATCTGTGGGTCAAATGCCCCGATACCGGCGAGATGATCTATCGGCCGGACCTTGAGGCCGCCCAATGGGTCACCCCGGCCGGCCGGCACATGCGGATCCGCCCCGATCTGCGCTTCGCCTACACTTTCGACGGCGGTCGGTTCCGCGCCATCACCCTTCCGCGGACGCCGGACGACCCCCTGGCGTTCGACTACGGCAAACCCTATCGCGGCAGCCTGGCCACGGCCCGCAAGACCACCGGCCAGACCGACGCCATGGCGGCCGGCTTCGGCGAGATCGGCGGGGTTCCCGCCGTGGTCCTCGTGCAGGACTTCGCCTTCATGGGCGGCTCGCTCGGTTCGGCGGCCGGCGAGGCCTTCATCACTGCCGCCGAGGAGGCGGTGAAGCGTGAGGTTCCCTTCGTGGTGTTCACCGCCTCCGGCGGCGCCCGGATGCAGGAAGGCGCCCTGTCGCTGATGCAGATGGCGCGCACCACCGTGGCCATCCAGCGCCTGCGTCGCGCCCACCTGCCCTATGTGGTGGTGCTTACCGACCCGACCACCGGCGGGGTCACCGCCTCCTACGCCATGCTCGGCGACGTACAGCTGTCGGAACCCGGGGCCACCATAGGCTTCGCTGGCCGACGGGTGATCGAGGACACCATTCGCGAGACCCTGCCGCCGGGATTCCAGACCGCCGAGTTCCTGGTCGACCGGGGCATGGTCGACCGCGTGGTCAGCCGCAAGGACCTGCCGGTCATTCTCGCCTCGATCCTGCGCACATTGATGCTGGGGCGCTCGCGCCTCGCCCGCGCCTGAGCCCGCCGACCCTCCCCGACTACGACGCCATCCGCGCCTCCGACGGGGCGATCCGGCGCCTGCGCGCCCTGCATCCGTCGCTGATCGACCTGTCCACCGGCCGGATCGAGCGCCTGCTGACCGCCATGGGCCGGCCTCAGGACCGCATGGGTCCGGTGATCCATGTGGCCGGCACCAATGGCAAGGGCTCCACCACCGCCTTCCTGCGCGCCATGGCCGAGGCCGCCGGCCTGAGGACCCACGTTCTGACCTCGCCGCACCTGGTGCGCTTCGCCGAGCGCATCCGCATCGCCGGCAGGCTGATCAGCGACGAGGATCTGGGTCGCAGGATCGACGAGGTCGAGGCGGCCAACCAGGGCGAGCCGATCAGCTTCTTCGAGATCACCACCGCCCTGGCCTTTCACGCCTTCGCCGCCGCGCCCGCCGATCTTTGCCTGGTTGAGGTTGGCCTGGGCGGCCGGTTCGACGCCAGCAATGTGTTCGAGCGGCCGGCGGTGAGCGTCATCACCCCGGTGGACTACGACCACCTGGAAATGCTCGGCCCGGGCCTGGACAGGATCGCCTGGGAGAAGGCCGGGATCATCAAGGCCGGACGGCCCGTGGTGTCGGCCCGGCAGCGCCCCGAGGCCGAGGCGGTGATCGAGGCGGAAGCCGCGGCCCTGGACGCGCCGCTGTGGCTGATGGGCCGGGACTTCGACGCCTGGGAAGAACGCGGCCGGCTGGTCGTCCAGGCGCCGGACCGCCTGATCGACCTGCCGCCCCCCGGGCTGCTGGGTCCGCACCAGTACGCCAACGCCGGACTCGCCGTCGCCGCCCTGTTGGCTCTGGGCGATCCGCGGCTCGACGAGGCGGCCATGGCGCGGGGGGTCGCCGCGGCGACCTGGCCCGGCCGTTTCCAGCGCCTGACCAAGGGGCCCCTGGCCGCGATGGCCGGGGACGCCGACCTCTGGATCGACGGGGCCCACAACCCCCACGCCGGCCACGCCTTGGCCGAGGCCTGCGCGCGGCTGTCCGCCCGCGACGGCCGGCCCGTGACGCTGATCGTCGGCATGCTGGGGCGCAAGGACGCCTCGGGCTTCTTCGCCGCCTTCACGGCGTCGTCGCCGCGGGTCTTCACCACCGCCTTCCACTCGCCCAGCGCCACGCCCGCGGAAGCCCTGGCCGAGGCGGCGCGGTCACAGGGGCTGGAGGCCCGCGCCGCCGACGGGGTGGAAGACGCCCTGCGTCAGGCGCTGGCCGGCGAAGGCGCGGCGCCGCACGTGGTGATCTGCGGCTCGCTGCACTTCATCGGCGACGTCCTGGCCCTCAGCCCGGATACCTGGCCAGCCTGAAGGACGCCGCTCAGGCGGCCGCGTGGATGCCCGTCTCGGCCAGCCACTCGAGGATCTTGGCCTTGGGCATGGCGCCGACCTTCATCGCCGCCATCTGGCCGTCCCTGAACAGCATCATCGTGGGGATGCCGCGCACGCCGTAGCGCGACGGGGTCAGCGGCGAGGCCTCGATGTCGATCTTGGCCACGGTGACGGCGCCGGCCAGTTCATTGGAAATCTGCTCCAGCGACGGGGCGATCTGGCGGCAGGGGCCGCACCACTCGGCCCAGAAGTCGACCAGCACCGGGGTGGCGGACTTCAGGACATCATTTTCGAAGGTCGAATCGGTGACGGCAACCGTGCTCATGGAAAGCTCCTCTGGTGACTAAGCATTTAGGCCGGTCGAGGCCCCCGTCAACCGCCGCCGGACCGGCGAGCCGCCAAAGTCGCTGCGAGTTTTTCTGGGCGCGCCCCGAGATCACGCCGCCTCGTCGACCGGCCCGTTGAGGGTGATCGCCACGCCCCGGCCCCGACGCAGCAGCAGGAAGTAGCCGGTGGCCAGAACGATCAGCAGGACGCTGACCAGCAGGCTTGGCCGGCCGACCTCCGGATCGATCCAGTTGGCGTAGATGACATAGGTCAGGGCGACGAGGGCGAAGAGCGGGGCCAGAGGGAACAGCGGCATGCGATAGGCGGCGTGCGCCGTGGCGCCGGTGATCCGCCCGGCGATCGCCCCCAGGCAGAGCAGCACATACATCACCACCACGCCGGTGCCGTTCATCACCAGCAGGATGTGGAAGGGGATGAAGCAGGTGGCGCAGGCCGACGCGCCGGCCAGCAGGGTCGCCACCCAGGGCGACTGGAAGCGGCCGTGCATCTGCACCAGGGCGGTGTTGAACCAGCCGTGCCACACCCCGTCGCGGCCGCTGGAGAACAGGAAACGGGCGTTGATCAGCACCGTGGCGATCACGGCGTTGACGATGGCCAGGGCGATACCGAGGCTGACCACGGTGTCGAGGGTGCGGCCCCCGGTCTGCAGCAGGAAATCGCTGAACGGGCTCTGCGAGCCCAGCAGGGTCTTCAGATCGCTCGCGCCCATCAGCACCGCCACCACCGGCACGAACTCGAAGGCCACGGTGAGAACCAGGGCCAGCAGGATGGTGCGCGCCACAAGGCGCGGCGCCTCGTGCATTTCCTCGCTGAAATAGACCGCCGCGCCGAAGCCGTTGTAGGAGAAGATCGCCACGGCGGTGGCCAGCCCCATCATGGCCACCGGCGTCGGCGCCAGATGGCCGTGGCTGAGCACCTGCGGGTGGATGATGAACCCGAGCAGCGGCCGCTGGGCGTGCAGGAAGCCCAGCACCCCCAGGACCACCAGGGCCAGGGTCTCCACCAGCAGAAACAGGCCGGTGACCCAGGCGTTGATGCGGATGTTGAGCACGCCCAGAAGCATCGACGTCCCGACGACGCCCACCGCCAGGGGCACCCGCCCGACGCCGGGCCACACGGCGGAGACGTAGTCGGCCGCCCCCAGGGACAGAACCGCCGGAGCCAGGGTCGAGCCAACGACGTTCATGCCCATGAAGACGAAACCGATGAACGGGCCCAGGGTGCGGCCGAGCATGGCGTATTCGCCGCCCGCGTGGGGGAAGGCCGAGGCCAGCTCGGCGTAGACCAGGGCCATGGCCAGGGCCACCAGGGCGGCGGCGGACAGGCTGATGACGGCGCCGCTGCCGGCCTGGCCGAGGATGCCAGGGATGATCACGAACACCGACGAGGCCGGCGTCACCGCCGAGAGGGTCAGTAGCAGGACGCCGGTGACCTTCATGCTGCGCACGAACGGCGGAATCGTCGGGGAGTCGGCGTCCTGCGTCATGAATCTGGCCCTGCCGCGGCGAGCCCCCGGCTGACCGAAGCCTGCGGGCGCGGCGCGGCCGGATCAAGGGCCGGCGCGCCGATACGCCCGACCATCCGCGAGGGCGCGCAATCACCCCCCATCGTCGCGAAGAAATTCGGCAGACCGCTGAACGATTGACCGATGACTCCCCGCATGGTCCGCTGACCATCCGCTCGTGGGCCGAACCTGGGTTTGATGTCGGAAGAAACACACCTTCGCGAAAAGCTGCGCAAGATCGAGGCGCTGTTCGCCGGAGCGGGCACCGAGGGCGAACGACTGGCCGCGGGAGCGGCGCTGGCCCGCGTCCGGGCGCGCCTGGCGAGCCTGCAGCTGAGCGAGCCGGCCGTGGAGATGCAGTTCTCTCTCGGCGACCAGTGGTCGCGGCGACTGTTCCTGGCTCTTTGCCGCCGCTACGGCCTCGACCCTTACCGACTGCCTCGCCAGAGGCTGACCACGGTGATGCTGAAGGTCCCCAAGCCGTTCGTCGATCAGGTGCTGTGGCCCGAGTTCGAGGAGCTCAACGCCGCCCTGATCCAGTACCTCAACGCCGTCACCCTGCGGGTGATCCGCGAGGAGGTGCACGGCGACGCCAGCGAGGCGGCCGAGCAGGCCCAGCCGCTCAGGCTCTGAGCGTCAGGGCGTCCAGCGCCGCCCGCAGCATGGCCTCGGGGACAGGCATCAGCTCGGGCCCGTCGGTCCACACCAGGGCCGCCTCTACGGCGCGACCGGGATAGATCTCCGCCAGCACCGCCGCATAGATCGCCATCTGGGTCACATAGGCGGTATCGACCTGCTCGATGCTCTCCGGCGCGGGCCGGTTGGTCTTGAAATCGACGACCAGCACCCGGCCCGGCTCGACGACCAGACGGTCCATGCGACCGGAAATCGCCAGGCCGGGGGGGAACCGCGCCGCGGCGCCGGCCAGGGCGACCTCGGCGCGGGAGCCCGGCCCGAACACCGCCGCGAAGCGGTCGTCCGCGAGCACGCCCAGGGCCGCGGCGATCATCTCCTCGCGTTGGGCGTCGGTGATATCCCGCTCCCGGGCCAGGATTCGCGCCGCCGCGGCCGGCCGGTCGGCGACGGCCAGATCGGGCAGCAGTTGCAGGAGGCGGTGGATCAGGTCGCCCCGCCGGTAGCGACCCAGCCCGCCCACCGCCAGCAGGGGCGAAGGCGCGGGACCAGCCGCGGAGTCGCCCAGGGTGGAGGGCGAGGCGTAGCGGGCCAGGGCCGGTTCGGCCGGCGCCAGACCGCGCGACCAGACGGGAAGCGGGGCGTCCAAATCGCCGGGTCCGGCGAGATCCGCGGCGGGGCGGGGATCGGTCCCGTAGCGGCGCCCCACGCCGCCGCCCTCAAGGTCTATGGCGCGGCTGGGCAGGTCGTCGAAGGCGCGGCCGACAAAGTCGTACCAGCTGCGCTCGAAGCGCGCCGTCTGGCTCTGCACGCCGCAAACGATCAGGCGGTCCCGCGCCCGGGTGAGGGCGACATAGAGCAGACGGGCCGACTCCTGTTCGGTGGCCGCCTCGCGGGCCTCCCGCGCCGCGGCCGAGGCGGGACAGTCGTCGCTCTTGCGGGGCGCCCACAGAAAGCCGCCGCCGGGAACGTCCAGCAGGGGCCCGGCCTGGGCGGTGGCGCGGGTGGTGGTGTCGGGCAGGATGACGATCGGCGCCTCCAGACCCTTGGCGCCGTGCACCGTCATCACCCGCACCTCGCCACCGCCGCGGGTCCGCGCCAGCTCCGGTTCGCGCTTGATCTCGATCTCGCTGGCGGCCATGGCGGCCACGAAGGTCTCCAGATCGCGCTGGCCGCGTCCCTCGGCCTGAAGGGTCTGGGCCAGGAAGGCGTCCAGGGCCTCCTCGCCCTCCGCCCCCAGGCGGGTGAGCAGACGCTGGCGCATGGAGCGCCCCGCGCCGTCCAGGCGGCCCAGGAACCGGCTGTAGAAATCGAAGGGCGGGGCGCGGTCGGCCTCCTCGCGCACCCACTCAAGCAGATCGGCCGCGGAGCCCCAGGCGGGGCGCTCGCCGGCCCGGGCCCGCAGGGCGCCCCACAGCGAACCCCGGCGGTCATGGGCCAGGTCGAAAAGTCCCGGCTCGTCGATTTCGCAGAATGGACTGCGCAGCAGGCCGGCGAGGGCAAGGTCGTCAGTGGGGAACCGGGCGAAGCGGCCCAGGGCGACGAGATCGTCGAACACCCCGTGCTCGGAAAGCTTCAGCCGGTCGGCGCCGGCCACGGCGACGCCCTCGCGCTTGAGGGCGCGGATGATCTCGTGGAACAGCGCCGACCGTCGGCGCACCAGGATGAGCACGTCGCCGAAGGCGCAGGGGCGCATCCGCCGCGTTTCCCGGTCGACGACCCCGTCGCCGCGCCGGACCATGGCCGCCACGCTCAGGGCGATGCGCCGGGCCAGCAGCTTCACGGCGCTGGCGGCGGGCTCGGCGTCGACCGGCGCCCAGACGTCGGGCTCCTCGCCGGGAATATCGACCTCCAGGGGCCAGAACTCGACGCAGCCCCCCGGTTCGCGCCGGGCCATGTGGGTGATCGGGAAGCCGCGGACATTCGGCCCCTCGGCCGGATGCAGGCCCGCCAGGGCCTCGGGCGCGCGGAAGACGGCATCGACGAAGCTCAGCACCTCGGGGGTCGAGCGCCAGCTCTCCATCAGCTTGACCGAGCCGAAGTCCATGCCGGCGTCGATGGCCATGATCTCGAAGGCCTGGGTCTCCACGGCCAGCCGCTCGGGCGCGGCGCCCTGGAACGAGAAGATCGACTGCTTCTCGTCCCCCACGGCGAAGACCGTGCGCCGCAGGGGCGAGGCGCCCAGGCCGGTGAAGAATTCCTCGGTGAGGGCGCGCAGGATTTCCCACTGCTCCGGGGCGGTGTCCTGGGCCTCGTCGAGCAGGATGTGGTCGAGACCGCCGTCGAGCTTGTAGAGCACCCAGGCGGCGTCGACCTTCTGCTTGAGCAGGTGGTGGGTGCGGGCGATGAGATCGCTGAAATCCAGGGCCCCGGTCACCGCCTTGGCGCTCTCGTAGAGTTCGGCGTAGGCGATGGCCAGGCGCAGGGCGTGGACGGTGTCCTCGGCCACGGCGGCCGCCACGAGGCGGGCGTGGGTGGCCACATGCCTGGCCTGCTCCTCGGCGAGCCACGCGCGCGTCGACGCGTCGATCTGGGCCGTGCCCAGGCGTTTCCGGGCGGCGCCGCCCTTGGTGAAGAACACCGCGCGCACGGCGTTGAACGGCGCGCCGGCCTCCACCGCGGCCATGGCCACGCCGATCTCGCGGTCGGTGACCGCCTGGCTCTGCAGAAGCGTCTGGGCGACCGCCTTCCAGCGCCGCCAGCGGATGAAGGCGACCGCCTCGGCCTCGATCGCCCGGCGGGACTCCGGCGCGGGAAAGCCGCACAGCCGCCAGGTCTCCGTCCCGAATCCGCCGCGCCGGTCACAGGCGTCGGCCCAGGCGGCGATGGCGGCGCGGCGGGTCTCGAAGACGGCGAACATGTCGTTGAAGGCTCCCCAGTCGAGCTCGACCGAGAAATGGGCGTAGGCGGCCGCCAGCGCGCTATCCGGATGGGCCATGGCCAGGGTGGCCACCTCGTCGCGGGCGCCGGCCGACAGGGCCGCGGCGGCGGTGTCCTCCAGCACTTCGAACCCTGGCGAGACCCCGGCCTCGAGCGGAAACCGCCTCAGCAGCTTCTCGCAGAAGGCGTGGATCGTCTGGATCTTCAGGCCGCCGGGCGTCTCCAGGGCGCGGGCGAAGAGGGCGCGGGCCTTGGACAGCTCGCGGCCCGCCTCGTCGATCGCCGCCAGGGCCGCGCGCAATTCCGGGTCGGGCATGACCGCCCAGGCGCCGAGGTCCTGGAACAGCCGCCGCTGCATCTCCGCCGCTCCGGCCTTGGTGTAGGTGACACAGAGGATCGCCTCCGGCCGCGCCCCGTCTAGCAGCAGGCGCGCCACCCGCTTGACCAGGGTCGAGGTCTTTCCCGAACCGGCGTTGGCGGCCACGAACACCGACGTACGGGGGTTGGAGGCCCTGACCTGAGGTTCGGCGGCGACGCTCACGCCTCGCCCTCCCCGGCGCCCTCGCCGACCACGAACCACTCCCACAGCCGGGCCAGATGGTCGTAGTCGCCGCCGAAACGGGTGCGGAACTGTGGCATGGCCCAGGACTGGTAGGCCGTGGCCGGGTCGTCGAAATGGGCGACCCGGCGTTTCAGGCCGGCGAGCGCCTCGGCCGACAGGGCGGCGGGATCATCGCCGCCGCGGGATTCCTCGCGGCCGGGGACCCGGCCGCCGTTGACCCGGACATAGAGCAGGTCTCCCGGGGTCAGCGCGCCGAGATCGGCGAAGCCGCCCGCCGCCAGGATCGCCCCGGTGAGCGTGAGCTGCGGGGCGATGCCAGCCTTGACCACCTTGGGGCTCGGCGCGGTTCCGGTCTTGAAGTCCAGCACGTCGCCCACGCCGCCGCGGGCCTCGATGCGGTCGGCCTTGGCGGTGAGGGTGAACACCCCCGCCGGGCCCTCGAAGCTCAAGGCGCCTTGGCTCTCCACCAGGAGGCGGGCGCCAGGCCGGCGCCGGCGCTCGAAGTCGATCACCCAGGGCGCCACATTGGCCGCCAGGGCCTGTTCGCGGGCCATGCGGGCGCGGGGCATGCCTGCCCGGCGAAGTTCGTCGAGCAGCAGCGTCGCGAACACGGCCTGCGGATCGGGTGGCAGAGCATCGGGGTGTTCCCGCGAGAAGCGCTCGAATGCCGCGTGGACCGCCGAGCCGCGGGCGCGGGCCTCCACCGGCTCGTCCGGCCGATCGAGCGGCCGCAGCCGTAGGATCTCCCGGGCGT
Organism: uncultured Caulobacteraceae bacterium; assembly: GCA_903923135.1. Classification (GTDB taxonomy): domain Bacteria; phylum Pseudomonadota; class Alphaproteobacteria; order Caulobacterales; family Caulobacteraceae; genus Acaudatibacter; species Acaudatibacter lapponiensis. The sequence goes on along the minus strand of CAIXWN010000003.1, from coordinate 61,915 downwards.
AGAGACCGTAGGGGTCACGCACCCAGCGCTCCACGGCCGTGACGGCCAGCTTTCGGGGCCGTGCGGCGACAGGGGGCCTCGGCGCCGGTCGCGCGGCGGTCTTCAGGAAGGCGGGCGGGTCGGCCAGGGGCGCGTCGAGGTTGCGCGCCCAGGTCACCATCTCCGGGCGGGTCGGCAGGGCAAGCTGCGCGCCCGCCGCCAGGGTCTGCAGCCGCCACAGCCAGCGGGATTGCACCGCCGGCGCGCCGCCGCGGCGCTCGCCATGCAGCAGAAAGACCTCCGGGGCGCAGGCGGCCTGGGCGAAGTCGTGGGCGGACAGGCCGACGCGGCGCTCGGGCGGCGGCAGGCCCAGCCGCTCGCGCATCGGCCGCGACAGGAAAGGATCGACCGGCGCCGGCTGGGGCCACACCCCCTCCTCCAGCCCGGCCAGGATCAGCCGGTCCGCCCGCAGCATGCGCGCTTCGAGCACGCCGAGGATTCTCAGGCGGGGATGGCTGGCGCCGCCGGCCCGCAGCCGCTCGCGCGCCAGCAGGCCGTCCAGCAGGTCGGCAAAGGCCGGAGCGCTCACCGTCGGAAGCGCCTGGGCCTCTCCGATCAGGCCGGCGATCAGCCCGCCCAGAGCTTCGCCCGCCTGCCCCGCCCACACATCGCCGGCCTGGTCCGCGGTCCCCGCGGCCAGGGCTTCGAGGGCCTCGGCCAGAGCCCGGGCCGCCGCCTCCGGACGGGCCCGGCCCTCGGCGAAGGGGGCGGCGAGCGCCGCCAGCACGGCCTGAAGGACCGCGACGAGGGCCAGGGCCGCATCGAGATCGCCGAGACGGGCGGCGGACACCGCCGGCTCGGCCAGGGCGCGCTGTTGCGCCGCCTCGACACGGGCGATGACCGCCACCCAGCCGTCCGGCCGCGGGCCGCGCAGGCCATAGCGCTCCAACGCCCGGCGGCCGCCGTCGAGGCGGCCCGGCTCGAAGCCGAGGCGGGTCAGCGGGTGTTTGAGGACGGCCAGCACGGTGACCGGATCCAGCGCATCGGCGGCGGTTCGCGCCAGCAGGCTGGCGAGGACCCCCACCGGGGTCAGGGCCAGGGGTTGGCCCGAGGAGGAATCGGCGCTGATCCCCCAGCGGGTCAGGCGCGCGCTCACCCGTCGGGCCAGGGCGTCGTCCGGGGTGATCAGGGCGGCGGTCCGGCCCGGGATCTCCAGGGCCTCGCGCAGCAGCAGGGCAGCGACGGCAGCCACCTCCTCCTCGGCGCGGGCGGTGATCGCCCACAGGCCCTTGAGCCCCACGGCGATCGGATCGATTCCGTCCGCGGCCGCCTCGGCGCGCAGGGCGGCGATCTGGTCCAGCCAGTCGGCCGTGGAGTCTGGCGGCCTGAGGGCCTCGTTGACGAGACGGCGCCGCCAGCGGCCTCTCGCCTCTGTGGCGGTGCGGGGGTCCCAGTCGCGCACGGCGCCGCGGTCCAGACCGGCCCGCTGCAGCAGGCGCTTGAGGGTTCCCTGGGGATGCTGTTCGCCAACCTCGCGCCAGGCCGCGTCGGCCAGGCCGGCGTCCAGCCCCGGCAGGACCACGCAGCCGCGCGGCGCCGCGGCGATGGCGGCCAGCAGGTCGGCGGAGGAGGGCGCCGAGCCCGTGGACCCGGCGGCGATCATCACGTGATCCGGGGGATCGTCCCGCCACCGGTCGGCGAGACGGCGAGTCAGAGCCACACGCCGCGCGGCGACATCCAACATCCCCAGCGCCTCGAGCCGGCGGGGCCAGGCGCGGGTGGCGATCCGCAGGAAGTCGGCGGAGACCTGCCAGTGGCGGGCCAGTTCACCCTCTACCAGGGCGTCGATGGCGTCGGGATCGACGCGCTCCTCGATCTGGCAGGCGTCGAGGAAGGCGGCCAGGGCGTCAGCGAGCTCAAGCGCCCCGCCGGCGTCCAGGCGCCGCTCCAGCAGGGCTTCGTGGCTGACAACAAGGCCGGCCAGTTCAAAGCGACGGCGCAGGGGCGAGATGGCGGGCGGCAGGTCGAGGGCCAGATCGCCGGCCTCGAAGGGTGGCTCGCCCTCGTCGAGGTCACCGAGCGCCCGCACCTGCGGCAGGATCACCGCCCGATCGCCGGACACCTTGAGGAAGGCCTCGGCCAGGGCCCGCGCCGAGCGGCGGGTGGGCAGCAGCACCACCGCCTCCGCCAGAGCTTCGGGGCCCAGCGGCGAGAGGGTGGACCAGATCCCGGACGCCAGATCCTCCAGGAACGGACGGTGCGCCGCGATGGTGAACCAGCGGGGCCCCGGACCGTCCAGGAAACCGGTCATCCGCTGGCGGCCAGCCGGGCCTCGGCGGCCTCCCGGGCGTCGGGGTCGCCCACGTGCATCCACACCCCCCGCATCACCGCCCCGTGCAGGCGGCCGGCGGCCGACAGACCCAGCCAGTGGCCGAAGATGGAATGGGCCGCATCCGGCCAGGCGTCGATGATCGCCGGGCGCATCATGTGGACGCCGACATAGGCCAGAGGGGCGGTGGCGGCCTGGCCGCGGTGGCTGAGTCGGCCCTGGTCGTCGCGGAAGAAGTCGCCCGGCCCGTCGAAACCGAGACTGTTCTCCCGCTCCACCAGCATCAGCAGGTCGTCCATGCGGTTCGGATCCCAGGCGGCGATCAGGCGGTCGATCAGCGGGCCCTCCGGTTCGGTCCAGATCGAGTCGATGTTGGTCACCAGGATGGGGTCGTCGCCCAGCAGCGGCCGGGCCGCCTTGAGCCCCCCGCCGGTTTCCAGCAGGGCGCCGCGCTCGTCGGAAATGGCCACCTCGAGGTCGTCGCGGCCGGCGAGGTGCGCCTCCATCTGATCGGCGAAGGCGTGGACATTGACCACGACCCGGCGGATGCCTGCCGCCGCAAGGCGATCGAGCATGTGATCGATCAGAGCCCGCCCCGCCACGGTGACCAGGGCCTTGGGCCGGTCTAATGTCAGGGGGCGCAGGCGTGTGCCCAGGCCGGCGGCGAGAACCATGGCCGTGGTGGGCCGCGTCAAGCCCGCACCTCGACGGGAACGTTGGCGTCCAGCCAGTCGCGCAGGCCGGGGGGCGCCGGATCCTGCAGGCAGCGGTCCAGGTAGCGCCACAGGCGCGGCAGGAAGGCCCGGTAGCGGGGCTTGTCGTCGCGGGCCACCAGGCGCGCGAAAAGCCCCAGGATACGGACGATGTTCAGCGCTCCCAGAGCATGGAAGTCGGCCATGAAGGCCTCCCGGTCCAGGCGCGGGCGGGCGGCGAAGTAGCGCGCCAGGACGGCGGCCTCGCGTTCGCGCGACACGTCCCGCCGGGCGTCATGCAGCAACATAGACAGGTCCCAGGCCGGATGAGCGCGCACGGCGTCCTGGAAATCCAGCAGCCCCGTCCGGGCCGCGCCGGGGCGGCCGGGCAGCCATATCAGGTTCTCGGCGTGGAAGTCGCGGTGGCAGAACACCTTGGCCTCGGCCGCGCCGCGCGCGGCGATCGGCGCGATGACGCCCCGCCAGTCGGCGATGGCCTGGTCGGAGAACACCAGGCGCGGATCGTACCGGGGCAGCCATTCGACGAACAGGTCGCCGGCCGTGTTGAGGGCCAGGGCGTCATAGGTCAGCAGCGGCCAGACCGCGCCGTCGCCGTGGAGCACCATCGGCGGCGGCACCGAATGCAGCCGCACCAGGACGTCGACAGCGCTGTCGTAGAGCGGCGTCTCGTCGGCGCCGTCGGCGATGAGGCTGGCGTAGAGACGATCGCCCAGGTCTTCCAACACGGCCAGGCCGGCGGCCGCGTCGCTGACGATGACGATCGGCGCCGACAGGCCCAGCCGCCGCAGGTGGGCGGCGCAGGCGACGAAGGCCTCCACCCGGCCGGCGGCGAGGCGGGTCATGGCATTGTAGCCCAGGGCCCGGCGCTCGGACTCGTCCGCCTGCGGCGGACACGGATGGGTCTCAACGGCGGGCGGCTGATCCATGAAGATCAGGCTGGGGCCGGACCGCGGCGTCAGCCGCTCGTAGGCTCGCGTCGAGGCGTCGCCGGCGAGAGGCGTCCGGCGCGCGTCCGCGAGGCCCGCCTGTTCGAGAAATTCGCGGCGGGCCGCCTCGCGTTCAGAGATCAATCGCGCGTTCCTCCCACGCCCCGTGGGCTGTGAGCCGAACCCGGCGGGCGTCGCCGTCGACCTCGAACTCGATATCCAGCCGGTTGGCCGGCAGGTGGTGGCCAAGGCGTTCGGGCCATTCGATCACCGCCGCGCCGTCGTGCAGGGCCTCATCCAGGCCGATCTCGAAGGCCTCCTCGGCGGACTTCAGCCGGTAGAGGTCGAAGTGGGCCACGGGGAAATGCGGCCCCGAATAGAACTGCACCAGGGTGAAGGTGGGGCTGGGCACCTCGGCCTCGGCCGGCGACAGGGCCCGGATCAGCGCCCGGGCCAGCACCGACTTGCCGGCGCCCAGAGGACCGGTGAGGCAGATCGCCTCGCCCTTCTGCAGGGCGTCGGCCAGGGCAGCGCCCAGATCGGCGGTGTCGGCTTCGGTCGGCAGGCGGAAGTCGCCTTCAGCGGGAACGATCATCGGAACGGCCTGTCGGGCTGGGAGGCCAGGGTGGTCTCCACATAGGTCTTCATGGCCATGGCCGCCTCCCCCGCGTCGGCCGGCAGAGCGTCGGGCGCGATCAGCGGGCCAACGGTCAGGCGGAAGGCCTTGCCGCGCTTGTTCAGCAGTTCGTGGAACAGCGTCATGTCTCGCAGTTCTCCTGAGAATTGGTGGAACAGGTGAAACAGACGGGAGGTGGGTCCGTCCAGATGCACCGGCAGGATCGGGGCGTCATATTTTCGCGCCACGTAAAAGGCGCTCCCTGCCCAGGCGGGGTCGGACATGCCCCGGCCCGGCGACCAGCGGGCCAGGCGACCGGCGGGAAAGATGGCCAGGGCGCGCTCAGACTCCATGGCCCGGCGGGTCATGCTCAGGGTCAGGCGGGTGCGGTCGCGGGTGCGTTTCTCCTCCACCCACTCCACGGGGATCAGCACCTCGTCGAAGCGCGGGCAGACCCGGTGGGCGTCGGCGTTGGCGTAGAACATCAGGTCGGGGCGCACGGGGACCAGGGCGTCGTGCAGGGCGACGCCGTCGGCGATGCCGGTGGGATGGTTGCACACCACGATCAGCCGGCCACGGCGCGGCGCCCGGTCGAGGCCGAGGACCGTAAGGCGGACGCCCAGCAGGTCGGAGACGAACGCCAGGGAGGCGCGCCCGTCGAGCGCGGCGATGGCGTCGGCCATGCGACGGGCCTTGCCGTAGTCGAGGATGGCGTAGAGCAGCGGCCGGATCGCCGGCCAGGCTCGAGCGGCGGCAAGCCGGGGCGCGCGCTCGGCGATGAGCCGGTCGACAATGTGGTCCCGGGATCTGCTGATCCGCCCGAACGCCGGGACGGAGGATTCGTAGGCCATGGCGCAGAATGCTCGCGGGACCGCTCCCGGAGCAAGGGCGGATCGGCCGGGCCGGCCGGCCGGACATGACGGAAAGGTCATGAAGCAGACTTAATTTGCCAAGACGCGGACCAGCCCCGATCCTGCGCCGAGATCAGGGGACCCATCGTCATGTCACGCGCCGCCTTAAGCCTCCTGCTGGCCCTCGGGGCCCCGGCCCTGGCCGCCGCCGCCCCGCCGCCCGCCGGCGGCGTCGAGGTCGCCCGCATCCTCGACGCCGACCGTTCGGCGAACGCCGACCCCGAGGCGCCGCCGACGGAACGGATCGACTACGCCTTCGACGGCATGGGGCTGAAGGGAACGCTGACCTCGGTGTTCGACCGGCGCGACGGCCGATTCGTCGACAGCCTGTCGGCGGGCCCGGCCAACCAGAGCCAGGGCTTTGACGGGGCTCGCGCCTGGGCGAAGGACCCTTCCGGGGCCGTGACGCCGCAGGACGGCGGCGAACAGAAGATCCTGGCGGTGAACGAGGCCTATCGCCGGGCGAACCTGTGGTGGCGCGCCGACCGCGGCGGCGCGGTCATCGAGGCGCTCGGCGTGCGCAAGGATGCGTCCGGCGCGGACTGCGACGTCCTGGCGGTGACCCCCAGGGGCGGCAAGCGTTTCGAGGCCTGGTTCGACGCCGTCAGCCACCGGCTGAGCCGGGTGACGGAGATCCAAGGCGCGATTCCCCTGGTGACCACCTATGGCGACTATCGCCCGGTGCAGGGGGTGATGATCCCCTGGAAGACCACCATCGATGACGGCGAGGGCGCCAAATACATCCAGACCCTGACGGTGGTGTCGGCGCGCCTGGAGGGCCCCGCGCCAACGGACGCCTTCTCCGCGCCCAGGGTGACCCTGGCCGACTTCACCATCGATGGCGGAGCCGGGCGCACGGTGATCCCGTTCCGCCTGATCAACAACCACGTCTACGCCGAGGCCTCGGTGAACGGCAAAGGCCCGTTCAGGTTCATCTTCGACACCGGCGGGGTCAATCTGGTGACGCCCGCCCTTGCCCGGGCGATCGGCCTGAACACCGAGGGCAAATTCGACGCCCAGGGCGCCGGCGAGGGCATCATGGAGGCCGGCCTGGCCAAGGTGGCCGAGCTGAAGGTGGGCGGCGCCCGGTTGAGCGACCAGGTCTTCGCCATCGTGCCGCTGGACGGCCTGTCGGACATCGAGGGCGTGGATGAACAGGGCATGGTGGGCTTCGAGACCTTCCGGCGCTTCGTCACCCGCATCGACTATGGCGCCGGGACCATCACCCTGATCGACCCGAAGGCCTTCGATCCGGCCGATGCCGGCGCCCCGGTGCCGTTCAACTTCGCCGACCACGACCCGGAGATCGCCGGATCGTTCGAGGGGGTCGCCGGCCGGTTCCGCATCGACACCGGCTCGCGCTCGGAACTGACGCTCAACCGGCCGTTCGCCGAACGCAACGGCGTGCGGGCGAAGCACCCCAGAAACATCGAGGCCGTCGACGGCTGGGGGATCGGCGGCCCCTCCCGCGCCTATGTGATGCGCGGCGCGTCGCTGAAGATGGGCCCGGTGGAGGTGAAGGACCTGGTGGTGTCGGCCGCCACCCAGGCCAAGGGCGCCTTCGCCGGCGAGGATTCGGAGGGCAATATTGGCGGCGGGGTGCTCAAGCGCTTCGTGGTGACCTTCGACTACGCTCACCAGATCATGTACCTGAAGCCGCTGACCACATCGCCGCCGGACGCCGGGACGTTCGACCGCGCCGGGCTGTGGTTCAACCGCAGCCCGGAGGGCTTCAAGGTGGTCGACGTGACCGTCGGCGGCCCGGCAGAGGCGGCCGGGGTCAAGGCGGGCGACGTGATCACCGCGGTGGACGGCCACGTCGCCCGGGAAATGACCGTGAGCGACCTGCGCCAGCGGCTGCGCACCGCGGCCCCCGGAACACGGATCACCCTGACCCTGCTCCGCGGCGGGCGGCCGCTGGAGACGGCGATGACGCTTCGCGACCTGATCTGAGGCGCGGCCGCCTGGACCCGGCGCGCGCGGCGGGTTAACCGGCTTTGATGACCGGGACGCTGCGCGCCGCCTATGATCAGAGAGTCGCGTCGGGCGCGATCAGCGTCGACCCCGCCCAGATCGCCGGGGTGGAGGCGCTGGGCCGGGTCGAGCGCGACCTGACCGCCCTGAGGCCCCCCGGCCTGTTCCGCAAACCGGCCGGCGTGCGCGGCGCCTATCTCTGGGGACCGGTGGGGCGGGGCAAGTCCATGCTGATGGACCTGTTCTTCGACCACGTGGCCTTCCAGCCCAAGCGGCGTATCCACTTCCTGGACTTCATGGCCCGGGTCCACCGGCTGGTGAACGCCTGGCGGACAAGCGACGCGGCCGCGCGGCGGGCGCAGTTCGGCCAGACCCGGGGCGAGGACCCCATACCGCCGCTGGCCGACATCCTGGCCGGCGAGGCCCGGCTGTTGTGCTTCGACGAGTTCCAGGTGACCGACATCGCCGACGCCATGATCCTGGGCCGGCTGTTCGAGGCCCTGTTCGCCCGTGGCGTCACCCTGGTGTCGACCAGCAACCGGCCGCCGGACGACCTCTATCGCAACGGCATCAACCGCCAGTTGTTCCTGCCGTTCATCGCCATGCTGAAGAGCCGCATGGAGATCGTCGCCGTGGCCGGCGGGCGCGACTATCGCACCGAGCGGCTGCGGGCCGCCGGGACCTGGTTCTCGCCCATCGATCCGGACAATGAACGCACCTTCGACGCCCTCTGGGGCGACCTGCTGGGCGGCGAGAGCGAAACCGGCGCGACGCTGGAGGTGCTGGGGCGCCACGAGCACTGGCCGCGGGCGGCGGGCGGCCTGCTGCGCGCCGAGTTCGCCAGCCTGTGCGTCCACGCCCTGGGCCCGGAGGACTATCTGGCCATCGCCCGGCGGTTCCACACCGTCTTCCTCGAGCACGCCCCAAAGCTGGGCCCGGAGCGCCGCAACGAGGCCCGCCGGCTGGCCACCCTGGTGGACACCCTCTACGAGGCCCGGGCGCGGCTGGTGGTGCTGGCGGCGGGCGAGCCGGACACGCTCTATCCGGCCGGCGACCTGGCCTTCGAGTTCGAGCGCACCGCCTCGCGGCTGAAGGAGATGCGCTCGGCAGACTGGATGGCGGCCTCGGCGAAACGCGAGGCCTGACGGGCGCTTTGACGCCTTGCCAAGCCGGAGGCGCTCTGCCATAAGCCGCGCTCCGAATTTCGGGGCGTGAACCGCCTCGAGGAGCGCGGGCGTAGCTCAGTGGTAGAGCACAACCTTGCCAAGGTTGGGGTCGAGAGTTCGAATCTCTTCGCCCGCTCCAATATTCGGCAGAGAATACGCCTAGCCACAGGCTTGAAGCGCAGGCGCGTGCAGCCCGGCTCAACCCTTGTAAAATGGGCGAGCCCCCCGCGCGGGTTCCGGCGGTTCCAGAACTCGCCCGGTTGTTGCGCCGGCCGAGGCGGATGGCGAACCCGGGCCGGGCGCGGAATCGAACAGCTCACCTGCGCAGTCAATCCTGAGCTACAGCCGCGCGTTCACCGCCGCTTCGCGGCCTGACATCCCGGGGCCGCGGCGTCAGCGCGATTGCAGGGATGAGACATCCCGGTTAGGGACAAGGCGAAACACCATTCGGCTCGGCCCATGCGTGTCGTTTGGTTCGATTTCCATGTTCGTCGCATCGTGTAGGGAAGTTGTTCGCCGTCTTTCAGAACGCCTCATCCAGTCTCGAAAGGAAAGCAAATGAACGCCAAGACAATTCGGCAAGCGCTGCTGCTCACCGGCACAGCCCTGCTTTCCAGCCTGGTTCTGACGACTGCGGCGCAGGCGGCGGCGGTGCGGCAGTCGCCCATCGATATCAATCCCGCCTCGGTCACTTCGGCGAAGGCGCCGCTGCCGATCGCCGATCATCTGGCTTCGGATGTGACTTTGGACGTCCTCAACACCTACAACGCCTCCGGCAAGGTCGAAAAAGAGTGGGCGACGTTGAAGGCCAACGTACCGGCCGGTTCTTCGATCGAGGTGGGCGGGGTCAGATATTCGCTGCTGCAGTTTCACTTCCACACCCCTTCGGAGCACACCGTGAAGGGAAGTCACGCGCCGATGGAGGTGCATTTCGTCTTCCTCCGGGATGGAGCCGCGCCATGCGACCGCAGCCCGGACGCGCTGCTGGTTATCGGGGCCCGCATCGAATCTGGAGCCCCCAGCGCCGAACTGGCGAAGATCTTTGACGGAACAACCCTGCCGGTGAATTCGGCCTCCGCCCACCTGACAATCCCGCACGTCAACCTTGCCAAAGTACTCGGCCAGTTGTCGGGGACATGGCGCTACAGCGGGTCCCTGACCGCGCCGGCGTCGTTCGCGCCGGCCTGCGTCGAACCCGAGGGAACCATAGACGAACAGCTGGAAGCCAAGGACCTGCCCGAGAACGTGTCCTGGATCGTGCTCTCGCACCCGATCACCATGTCCGCGCCTCAGATCTCGGCGTTCAAGGCGATCTTCCCCGCGGGCAACTCGCGTGAGACCCAGCCGCTTAACGGTCGGTCGGTATCGGCGTTCAACTAGCCGGGTGCGGTTTGGGGGCGGACTTCGCATCCCCGATTTCTCGACCCGACGCAAGGTGAACACTCTTCATAGCTGCGACCTCTAGCGCCCACCCAGCCGGGTGACCACGGTGACGAAGAAGGCCGTCGACCAGCCCAGCAGCAGCACGCCGTTGACCCCCTCGATGGCCCCCACCAGGCGCCACGATGAATTGATCGCCACGTCGCCGAAGCCGATGGCGCCATAGGCGATGGTGGAGAAATACACCGCCGTCTCCAGGTCCTTCACCGCGCCCTGCCAGAGGTAGAAGGCCGCGTAAGACCAGATCTCGATCCCGTGCAGGGCGAACAGCGCCAGGACCAGCATCAGGGTGACGCCGAGGCTGCGCACCGACAGGGCCGGCACATGGCGGCGGATCTCCAGACGGCTCTCCAGGCGAAGGAAGCGGCTGAGCACGGCCAGCCCCGCGCCATGCACGGAGACCGTGTAGAGCACCATCACGGTGGCGACGAACAGCTGGATCAGCATGACGGCGAGACCGAGCGAAAATGGGCGCCCCTTGGCGGGGATTGATAGCACACCGGCTCCACGATGCAGGGCGTGTTTTGGCGGTTTCCGGGCATCCGGCGGGCGTTTTCCGGCGGTCGCCGCGCGGCAGCCGGGCGGCTTTGGGCGGTTTCGGGCGGTTTCGGGGCGGTCCGGGGGCGCTTCCCGGGCGGGAATTGGCAGGTTCTGGCAAGCTCTTCCGGATTTAAACTATTGTTAATAATCTATTTTTTCCGTTCTGACGTCCAGATGATCGCCGCCGGTCGGACCGGCTGCGCCCGGAAACATGGCCTGCAGGAAAGCCTATCCCGTTTTATCGCATTTTGCAACCTTACGCGGACGCCGGCCCGCCGCCATCGCGTTCGCGCAGGCGCCGGCTTTCCTTCCGGGACGAAGCGCCTTAACTGGCGCCAGGGGCGGGGCCGTCGCGGCCATCACCGGGACAGGGGAAACGACGGATCGTGACCGGCAAGGTGTTCGTGCTGAGCCTGCACCGGTGCGGGACGCGATCGACCGACAGGCTGCTGCGCGATCTGGGCTATTCGACGGTGCACTGGGGCCGCATGGTGGTGCGCGAGAAACCCTTCGCCGGCCTGACGCGGGCCGACGCCTTCGCGGCGTTCCTGCCGGTGCTGGGCCGCTTCGACGGCTTTTCCGACGTGCCGTTCAACTGCTTCTTCGAGGACCTGGACCGGACCTTCCCGGACGCCCGCTTCCTGCTGCTGACGCGCGACGTGGAGGGGTGGATCCGGTCGGTGCGCGACCATATCGGCGACCGCGGCCTGTCCCCGTTCGAGGCGCTGCAATATGGCCTGCATGGCGATATCCCCTCGCCCTATATCACCGACTGGACGGACGCTCAGCTGGGCGGCTTCCATGAGGCGCACATCCGGGCGGTGAGGCGCCACTTCGCCTCGCGGCCAGGCAAACTGCTGGTGCGTGACCTGCACGCCGACGCCGGGCCGGCGATCTGCGCGTTCCTGGGGGCCGACGCCGGCCTCGCCCTGCCGGACATCGGCTGAAGCGATGATCTGCCGCGCCCGCAGGCTGATCTTCGTGCACATCCCCAAGACGGCGGGGACCAGCATCGAGGACGTGATCTGGACCGGGCGGCGAACGACCCGCGAGCTGTGGGGCGGCCTGGTGTCGACCTATTCCAACCGCTACCAGACCGGCGGTCTGCAGCATCTGCAGGCGGCCCAGATCCGCCACGCGGTGGGCCGCGGCCTGTTCGATCGCTGCTTCAGGTTCTCGGTGGTGCGCAACCCCTGGGACAAGGCGGTGTCGCAGTACGCCTATATGGTCAGGTCGCGTCCCGACCTGCTGGCCTTCCTGGACTTCGCCTCGATCCCCAGCTTCGACGCCTATCTGGAGCGCATCGGCCGGCGGCCGCACGTGCAGTGGCTGCCTCAGAAGCCCTTTCTGGTCGACACCGATGGCCGCACGCCACTGGTCGACACCATCCTGCGGTTCGAAACGATGGCGGGCGACTGGGCCGCCCTGGCCGGCCGGCTGGATCTGCCCGGGACGCTCGGACACCGCAACGCCTCCGAGCGGAGACCCTATCAGGACTATTATTCGGACCGGTCGATCGGCGTCGTCGGGGACCTCTACGGCGAGGACATCGCCGCGTTCGGCTACGCCTTCGCCCCGGCCTGACGGCGGATGACAAGGGCGAGCCCCAGCAGGGCCACGGCCGCGAAGACGCCGCCGGCGGCGAAGGTGGCGGCGGGTCCGGAGGCGCTCCACAGGGCCCCGGCCACCACGCTGGCGGCGAGCTGTGCCAGGCCCACGGCGAGGTTGAAGACGCCGAAGGCCGTGCCGCGCAGATCGGCCGGAGCGGCATCGGCCACCAGGGCGGCAAGGATGCCCTGGGTGAGGCCCATGTGCACCCCCCAGAGGGCGACTCCGGCCAGCAAGCCCCACAGGTTCGGCGCGGCGGCCAGGACGATGTCGGCGAGGATCAGCACGCCGAGCCCCGCCGCCAGGGGCAGGCGACGGTCCGTGCGATCGGACAGATGCCCCGCCGGCGTGGCGATGAGGGCGTAGACCAGGTTCATCATCACCATCACCACCGGCGCGAAGGCCAGCGAGAGGCCGATGTCGCGGGCCCGCAGGACGAGGAAGGCCTCGCTGAAGCGGGCCAGGGTGAAGACCACGCCCACGGCGGTGACCGCCCAGAACGGCCGGCCCATGTTTCGCACCCGCGACCAGGTGATCGGCGCCGGCCGGGGCTGAACCCCGGACGCACGACGGGGTTCGTCGACGCCAAAGGCCAGCAGGGCCACGGCGATCATCGCCGGCAGCACGGCCCAGGCGAACACCCGGCGGATGTCGCCGGCGAAGAGCAGCATCAGGCCGATGGCCAGGGCCGGCCCCAGCAGGGCGCCGACGGTGTCGAGGGCCTGGCGAAGGCCGAAGGCGACGCCGCGGATGTCGGCCGGGGTTATGTCGGCCACCAGGGCGTCGCGCGGCGCCCCGCGCAGGCCCTTGCCGACCCGGTCGGCGAAGCGGGCGGCGAACACCTCGAGCGGCGCGGCGGCGAGGGGAAAGACCGGCTTGGTGAGCGCGCCCAGGCCATAGCCGATCAGGGCCAGGGTCTTGCGCCGGCCCATGCGGTCGGAGAGCCAGCCGGAGAACACCTTGACGATGGAGGCGGTGGCCTCGGCGGCGCCCTCGATCAGGCCGACCAGGGCCACGCCGGCCCCCAGGGTTCCGACCAGGAACAACGGCAGCAGGGCGTGGATCATCTCCGAGGAGATGTCCATGAACATGGAGACGAAACCCAGGGCCCAGACGCCGCGGGGAACGGCCAGAACGCCCCGGGGCGCGGCCATCAGGCAGGCGGGGGCGCCGGCAGACTGTCGACCAGGTTCGACAGGCCGGCGGCGTAGCCCTTCTTGAGCTCGGCCCAGTAGGGATTGCCCTCCTCGACGGTGATCAGATTGTCCACCGAGAAGCTGTCGGCCTGGTAGCGCAGCAGGTCGATCGGCGGGCCCACCGACAGGTTGCTGCGGATGGTGGCGTCGAAGGACAGCATGGCCAACTTGGCCGCCTCGTCCAGGGCGGTTTCGTGGTTGACCACCCGGTCGAGGATCGGCTTGCCATACTTGGTCTCGCCGATCTGCAGGAACCGCGACCGGCTCGAGGCCTCGACAAAATTGCCGGCGGAATAGATCTGGAACAGCCGCGGCGCCTCGCCGGCGATCTGGCCGCCGACCAGGAAGCTGCCGGTAGGATCGCCGTAGGGCTGAACATAGCGGCTGTCGCGATCGACCACCTCGCGCAGGCGGGCGCCGACCATGGCGGCGACATCGAACAGCGAACGGGTCATGTACACGTCCTGACCGGCCTCGCCGGAGCCGGCGGCCTGGCGCAACTGGGTGACCACCGACTGGGTGGTGGCGAGATTGCCGGCCGAGAGCACCGCGATGACGCGGTCGCCGGGGCGAGTGATCAGGCTCATCTTGCGGGCCAGGGCGATCTGGTCGACCCCGGCGTTGGAGCGGGAGTCGGCGGCCAGCACCAGACCGGTCGGCAGCAGGATCCCCAGGCAATAGGTCATCGGCAGTTCCCCCCTTGTCCGGCCCGGCCGCAATGGCCGCGGCGGGCGCCGGACGCGGCGACTATAACAGGGCGGCCAGGGGCGGTCAGCGCCCTTCGGGCGGGACGGCGGTCCTTGCGAGCCGCGGGCCGGCGGTGGTTGCCGCCCGGACCGGGGGCAGGCTAGACTCCCCCCCGGGGGGCCCTGACATGCCGACAAGCGAAGATCTCGACGCCATCGTCGCCACCGTGCACCAGGAGATGCAGGCGCACCTGGGCGAGGGCCGGGTGGCCGACTACATCCCGGCCCTGGCGCGGGTCGACCCCCGGCAGTTCGGCATCGCCATCGTCACCTGCGACGGCCGCACGGCCGCGGCGGGCGATGCGGAGACGCCGTTCTCGATCCAGAGCGTCTCGAAGGTGTTCACCCTGGTCCTGGCGATGAACCGGCTGGACGAGGGTCTGTGGCGGCGAGTGGGGCGCGAGCCGTCCGGATCACGCTTCAACTCCATCGTCCAGCTGGAGCAGGAGCGGGGCATCCCGCGCAACCCGTTCATCAACGCCGGGGCGATCGTGGTCACCGACGCGGTGCTGGCCGGCGGGCGGCCGCGCGAGGCGATCGCCGACATCGCCGGCTTCATGCGGCGCCTGGCCCTGGACGAGGCCGTGTCGATCGACCCGGAAGTGGCCGCCTCGGAGGAAGAAACCGGCTTCCGCAACGCCAGCCTGGCCTATTTCCTGCGCGGCTTCGACAATCTGCAGAGCCCGGTGGAAGAGGTTCTCGAGGTCTACTTCAACCAGTGCGCGCTTCGGATGACCTGTCGACAGCTGGCCCGCGCCGGCCTGTTCCTGGCCCAGGGCGGGCTGGACCCGCTCAACCAGATCCAGGTGACCAGCCCCGAGCGGACCCGGCGAATCAACGCCATCATGATGACCTGCGGCCACTATGACGCCTCGGGCGAGTTCGCCTATCGGGTGGGACTGCCGGGCAAGAGCGGCGTCGGCGGCGGCATCCTGGCCATCGCGCCGCGCCGCGCCGCCATCGGCGTGTGGTCGCCGGGCCTGTGCGAGGCGGGCAACTCCCTGGTCGGCCAGATGGCCCTGCAGCGGCTGGTGGCGCTGACCGGCTGGTCGGTGTTCTGAATCGGAAGGGCCCGGGATGTCGCCATCCCGGGCCCGACTGCCGATCGAAGGTCGTGACCCCGACCGAGGGGATCGTCAGACCACGCCGTAGGCCAGCATGGCGTCGGCGACCTTCTTGAAGCCGGCGATATTGGCGCCGCGCACATAGTCGATGTGCTTGGTGCCAGCCGCGCCGCCGTATTCGACGCAGCTGTTGTGGATGCCTTCCATGATGTCGACGAGCAGGGTCTGGAGCTGCTCTTCCTTCCAGGAAATGCGCGCCGAGTTCTGGCTCATTTCCAGGCCGGACACCGACACGCCGCCGGCGTTGGCGGCCTTGCCGGGCGCGTAGAGGATCTTGGCCTCCTTGAAGACGTGCACGCCCTCGAGGTTGGTGGGCATGTTGGCCCCTTCCGAGACGGCGATGCAGCCGTTGGCCACCAGGGTGCGGGCGTCGTCGCCATTGAGCTCGTTCTGGGTAGCGCAGGGCAGGGCCAGATCGGCCTTGACCGACCACGGACGTTTGCCGGCGTGGAATTCCGAACCCTTGAACTCCTTGGCGTAGTCCTCGATCCGGCCGCGGCGCTTGGTCTTGAGGTCCTTCACCCAGTTGATCTTCTGCTGGTCGATGCCGGCCGGATCATAGATGAAGCCGTCGGAGTCGGAGAAGGTGAGCACCTTGCCGCCCAGCTGGACGATCTTCTCGGCGGCGTGGGTGGCCACATTGCCCGACCCGGAGACGACGGCGGTCTTGCCCTCGACCGAGTTGCCGACATTCTCCAGCATGCTCTTGAGGAAGTAGACCGCGCCGTAGCCAGTGGCCTCGGTGCGGATGAGGCTGCCGCCGAACTCCAGGCCCTTGCCGGTGAGCACGCCGGTGAACTGGTTGGTGATGCGCTTGTACTGGCCGAACATGTAGCCGATCTCGCGCGCGCCCACGCCGATGTCGCCGGCCGGAACGTCGATGTCGGCGCCGACATGGCGATAGAGCTCCGTCATGAACGACTGACAGAAGCGCATCACCTCATGGTCGGACTTGCCCTTGGGGTTGAAGTTCGCGCCGCCCTTGCCGCCGCCCATGGGCAGGCCGGTAAGGCTGTTCTTGAAGGTCTGCTCGAAGGCGAGAAACTTCAGCACGCTCTCGGTGACGCTGGGGTGGAAGCGGATGCCACCCTTGTAGGGGCCGATGGAGTTGTTGTTCTGGACCCGCCAGCCGCGCTGCACGCGGATCGAGCCGTTGTCGTCTTCCCAGCAGACGCGGAAGCTGATCACCCGGTCGGGCTCGGCGATGCGCCGCAGGATCTGATATTCGTGATAGGCGGTCTTGTCCTGAATGAAGTCGAAGATGTCTTCGGCCACTTCCTGGACGGCCTGGACGAACTCGTCCTGACCCGGATTGCGGCGCTTCACGCCCGCGATGAATGCCCCAAGATCAACATGGTCTTCGGCTACCAAGTGCGTTCCCCTCTTCGCGCGCCTGTTCCTGACTTCCAGCAAGCCGGAAAGAAGGCGGCGGCGCGACGATGCCGTGGCCGATTTTGCGAGTCAATCGCGCAACCCAAGGGAAGGCTCAAAAGTCGGTGTTTCCGCGTTCGCGCAGGAGCCAGCCGCAGCCGAGACTGGCGCAGAGGGCTCCGGCGAACTGGGCGGCAATGAACAGCGGCGCCGACGACGGGGCGATCCCCGCGAAGGTGTCCGACAGGCAGCGGGCCAGGGTCACCACCGGATTGGCGAAGGATGTGGAGGCGGTGAACCAGTAGGCCGAGGTGATGTACAGCCCGACAATCATCGGCGTGGCGTCGGGACGGAAGCGGATCGATCCCAGGATCGCCGCGATCAGGCCGAAGGTGGCGACGAACTCGGAAAGACCCAGGGCCGGACCGTCGCGCAGCTTCGCCGAAACCTGCAGGATCGGCTCACCGAACATGGCGTGCGCAGTCCAGACGCCAATCACGCCGCCGAAAGTCTGCGCGGCCACATAGCCGGCCGCCAGGGGCCAGGCGATCTCGCGACGCAGGCCGAACACGACGGTGACCGCCGGGTTGAAATGCGCGCCGGACAGGGGGCCGAATACGGTGATCAGCACCACCAGGGCCGCCCCGGTCGACAGGGTGTTGCCGAGCAGGGCGATGGCGACATTCCCTCCCGCCAGACGGTCGCCCATGATTCCGGAACCGATGACCACGGCCAATAGCAGAGCCGTGCCGATAGCCTCCGCGGCGAGACGGCGTGCGTCGCTGAACGGATGCAGAGGGGGCTCTAGGCTGGCTTGCGACACATCAACTCCGCGGAGGCTGAACACAATGATACGAACTGGGCCGTGGCCGCGATTTCCGGCGGCGCGGCGGACCGGGCGACGGCGCTGAAGCCCTGTCGGGCGAAGAACGGCGCGGCGTCGGTGGTCAGCAGCCACAACGCCCCGGCTCCCTCGCAACGGGCCCGCTCGATGAGGGCCTGCAGTAGCGCCGAGCCGAGACCCTGACCGCGACGATGGGGCGCGACGACGATGGAGCGGACGAGGGTGGAACCCCCGAGCCTCTCGAAGCCGCCGAAGCCGACGCCGTCATCCAGGGCGAAATAGCGCCCGCCCCCGTGCCCCAGATCCTCCGTAACGAGACCGGCGCTCCGCAGGGCCGCCTCGAAGGCGGGCCAGAGCCCGTCGCCGGGCGAGATCGGCGACAGGGTCACGTCGGCGTGTCCGCCCCGGCGCCGGCCTTGCCGATGGCGTCCAGCCGTCGCTGGAGGGAGAGCCGGTCGAGGCTGGCCATCGGCAGGTTGACGAACAGGTTTATTCGATTGCCGAGCTGGCGGTAGGCGTCGGCGAAGGCCAGGGCGATCTCGGCGTCGTTGCCGACGGCGGCGGCGGGATCCGGAACGCCCCAGTGGGCCGTCATCGGCTGGCCCGGCCAGATCGGGCAGACCTCGGCGGCGGCGTTGTCGCAGACGGTGAACACGAAATCGAGTTTGGGCGCGTCGGGCCCGGAGAACTCCTCCCAGCTCTTGGAGCGGAAATCCTCGGTGCGGAAGCCGTTCCGGCGAAGGATCTCGAGCGTGGCCGGGTGCACCGCGCCCTTGGGCATGGACCCCGCCGACCAGGCGCGGAAGCGGTCGCCGCCGAGGCGGTTGAGAATCGCCTCGGCCAGGATCGAACGGGCCGAGTTGCCCGTGCAGAGAAAGAGGACATTGAGAGGTCTGGAGTCGGTCATGGTGTTGTCAGCTCCCCAAGCGTGAAGATTGTCGCCGACTAGGGCCGGCGGCAGACGGGCGTCGCGACGGGCGCCGGCGTCTCCGGGGCGCAGCAGGCCCCCGGCTGTTTGCCCATCATCGCGGCCACGGACCGGTCCTCGCCATAGACGGCCGCCTCTCCGAGCGTGTGGAACGTCTCCCACCGCAACCCTGACGGGTCTTGCACCCAGGTCTTGTCGGACTTCGCGTAGCAGCAGATCGCCGCGACTTCCTGCACGGTTCTGGCGCCCGCGGCGTTGAGGCGACTGGCGATTTCGGAAAGCTCGCCGGCGTCCTCGACCTGAATGCCGAGGTGATCGAGCCCGGGCGAGTCGCCGAGTGTCGAGATGGCGAAGTTCACGCGCGGATCGTCGAGCATCCACTTGGCGTAGTCTTCCTTCACCACGGTCGGGGCGACTCCGAACAGGGTGGCGTAGAAGGCGGTGGATTTGTGAAGGTCCTCGACCGCCACATGGACGTGCAGGCGTTTCATGACAGGGCTCCCCGGGGTTGTTCACAGCAGGCGATGCGGGCCGTGAGGTCGGCCACGGGAGCACAGACCTCCGGCCGCCCCTGGCAGCAGTCGTCCATCAGGAAGACCAGCAAGGCGCTCATGGCGTCGTAGTCGGCGGCGTAGACGATCGAGCGGCCGTCGCGGCGGCTGCGGATCAGGCCGGCGTTGGCCAGGACCGTGAGCTGGGCCGAGAGGGTGTTGGGGGCCAGTCCCAGGCCGCGGGCGATGTCGCCGGCCGCCATGCCCTCCGGTCCGGCCCTGACCAGCAGACGGAAGACGGCGAGACGGGAGTCCTGGGCGAGAGCGGACAGGCGTCTGACGGCGTCGTTTGATTCCATATTTCCAGTATCGTGGAATTGTTGGAGTGTGGCAAGCACGACTTCCCGCGGCGCCCGACCGTCACAGGATTGACAACGACCACGCGTAGGCGAAGGTCGCGCTGTCCTGGGGGCGCCATCGTCGGCGTGGCCGGCGACGAGGATACGGTCATGGCTTTGCGGCCCTTTTCCCGGGATCGGAGTGGTCTTCCCCTTGGCTGACGGCGCCAGCAGTTCCGCCGCCGGGACCACCCGGCGCCCCGGCTTTACGCTTGATCAGCTGGTGCTGGAGCGCGGCTTGGCGCCGGCGGACACCCTGGCCCGGGCGCGCCTGGTGCAGGAAGAGACCGGAGAGCCGCTCGACACGGTGCTCACCCGCCTGGGCATGGTCAGCGAGCAGGCGCTGGCGGCGGCCATCGCCGAGGCGGCGGGGCTGAGGATCGCCATCGCCGCTGACTTCCCCGCGGAGGCCCTGGCGGCGGACCGCCTGTCGCCGCGCTTCCTGCGGGACGCCCGCGCCGTGCCCCTGCGCGACACCGGGGCGGCCGTCGAGGTGGCCTTCGTCGATCCGCTGTCCACCGACACGCGCCACGCCCTGGCCTTCGCCCTGAAGCGCCCTGTCGTGCCCCTGGTGGCCCGCTCGGGTGACCTGGAGATCGCCCTCGACAGGCTCTACCCCGAGGCCCTGGCCGGGCCCGGCGAGGCCGGCGGCGCCGACGAGGCCGATGTGGAGCGCCTGAAGGACCTTTCCAGCGACGCCCCGGTGGTGCGGGCGGTCAACGCCCTGATCGGCCGGGCCGTGGAGGCCCAGGCCTCGGACATCCACATCGAGCCCAGCGAGGATTCCCTGAAGATCCGCCTGCGGATCGACGGCGCTCTGCGTGACGAGGACCCCCTGCCCCCGCATCTCAAGGCGGCCTTCGTCTCGCGCATCAAGGTGATGGCGGGCCTGAACATCGCCGAGCGGCGCCTGCCGCAGGACGGCCGCCTGCGCCTGGCGGTGCGAGGCCACGAGATCGACCTGCGGGTGGCCACCGCGCCGACGATCCACGGCGAGAGCGTGGTGATGCGCATTCTCGACCGCTCGAACCTGCCGCTGGATTTCGAGTCCCTGGGTTTCGACGCCGACACCCTGGCGCGGTTCCTGCGGGTGCTGCGCCAGCCGCACGGCATCGTGCTGGTCACCGGCCCCACCGGCAGCGGCAAGACCACCACGCTCTATGCGGCGCTGGCGGCGATGAACACGGCCGAGCGCAAGATCCTGACCATCGAGGATCCCATCGAATACCGCCTGGCGGGGATCAACCAGACGCAGGTGGCGCCCCAGATCGGCCTGACCTTCGCGTCGGCCCTTCGCTCGTTCCTTCGCCAGGACCCCGACGTGATGATGGTGGGCGAAATCCGCGACCTGGAAACCGCCCAGGTGGCCGTGCAGGCGGCCCTGACCGGACACACGATTCTGTCGACCCTGCACACCAACGGCGCGGCCGCGGCGGTGACGCGCCTGCTGGACATGGGCGTCGAGCCGTTCCTGATCACCTCGACCCTGAACGCCGTGCTCGCGCAGCGACTGGTGCGGCGGCTGTGTCCCCACTGCCGCGAGCCGTTCTCGCCCACGCCGGAGACCTTCAAGGCCCTGGGCGTCAATCCGACCGGCCTGCAGCATCTGTGGCGGCCGGTGGGCTGCGATGACTGCGGCGGGGCGGGTTTCAAGGGCCGCATCGCCCTGCTGGAGCTGCTGATCACCGACGCTGAGACCGAGCGGCTGGTTCTGGCCCGGGCCGAGGCCCGGGACATCCAGGCCGCAGCCGGGCTGCGCACCATGCTGGAGGACGGTCTGGTCAAGGCCCGCGCCGGCCTGACCACCCTGGACGAAGTCCTCCGCGTGACGCGGGAGGGCTGAACATGGCGACGTTCCGCTATCGCGCCGCCACGCCCTCCGGGGCCATCCGCAGCGGCGCCCTGGACGGCGAGTCCCGCGAGGACGTCATCGCCCAGCTGCGGCGGCTGGGTCTGCTGCCCATCGAGACGGTGGCCGCGTCCGGCGCGGCGAGGCCGGAGGCGGCGGTGCGGGCCAACGGCCAGACGCGGCAGGCCGTGGTCAACGCCATGGGCGAACTGGCCGTATTGCTGGAAGCCGGGCTGGCCCTGGACCGGGCCCTGGCGGTGTGTGTGGAGAACATACCTCACGCCGGGGTCAAGGCCGCCTTCGCGAAGATTCACGGCCGGGTGAAGGAGGGAGCCGCCCTGTCGCTGGCGATGACCGAATCGAAGGGCCTGTTCCCGCCCATGGCCTCGGCGATGTGCGAGGCCGGCGAGGCCGACGGCCGGCTGGGAGCGGCCCTGGCGCGGCTGTCCGAAAGCCTTGATCGGGCCGAGGCCCTGCGCCAGACCGTGGTCTCGTCCCTGGTCTATCCGGGCATGCTGATGGTGGTGGCCTCGAGCGTCATCCTGGTGATGCTGCTGGTGGTGGTGCCGCAGTTCGAGGTGCTCTTCGAGGGCGCCCACGGCAAGCTTCCCCTGGCCACGCGCCTGGTCATGGGCGCCAGCGAAGGCGTGCGCGCCTATGGCCTGATCGGCCTGGGTGTGATCATCGCAGCGGCGTTCGGCGTGCGCCAGTGGCTGCGACGACCGTCGGTGCGCCTGGCGTTCGATCGCTTCGTCCTGGGCGTTCCGCAACTCGGCCCGCTGATCGTCAACGCCGAAACCGCCGCCTTCGCCCGAACCCTCGGCAGCCTGGTGGAGGGCGGCGTTCCCCTGCCGACGGCCCTGGGAATCGCCCAGCGTTCGGTGGCAAACAGCCACATGTCGGCCGCCGTCGCGAAGGTGGCGGCCGGCCTGAAGGAAGGCGGCGGCCTATACGGCCCGCTGGCCGCCAGTGGCGTCTTTCCACCCATGGCCCTGAGCTTCCTGCGCACCGGCGAGGAGACCGCCCGGCTGGGTCTGATGCTTGGCCGGCTGGCCGATGTGCTCGACCGAACGGTGCGCTCGACGATCCAGCGGATGATCGGCATAATCACCCCGGCCATCACGGTGATCATGGGCGGCGTGGTCGCCACGGTGATCGCCTCGATCATGTCGGCCATCCTCGGTTTCAACGATCTGGCGCTGTCCCCATGAAGACCTTCTCAAGACCGCAATGGCTGCAGCGGCGCCGGGACGACGGCGGGTTCACCCTGCTGGAAATGCTGGTGGTGCTGGCCATCATGGGCCTGCTGGCGGCGATCATCGCCCCACAGGTGCTGAAATATCTGGG
Source organism: uncultured Caulobacteraceae bacterium (assembly GCA_903923135.1). GTDB lineage: Bacteria > Pseudomonadota > Alphaproteobacteria > Caulobacterales > Caulobacteraceae > Acaudatibacter > Acaudatibacter lapponiensis. Next base: position 39,419 of record CAIXWN010000003.1, on the reverse strand, counting down.
CACGTCGCGCACCCAGACCGCCAAGGTGCAGATCCAGAACGTCGACGCCGCCCTGCAGCTGTTCCGGCTCGATGTCGGACGATTCCCGACCCAGGAGGAGGGCCTCAACGCTCTGGTGACGGCGCCGGCCACCGCGCCGGGCTGGAACGGACCCTATCTACAGAAGGCGGCGGCCCTGAACGACCCGTGGGGGACGCCCTACCTCTATCGCATCCCGGGCAAGCATGGCGAGGCCGATGTCTACAGCCTCGGCTCGGACAAGGCTGAGGGCGGGACCGGCGAGGCGGCCGATGTCGGCAACTGGTGACGACGCCGCGCCGTCAGCCCAGGCCGGAACAACGCTTGTCGAGGCCCTGGCGGTGGTGGCGATCACCGCCCTGGTGGCGATGATCGGCTTTCCCAGGATGCAACAGGGCCTGCTGACCCTGGCCCAGCGGCAGACCGTCTCGGCGGTGGCGGCGCGGTTGCGCCAGTCGCGCGCGGAGGCGCTTCGCCACGACGCACCGGTGATCTTCACCGTCGCCGCCGACGGCCGCGCCTATGGCGAGCCGGGCGGCATACCCGTGCCCGCGCCGCCGGGCGTGACCCTCTCGACCAGCACCGGCCGGATCGCCTTCTTCGGCGATGGCTCGTCCTCCGGCGGTCTTGTGTGGGTGAGTGGCGGGAGACGGGCGATCGCCGTCATTGTCAGCGCGCCGGCGGGCGCCGTGGCCGTCGGGCCGGGCTGATGGGCGCGGCCACCGAGAGCAGGTCCGACGACGCCGGCTCGGTGTTCGTCGAGTCGATCATCGCCGCGGCGATCGTCGCCATGGCCCTGGGGGGCACTTTCCAGGTGATCGCCGACAGCGCCGCGCGCACCCGCGCCGCCGAAGTCCGCCGAGCCGGCCTGCTGGTCGCACAATCGGAGATGGCGGCCGTGGGCGCGGAAATTCCCCTGCAATCCGGCGAGACCGCCGGACTGTCGGGCGACCTCATCTGGCGCGTGCGGGTGTCTCCCTACGCCGACGGGGTCGAGGCCCGCGCGGTGGGCGCCCTGTGGCGGGTGTCGGTCGCCGTGCAGCCCCGGGCGGGCGGCGCCGACGTGGCCAGGCTCGAGACCCTGCGGCTGGGTCCGCCCGCCGGATGACCAACGCCCTTCGTCACCGCGACCTTGAGGGCGGCTTCGCCCTGGTGGAGGCCCTGGCCAGCCTGGTGGTGGTCAGCATGATCGGACTGATGCTGATGGCCGGCGTCACCACCGGTCGCCGGGTCTGGGAGCACATGGACAGTCGAGAGGCTGTGGGGGAGACCCTGGACGCCGCCCAGACCACCCTGCGCGACCGGCTCGAGCAGACCTTTCCCCAGACGCTCTACGACGAGAACCCGCCCTATATCGATTTTCGGGGAACCGACCAGGGCGTGGTGTTCCTGGCTGACCCTCCGGCTTCACGCCGGCCGGCGCCCCTGCGCCGCTACACCCTCGGCCTGGACACCGCCGGTGAACTGGTGCTGACCTCCACCAGCGATGCGGAGCCCGCCGACCGCGCGGTCGGCGACCGGCAGGTGCTGTTGAGCGGCGTGCGAGGGCTGGATGTCGGCTACTTTGGATCCGGGGTGGCCGGCCGCCGCTGGCAGAGCGTCTGGCGGGACAGGACCAGTCTGCCCGAAGCGATCCGCGTGCGGCTGACCTTCGAGCCCGGCGATGCTCGCCAGTGGCCCGACCTCATCGTCCGGCCGGCGGCGACCATCGACTCGGCCTGTCTGCTCAACACCATCAGCCATCGCTGCAAGGGCCGCGCATGACCCTGCAGGAACTGCTCAATTCCGAGATGGACATGGCGTCCCTGGCCGCCCTGGCGCGGCAGGGGCTGGGCTGGTGGGTCGACGAGCTGTCGGCGATGCTCCCGGCCGGCTGGCGCGCGCGGCTGTCGTCGCGGCCGCGGACCTGGATCGAGCCGAGACCGGCCGGCGGCTGGCGGGTGTGGAAGGACGGCGTGCCGCTCGAGGGCGCGCCGACGCCGCGCGACCCCGGCGTCCGGGTCGGCCTGATGCTGCCACCGGACCTGGTGCTGGTGCGCGAGATTCGCGTTCCGCCCATGCCCGCGGCGGACGTGCGGCGGATGCTGAGTCTCGACATCGACCGCCTGTCGCCGCTTGCGCCGGAGCTGATCCATTTCGACCTGCAGGTGATCGACCGGGACGGCGGCGACGGACGCCAGGGCGTGATGCTGGGTATCCTGCCGCGGGCGGATGCGGCCCTTGTGCTGACCCAGGCCCGGGCTGACGGCGTGGCGCCGTCAGCCATGTCCCTGCGCCCGGACAGCGGCGGGGCTCCGTGTTTCGACTTCCTGCCGCAGGCCCTCGCCGCCTCCGGCGCGGTCGCAGGCAGCCGCGGCCGACTCTATGCCTGGGCGGCGGCGGTCGCCCTGATCCTGGTCAATCTGGGGGTTCTGGTCGGCCGCGACATGCTCGACGTCTCCCGCCTGCAGGCCTCGGTGGACGCCCAGCAGCCTGCGGTCGAGGCGGTGCGGCGCCTTCGCCGACGCGTCGAGGGCGAGGACGCCCTGAGGCGGGATCTGATCGCCCGGGGCGTCCGCGGCGATCCCCTGCGCCTGCTCAACACCCTCACCCAGGCCACGCCGCCGGGCGCGTGGGTGCAGCACATGGAGTGGAACGGCCAGACGCTGCGGCTGGTCGGCTTCCGTCGCCAGGACATCGACATGGCCGCGGCGGTGCGTGGCTCGGGGTCTTTCACCAACGCGCGCCTGCTGGCCGCCGAGACCTGTTCGGCCACGGCGGCCATACGGCCCTTCGATCTTACCGCCGACGCCCGCCCGGGACAGCGGCCATGAAGCCCCTCACGCCTCGGGAACGGCGACTGGTCGCCCTCGGACTGCTGGTCCTGGCCATCGGCGTCGTCTGGCTGGTCCTGATCGGGCCACTGGCCGGCGGATTTCTCGACCGCGCCCAGGAGCGGCGGGACCTGCAGGCGGCGTATCAGCGCAACCAACGGCTGATCAGCTCCCTGCCGGCCCTGCGGGCGGCCGCCGAGGCGCAGCGCCGCAACGCCCCACGCTTCGCCCTGAGCGCGCCCAGCCAGGCCCTGGCGGCCGAAGCGCTGAAGGAGCGGCTGCAACGCCTGGCCACGGAGGGCGGTTTCGCCATCACCGGGGTGGAGGATCTGCAGGCCGAAGCGCCGGCCGGGGCGGTGAAACTGCGCGCCGACCTCACACTCACGCTCTCACAGCTGTATGAGACGATCAAACGTCTCCAAAGCGAGGACGCCTATGTCGTTGTCGACTATTTCGCCGTCACGGCGGACCGATCGCTCGCCGCGGGACGCCTTGCGCCCCTCGACGTCCGGCTCGAGCTCTCCGCCGCCTGGCGGCCGGTCAAGGGTCGTCCTTGACGATCGTGTCGCGCCCCTCATCGCCTGCGGGGCGCTGGTGCTGATCCTCGGCCTGCAGATCGTTCTGCCGGCGGGAAGCCCGCCACAGGACGCCGCCTTGGGGCTGGCCGCCCGCCGGACCCGTCCGGTCACCATTGCCCCCGTTCCGGAGTACGCCGCCATCCTTACCTCGCCCCTGTTCGCACCCGACCGCCACCCCGGGGCCGCCGACGGCGCCAAAGACACCGGCGGGGGCACCCTGGCGGGCTATGCCGCTCTCGGAGCCGTGACCGGCCGCCGGGTCGCCACGGCGGTCGTCTCGGCTCCGGGCGGAACGGTGAAGAGCCTGAAGCCGGGTGACGACCTGGAAGGCTGGCGGCTGGTGGGCATCGACCGCCTGAAGCTGACCTTCGAGCGAAACGGCATGCGGCGGGCTCTGGTCATCGGGGCGCCAGCCCTGGCGATCGCCGCCGCCGATGCGGCGGCGACCAAGGGCGACGACCAGTGACACGCCCCATCGCTCCGACCGTCGCCGGCTTTCTGCTGATCCTGGCCGCAGGAACCGCCCCGGCCCAGCCGTCCGGCGACGCCGCCCCGCCGCTGGAAAGCCGTCAGGTGCGCACGACAATCCTGCGCGGGACCCCGCCGACGCGGCCCTCGCCGCCCGGACCGGTGCAGGTCCTGCCCGGCGGGGACATCAGCCTGAACTTTCCCGGCGTGGATGTTCAGGCCGTCGCCAGGGCGGTGCTGGGCGACACGCTGCAGGCCCCGTTCACCATCGATCCGGCGCTGCACACCCCGGTCACGGTCCAGACCGCCCGTCCAATCCGCCGCGCCGACGTGCTGGGCGTGTTCGAACAGGCCCTGACAGGGGCCAATCTGGTTCTGGCGCGGCGGGGCGGCGGCTTCGCCATCCTGCCGGCCGCCACGGCCCGCGGCGAGGCGCCGGCGGTGGGTCCTGACGACATCGGCTACGGCAACGAAACCCTGCCACTGAAGTTCGTCAACGCCGAGGAGATGCGCAAGCTTCTCGATCCGCTGGTGCCCGGAGCGATCTCCGTTCAGGACCCGGCGCGCAATGTGCTGATCGTTTCGGGAAACAGCACCCAGCGCCGGGCCCTGCGCGAACTCGTGGCGCAGTTCGACGTGGACTGGCTGCGGGGCATGTCCTTCGCCCTCTTCGTGCCGCAGCGGACAGACGCGCGGCTGATCGCGCCGGAGCTGGAAAAGCTGCTTAACGCCCCTGGCTCGCCGTCGGCGGGACTTGTGCGATTGATCGCCATGGACCGGCTCAACGGCATCCTGGCCATCACCGCCCAGCCGCAATATCTGGACGACACCCGGCGGTTCGTCGAGATTCTCGACCGCGAGGGCGAGGGCGCGCAACGGCGCGTGTTCGTCTATCACGTGCAGAACGGCCGGGCGTCAGATCTGGCCAAGGTGCTCAATTCGGCGTTCGGCAACGCCGGAACCGGCGCCACAGGAACCGACACCGACGCCACCAGCCTGAGCGACCACAGCGCCCCCAGCCCGGTGACCCTGCCGCCCCGGCAGCCCGGCGGGCTGATGGCCGGGCCGCAGCCACGGACCGGTGTAGGCCTGTCGCGAAACGAGGCCGAGCCGGGGTCGAACGGCCAGGGCGGCCCGGCCACGACGATCACCGCCGACGAGACCAACAACGCCATCGTGGTGTTTTCCACGCCCCGCGACTACGCCCTGATCAGCGACGCCCTGGGCAAGCTGGACGTGCCGCCTCTGCAGGTGATGATCGAGGCGTCGATCAGCGAGGTGACCCTCAACCACGACCTGCGTTACGGGATCCAGTGGGCGTTCCAGACCGGCCGCCTGGGCGGCGCGTTCAGCCAGGGCGCGCAGACGGCGATCACCAACCCGACGACCGGGGCGGTCACCACCGTCAATCCGGGGCCGCTGCAGACCTTTCCCGGCCTGTCGTTCCTCTACCAGGGCAACGGCTTCAGCGCGACGCTCAACGCCCTGGCCAAGGTGACGGATGTGACGGTGCTGTCGGCGCCCAAGCTGATGGTGCTCAACAACCACACCGCCACCATAGAGGTGGGCGACCAGGTGCCGATCTCGACCGGTTCGGCGGTGAGCACCATCTCCAGCGGCGCGCCGATCGTCAACGCCATCGAGTACCGCGACACCGGCATCATCCTGAAGGTGACGCCGCGGGTGAACAGCGGCGGCCTGGTCCTGCTCGACATCGCCCAGGAGGTCAGCGACGTGCTGGGGACGACCAGTTCGTCGATCAGCTCGCCGACGATCGAGCAGCGCAAGATCTCCACCTCGGTGGCTGTGCAGGACGGCGAGACGGTGGCCCTCGGAGGCCTGATCAAGAACCAGGTGACCAAGGGACGATCGACCATTCCGCTGCTGGGCCGCATCCCTATCCTCGGCCACGCCTTCGGCGACACCACCGGCGCCCTGGTCCGGACCGAGCTTGTGGTGCTGCTGACACCCAGGGTGGTGCGCACGCCCGTGGACGCCCGCGCGGTGACCGAGGAACTGCGCGAGAAGATCCATCTGGGCGCGCCGCCGCCCTCGCGTCACGGGCCCTAGGCGCGGATGATCGTGGAACGCCGTGGCGGCGGCTTGCCAGCGGGGGCGAACCCTCCGGCCGCCGGCAGGGATGACGGCTACGCGCTGCTGGCGGCGGTGACGGCGGTGGCCGCCTTCGCCTATCTGGCGTTCCAGGTGCTGGCGGCAAACCAGGGGGCCGTGGCCCTGGTCGCCGGACGGATGCAGCAGGCCCGGCTGGCGGCCGCCGCCGAAGCGGGGCTCGCCCTGGCCGTTCATGGCCTGGCCGCCGACGACCGCGGCGCGCGCTGGTCGATCGACGGACGGCCGCGGCGGCTGCAGTTCGACGGGGTCGATCTGACCATCACCGTGGAGGACGAGCGGGGCAAGGCGCCGCTGGGGTCGCTCAACGACGGCCAGGCCCGGGCCCTGTTCGCCGGAGCGGGGGCGACCGGCGAGCGGCTGGACGCCCTGGTCGGCGAGTTCCGCGACTGGCAGACCGAGGACACCACGGCGCCGGACGCCACAAGGTCGCTTCTCGCCCCGCCGCCCGGCCCACCCGTGCGCCACGGTCCCTTTCGCACCGTGGGGGAGCTCGGCGGCCTGAAGGACTTGGACCCGGCCACCTTCGCCCGCATCGCCCCCGCGGTGACGGTGTTTTTCGAGGAGAGCGGCCCCTTCATTCCCGAACACGCCAGCCTGCTGGCCAGGGCGACGATGAGCGCCGATGTTGTGCAGGACCCCGAAGCCCTGGCGGCGGATACACCTGCGGCCGCTGGCTCCCTCGACCAGGATCTCGCCCCGGACGATCATTTCATCGGCCGCACCCTGACCATCCGGGTCGTCGCCAGAGACCGCGACGGCGCGCGGACCCACAGGACCGAAATCATCGAGATGACCGGCGACAGGGCCCGGCCCTACTGGGTGCGCTACCTGGAGTAGCCGCAGGCGTCAGATGGCCAGCGACCCGTGCAGCCAGACCACCCAGAACGCCAGGCACAGCGGCGCGCCGAAGGCGATCCGCCCGGCGGCGGCGGCGCGGCCCCGGCGCAGGGCGACCAGACCCACCCAGAGGAAGGCGGCCAGACAGGCCAGCAGCAGCACCGACGGCAGGGCCGCCCAGCCCAGCCAGGCGCCGGCCGCCCCCAGAAGCTTGGCGTCGCCCTGGCCGATGCCGGCGACCCCGCGCCAGCGCCGGTAGCCCCAGGCCAGGACGGTCAGGGCGCCCCAGCCGAGGCCGGCGCCGACGAGGTGGTCGCCGAGGGGCGCGCCCGGCAGGACGACCGCCATCGCAAGCCCGCCGACGACCAGGGGCAGGGTCAGGGCGTCGGGTAGTCGGAAGCAGCTGACATCCACGACCGCTAGACAGACGAGGGTCAAGCCCAGCGCCAGGCTGGCGGCCAGGACCGGCCAGGGCGCCGCCACCAGGCCCGCCCAGACGAAAGCGGCCAAGACGGCCGCCGGAACCCAGATGCGCAGGTCCGACCAGACAGCGGGAGCGTAGGCGCGGGCGATGGCAGACGCCGCAAACCCCCCGGGAACGGCGGCGGCGATGGCCAGCAGGGTGGGCAGGATAACTTTCAGGCGCGGCTCCCGAACGGCTGACCTTGAACCCGTCAACCCGGGACCATAGCACCGTGAGCGAATGCGCACCCGGCCTCGCCAAAGAAAACGGCCCCGGCTTGCGCCGGGGCCGTCCTTCAGGTCTGCGAGAACCGTCGGATGCCGATCAGGCGCCCGGGGTGATCGCCTTGCACTGGGAACCCGTCCCGGAGACCGGGCCGGATCCGGCCTGCAGGATGTTCAGGTTCAGGGCGTCGGTCGCCAGGACCGGCGCCGTCCCCTTCGTGGTCGGGGTGAAGAAGGTCTGGTTGATCGCCTTGGTCCAGGCGCTCGGCAGGGGGCCGAAACCGGCTTCGGCGATCAGGCCGGTGTTGCTCGTGTTGATGGTTTTGTTGGTCAGGTAGTAGTTGAAGAACGCCTTCACCTGGGCCGCCACAGTCGCGTCAGAGTAGCACGTGTAGACGAAGCCGTCGGTGGTGCCGACGAAGGGATAGGCGCCGGCGGCCGTGGGGTTGGCCAGCGGGGTCGCACCCGAGAACCCGTCGCTGAGCACCTCGGTGGTGGAGATCGGCTCGACCCAGTCCTGCGGCGCGTTGCGGTTGCCGTGGGAGGCCGGGGCGATCGACGCCACCGTGGTGGTGTAGGCGCCGATGGAGGTGGATTGCGGCGGCAGGGTGACCGCGGCGGAGAAGGCCTTCAGGGCGTTACCCGGGGTGGGCTCGATCAGCGTCGTACCGACCTTGATATCGACGATGTTCAGGCCGTAGGTGTTGGCGGTGGTCACCGTCACGTGCGGAAGAACGAAGTCGGGGCCGAGGTAGCCGAGACGGCCCTGGGTATAGGTCGAGCCCGCCGGCGGATAGGACGTCAGGTGGGTGGCGTCGACGCTCTGGACCGGGAAGCTCAGGTACTTGGCGACGGCGCCGCTGCCCTTGGCCACGGTGTACTTGCCCAGGACGGCGGCGACCGCCGTGGGGCCGTTGTTCGGATTGCTGGAAGAGTAGGTGTTGCCAACCAGGCCGGTCGGCAGGGTCTTGCCGCCGGCCGTCCCGTAGGCGTTGGCGTAGGTGATGCTGTGACCGCCTTCGGTATAGGTCCCGGAGCACTGGGCCGCCAGGGCGCGGTAGAAGATCGAGGTGGTGCCCGAGCTGTCCGAGCGGCCGACCATCTCGATCGGCAGGCCGGTCGCCGTCCAGCCGGCGGCGCCGACCGGGTCGGTCGGATCCATCAGGCTGAGACCGCCGTTGAGCGCCTTCAGGGCCGGGTCGTTCCAGTTGGTGATCTGGCCATTGAAGATGGCGCAGACGGTGGGCACGTCGAGAACCAGGCCGCCGCTGCCGTCGGCGTTCTTCTTCTTCAGGTTGAACTTGTAGGCGGCGACATTGCCGGAGCCGTCGGCGACGGCCTTGTAGACCGACGAATAGGCCAGGTCGACCGGGGCCACCAGCAGCGGGATCTGGATCATCGCTCCGTAGGCCTGCCGCGGGTTGACGTACTGGCCCGCACCCGGCGTGACGTTGGGGGCGACGACGACGGCGGTGTTGGCGCCGGAGCCTTCAGTGCCCCCGTTGTTGTAGATGTCCACGTCCGTGGCCGACAGACCGGCGTCGGAGGCGGCGTAGGTCACGGTGGGGTAGGGGCTGGGCGTGGTTCCGGGAACCGTGTCGCCCCAGAAGGTGGCCGCGTCGTGGCCGTAGAAGGCCGCGATGCCGGGACCCGAGCCGGCGCTGATGTAGTTGACCGTCACGCTCGGGTTCAGCCCGCCGCCGGCGCAGGTCAGGGCCACATTGCCCGGCGAGACGAACAGCGGATAGGTCTTGGTCGTCTCGTTGGCGGTCGCGCCCGTGAGCACCGTGCCCTGGCTGACCAGCGGCACCTGGACGCCGTAGCAGTCGCCCGCTTCGCGGATGTAAGGGGCGACGAGCGACGAGCCGCCGCCGTAGATGCTGGTGCTGGCGACGGTCGCCTGGGCGACGCCGGCGAAAGCCAGGCTGGCCGCGACGAGGGCGGAGGCCCCCGTCAGGAGTTTGGTCTTGGTCATGTTCGGTGGTGTCCCTGGGTTGTGACGGGGTTGGTGGATGGCGTGTTGCGGTCCCGCCCGGATGAGCGAGATCGCGGCGAAACGCGGAGCGCTGATCCGACGGCGGCTGCCGGACCCCGGCGCGACCAGAGATGGCCGCCGGGCATCCCGGATCCGCATCCGGTGATCAGTTTTCCGTGACCTTTGGCGCGCCGGTAGACTCACCGACCCGCCGCTTTCCAAAATTTTTATTTAACTTGTCGGACTATATACACTTTCGCCGGCGTGCAGCGGTGATGTCGACGCTTGACGCTTCAACGCCCCCCCCTGCCGCCGCCGTCCAGAAGCCCACAGGCCCCTCTGATGTTGGCTATGCCCCCGCTTCGTAACGAATCGATGACGATTCGCGGCGGCGGCTGGCGAAGGACGAGGCCCCGATGGACGAAGATGCATTTTTATAGTGCATTTTCGGGGCTTTACGCCGGATGGTTTTTTTGAACAGGTCGCGGCGCATTTCTGAGACAGCCACATCGCCGCGCCCGGGTGTACCGGATGCGACCTCCATTGGGGCGAATATTGCGAGGCGGGGCCCGCTTCGGTCGATTTCGCTAAAGTTCTATCTATTCTGTATTATTTTCGTCATATATGTTTTCATCAAGCAATATTTAGCCCTTGTGCGTCTATTTCGGAAGCTTCGGCGATCGCTGAACTTGATCGGCTCCGGCGGCTGGGCTATGCCCCGGGCAGGGCGCCGTCGGCCCCGGTATCGCTGTCTCTCAACACCGCATGGTCGGGGGGTCGATGTGCATTTCACGCCCGGTCGCCTCCGCCCTCGCCTCAGGGACGGTGATGCTGTGCGTCGGCGCATACGGCGTCGCGCCGGCGAGAGCGTGGGCTGAACCGCCGCGCGCGGCGCCGCAGGACAACCAGACCTTCTTTATCGGCGCCTTCGACGTCGCCGGCGTCAAGCTGATCGAGCAGGCCGAGGTGGAAGCCGCCGTCTATCCCTTCCTCGGTCCCGAGCGCAGCCGCGCGGACATCGACCGGGCGGTGGAGGCCCTGCAGAAGGCCTATCAGGCCCATGGCTACCAGACGGTCGTCGTCGACTTCCCGGCCCAGGTGGTCAGTACACGGATTGAAAACATCGTCAGGCTCAGGGTCGCCGAGACCCCGATCGGCCGGCTGAAGGTCACCGGCTCTCGCTTCTATTCCCCCGAGGTGATCCGACGGGAGGCGCCGGCCCTGCAGGAGGGCCAGGCTCCCAACATCACCCTGGCGGGACAGCAGATCACCGAACTGAACCGGCTGCCCGGGCGACGCGTCGAACCCCTGGTGCACGCCGGCCGCACGCCGGGCACCGTCGATGTCGACCTGAAGGTGACCGACAGCGCGCCGGTGCACGCCAGCATCGAACTGACCAACGACCACAACCAGAACACCGACCCGCTGCGCGTGAGTGGAACGCTGCGCTACGACAATCTCTGGCAGATGGGACACAGCGCATCGTTCACCTATTCGGTGGCGCCGACCAACCGCAATCAGTCCGAGATCTTCGCCGGATCCTACCTCGCACCGGTCTGGCATACGCCCTTCAGCGTGCTGGTGTTCGGCTATCATTCCAACAGCGATGTGGCCTCGCTGGGCGGGACCAACGTCCTGGGCAAGGGCTACGCCGTCGGCGTGCGGGCGATCGACCAGTTGCCCCACCTAGGCAACCTCACCCAATCGCTGAGCCTGGGCTTCGACTTCAAGAATTTCGACGAGGCTATCGCCCCCACCAGCGCCACGAGCACCGACGCCATTCACTACTGGCCGGTCACCGCGACCTATACCCTGCAAAGGGACGGCACCCGCGCCACTACCAAGGCGTCCCTGGGTGTGACCGCCGGGATCGCCGGCCTGGGCAGCAATACCGCCGCCTTCGAGAACAAGCGGGCCAACGCGCGGCCGGACTTCGTTCGCCTGAACCTCGACATCACCCAGACCGAGACCTTGCCGCACGGTTTTCTGGCCTCGGCCAGGCTGAGCGGCCAGCTCGCCGACCAGCCGCTGGTGTCCAGCGAACAGTTCGCCGCCGGCGGCATGTCGTCGGTGCGCGGCTATCTGCAGTCGGAGGCGGTCGGCGATGAGGGTCTCTCCGGCGCGATGGAAGTCGTTTCGCCGCCTCTGTCGCCGAGGCTCGGCGGCCTCTTCGGCACGGTGCGCGCCTTCGTCTTCGTCGATGGCGCCGTGCTGCGGGTGCTCGACCCGCTGCCGTCCCAGACCGACATGTTCAGCCTGGCCAGCGCCGGCGCCGGCCTGCGGGTGGAACTTCTGCGCCACCTCAAGGGCGAGGTGGCGCTGGCGGCGCCGCTGATCGCCGGAGCGGCCACGCACGTCGACCGGCCTCGCGCCACCTTCAGCCTGAAATCGGATTTCTGAAATGGGCGCCAAGCCATCCCGGGGGAACGGAACGATGCGATCGCTGCTCATGGTGCTCGTCCTGGCCGTCACGGCCATACCGGCCGCCGCCAACGCCTGGTGGCAGAAGGACTGGCCCTATCGCAAGGAGATCACCCTGGACGCCTCGTCCAAGGGCGGCGCCATCCTGCAGCCGGCCGGGCGCGTCGCCGTTCTGGTCCGCCTGCACACCGGCAACTTCAAGTTCGCCGACGCCTCCGAGAAGGGCGATGACCTGCGCTTCGTGGCCGAGGACGACAAGACGCCCCTGGCCTTCCACGTGGAGTCGTTCGACCCCCTGCTGGGCGTGGCGGCGGTGTGGGTGGACGTGCCGCAGTTCCCCGTCGGGACGACCAAGAAGATCTGGATGTACTATGGGGACAAGAAGGCCACGCCCGCGGCCGACGCCGCGGCGACCTTCGATCCGGACTATGCGCTTGTCTATCATTTCGACGGCCCGGCCGGCGCGCCGCCGGTCGACCGCACGGCCAACCACGTGACGGCGCTGAGCAGCCTGGCCGGGGTGGATGAAGCCTCCATCATCGGCAAGGGCGGCAAGTTCAGCGGCGCGGGCGGGGTGTCGATCCCGGCGTCGCCGGCGCTGGCCCTGACGGCCGGCGCGCCGTTCACCTTCAGCGCCTGGGCCAAGAGCGCCGCGCCGCAGCCCCGGGCGGCGATTCTCGTCCGGCGCGATGGCGCCTCGGCCCTGATCCTTGGCCTCGACCAGGGGGTGCCGTTCGTCGAGACTCATGGCGGGACCGGGGTCACGCGATTGACCGCCCCCCAGGCCGTGGCCGCCGGCCAGTGGACCCATCTGGCGGTCACCGCCGATGGCAAGACCCTGATGCTGTACGTCAACGGCCACGTCGCCGCCTCCGGCGCCGGCGCCCTGCCCGCCACCAGCGGCGGCGCCTCGCTGGGCGCCGACCCGGCGAGCCCCTCCGACCTTACCGCCTTCGTCGGCAGCCTCGACGAGGCGCGCTTCTCCAAAGTCGCCCGCTCCGGCACGGCCGTCCTGGTGGACGCCTCAACACAGGGCGCCGAGTCGCGGCTGCTGGCCTATGGCGAGGACCAGAAGCAGGCCGGGATCGGTTTCGGAACTCTGGGTCTGATCGTCACCCATGTCGACGCGCCGGCCTGGTTCATCATCGCCCTGCTGGGCGTGCTGGCGGTGGGGTCCTGGTGGGTGACCTACGCCAAGATCGCCTACGTCAACCTCGTCGACAAGACCAACGGCGCATTCCTGCATTTTTTCCACGAGCATGGCGGCGATCCGGTCGCGCTGGACGCCCAGATCAATCCCCACCGGTTCGAGGACTCCTCGCTCTACCGCATCTATCACGCCGGCGCCCAGGAGATGGCCCGCCGCTCCAAACGCGGCCAGGGCACGATGTCGTCGGAAGGCGTCGAGGTCGTCCGCTCACTGATGAATACCCGCCTGGTTCGCGAGAACCAGCAGCTGTCGAGCGCTCTTGTGGTTTTGACCATCGCCATCTCCGGCGGTCCGTTCCTCGGCCTGCTCGGCACGGTGGTGGGGGTGATGATCACCTTCGCCGACATCGCCGCGGCGGGTGACGTGAACATCAACGCCATCGCCCCGGGCATTTCGGCGGCGCTTCTGGCCACCATCGCCGGCCTCGCCGTCGCCATCCCGGCCCTGTTCGCCTACAACTACATTCTCCTGCGCAACAAGAACGTCTCGGCCAACATGCTGGTGTTCGTCGATGAGTTCGTCACGCGGATCTCCGAACTCCACCGGGACCCCGACCGTCCCGCCGCGGCCTGAACGGCCGCCGCCCGAGGAACGCCCCATGCAGGTTCAGGACGAAGACAAGCCCTACGACGACATCAACATCACCCCGATGCTGGACCTCGCCTATGTGCTGCTGGTCATCTTCATCATCATGACCACCGCCGCGGTGCAGGGCATCCGGATCGACCTTCCCAAGGCCAGTTCGACGGTCAGCCTGTCGAAGCCGAAGACCAAGGCCATCACCATCAACAACAGCGGCGATGTGTTCCTGGACGCCTATCCCGTCACCCTGCCGGACCTGGAGAACCGCCTGCGCACAGCCAAGGCGACCGAGCCGGACTTCCCGATCGTCGTGCGCGGCGACTCCACCGTACAGTACCAGAAGGTGATGGATGTCCTCGATCTGCTGCGCCGGCTGGACCTGAACAAGGTCGGTCTGGTGACCGGCAAGGCTTCGGGATGAAGCCCTGACAGGGCGCGCGCCATGGCCGACGACTGGAACGAAGCGGAGGAAATGAAGAAGCGGCGCTCGCGGGCGCCGCTGATCGGCGGCGCGATCGTGGTGGCGCTCGTGGCCGGAGTCTGGCTGCTGAGCCAGAACATCGCCGGGGTCACCCGGGGGGCGCCGCCGACGCCGACGGTCAATCTGCTGCCCCCTCCGCCGCCGGCGCCGCCGCCGCCGCCACCGCCCAAGGAGCCCCCACCGCCCGAGAAGACCATGGACGCGCCCAAGCCGGAGGATCAGCCCAAGGCGGACAACCAGCCCAAACAGCTGACCATTAACGGACCGGCCCAGGCGGGCAGCGACGCCTTCGGCATCGCCGCAGGTCGCGGCGGCGGCTCTTCGGTCGACGCCGGAAAAGGCGACGGTCCGGCCGGCGGCGCGGATTTCGCCGACGCCAACTACCGGCGGCTGCTGAAGGCCGAGATCCAGCAGGCCATCCAGTCCGACGCTCGCATCGAGAAGCTGTTCTCCACCGCCATCGTGGCGATCTGGGTCGACCCCGACGGCCGCCTGAGGCGATCGAAAATCCGCCGCGGCACCGGCGACGACCGCGTGGACGCCGACATCATAGCCACCCTGCGCGCCATGCCCCCCCTGCGGGACCCGCCCCCGGCACGCTTCCCCTTTCCCACCGAAGTCCAGATCAAGGGCGCGAGGCGCGGATGACCAGAGCCACTCAGATCGACGCCGCCGGCCTGCCGGCTCCGTTGAAAGGAACCAAGACCATGATCCCGACGCCGAAGGATCCGGGGCCGCGCCAGCGCGGCGGGGCCGCGCGGCTCATTCTCGCGCTGGCGGCGTCCGCCGGTGTCGCCGGTCCGGTTCTGGCCCAGTCGGAAGCCATCGCCACCGCCCCGGCGGCCACGGCCCCCTCCGCCGCCGGCGCCCCGGCCCCGGCGACCTCGCCGCCGCCGTCCGAGAGCATGGTGATCAATCTCATCCGCCTTCTGGTCAAACAGGGGGTGATCACCCAGGACGCGGCCGACGCCCTGCGCCAGCAGGCCGAGGACGAGGCCAATCAGGCCCGGGCCGCCGCCGGACAGCCCGGTCTGGCCGCGGTCACGCCGCCGCCGGCCGACGTCATCCGCGTGCCCTATGTGCCGCTGGTGGTGCGCAACCAGATCAAGGAGGACATCAAGAGGGATGTCATGGCCCAGGCCCAGGCCGAGGGTTGGGCCAATCCGGGAACCTTCCCCGACTGGATCAGCCGGATCCAGTGGTTCGGCGACGTGCGTTTCCGCGACCAGTTCAACTTCTATTCCAGCAACAACATCTCGCCGTTCATCGACTATGCGACGTTCAACGCCAACGGCCCAATCGACATAAACGCCAACACCAACCCCAACGGCCTGCCGTTCCTCAACACCCGCACCAACCGCCTCAACCAGCTGAGCATCCGCGGCCGGTTCGGAATGAACGTGACGGTGTTCGACGGCGTGAAAGCCACCGTCCGCCTGGCCACCGGCTCCGACAACAGCCCGGTGTCCACCACCCAGCTGCTGGGCGGAGGGCTGACCAAGAAGAACATCTGGCTCGACCAGGCCTACATCACCCTGACGCCGAACTACTGGTCGGCGATCAGCTTCGGTCGAACGCCCAATCTGTTCATGCACACCGACCTTCTGTTTGACGACAATCTGAACCTCGATGGCGTCACCGCCGTGGCCAGCACGCCGGTGGGGCATCAGGGCCTGAAGGTGTTCGGGGCCGCAGGGGTCTTCCCTCTCGACTATGTCTCGACCAGCTTCCCCACCAACAGCGCGGCGAAGGTCGCGGACAGCACCAAGTGGCTCTATGCGGTCCAGGCCGGGGTCCAGTTCCAGCCTGACGCCCTGTCCTGGTCGGCGAAGGGCGCGGTGTCGTTCTACAGCTACGAAAACGTTCAGGGCCGCCTGTCCGCCGCCTGCGACACCTACAACAACATCAAGCAGTGCTCGACCGACTCCAGCCGGCCCAGCGTCATGCAGAAGGGCAACACGCTCTTCCTCATCCGCAACATCGCGCCCAATCCCAGCAGTCCGCTCAACTACGCCCAGCCGCAGTTCGTCGGTCTGAGCTACGACTATCGCCTGGTCAACGTCACCGGCGAGGTCGAGATTCCGCTTTTCGGCGCCACCCGCGGCCAGCTCCAGGCCGACTATGTGCGCAATCTGTCCTATGATCCGGCCGCCATCCTGGGCAACCCGCTCACCCCGCCCGTCACCAACTTCGACATTTCGGCCAACGGCGCCCCCGGCGCCTACCGCAGTGGGCCCAACGGCTGGATGGTGAAGGCGACGGTCGGGTACCTGCGTCCTGTCGCCAAGGGAGACTGGAATGTCGCCGTCGGCTACAAATACATCGAGCCCGACGCGGTGCTGGACGCCTTCAACGACCACGATTTCCACCTCGGCGGCACCAACGCCAAGGGGTACTTCGTCTCGGCCAACTACTATATCGCCAACAACACCTGGCTGACCGGCCGCTGGCTGAGCGCCACCGAGGTGTTCGGCCCGCCGCTGGCCATCGACGTCCTTCAGCTCGAACTCAACACCAAGTTCTGACCATGGCCCGCACCCTTCTCATCGCCGGCCTGCTGATCCCCCTGGTGCTCTGCGGCGGCGGCGCCCTGGCCGGCGACAGCGAGACCGACCAGCTGCGCGAGCAGTTGCGCGCCACTGTCCTGCAGCTTCGCCAGCTGCAGGACCAGCAGGCGGCGGCCCCGGCGCCGACAGCCACGCCGCCAGCGGACGATGTCACCCGGAAGCTGGCCGCCGCCCAGGCCCAGCTGCGGGCCGCCCGGCGCGACGCGAAGCGTGCGGCGCTGCTGCAGGCGGCGCTGGACAAGGCGCAGGCCGACAACACCGCCCTGACCGCCGCCGGCGCGGCCAGCGCCGCGGAGATCGAGCGTCTGAAGACCGCCTACGGTCAAAGCGTCGACGCCGGGCGGACCGTGACCGGCGAACGGGACCGCCTCAAGTCGCAACTGGCGCAGATGACGCTGATCGCCGGCGCCTGCCAGGCCAAGAACGGCCGCCTTGTGGCCTTCGCGGAGTCCCTCCTCGAGGCCTATCGCAAGGTCGGCATCGGCGAGGTTCTGGCCGCCAGGGAACCCGTCCTGGGCCTGCGGCGCGTGCAGCTGGAAAACATCGCCCAGGACCGGGAAGACTCGGTGCGGGCCGTCACCTGCGACCCCCGCCTGGACGCCGCGCCGCCCGCGAAACCGGCGGGCGGTTAGCATGACGATGGCGACTGACGCTTGCGGCGGGCGTCGCGGCTCGCCGGCCCCGGAGAGGTGAGGACGATGACCAGGCCTGGAGTCTCCCCCGTCGCCCCTGACAGAGCGCGGGCGCGCCTGCTCTGGGGTGTCAGTGTCGCCGCCCTGATCACCGCCGTCGGCGCACCGGGGTCGAGAGCCCAGAGCGTGGGCGCCCTGATGGCGGCCAGTCATCAGCCGGCCGTGCTGACCGTCATGGCCACGCCGGCGGTCTCACCAGCGACCTCAACTTCCGCAGCGGCCGCCAGCGCCAGCGCCCGGGCGCTGCAATACCAGAGCCAGGTCAATTCCGCGGTGAACCTCGCCCAGCAGGCTCAGGCCGCCGCGCGCGCCGCGGCGGCGGCCCTCAACGCCAAGGTTCCCGACGGACTGGCCACAGGCGGCCTGCAGGTGATCGCCAATCCCACGACCGCCACCGCCGACCCCAACGGCGTGAACACCTGGCAAGGGGCCGCGGCGCCCACCGCATCGGCGCAAAATCCCAATCAGATCACCATCGTCCAGACAGACCCGCGGGCGATCCTGTCCTGGACCAGCTTCAATGTCGGCCAGCACACGACCCTGACCTACCAGCAGCAGCTCAAGGGCGTCGACCAGCCAGGCTGGGTGGCGCTCAACCGCGTGGTCGGACCGATCAATCCGATGACCGGCCTGCCCGACGCACGCCTCGCGCCCGGCCCGACCCAGATATTGGGCGCGATCAAGGCCCCCGGGACCGTGCTGGTCATCGATCAGAACGGCATCATGTTCGGCGCCACCGCCCAGGTGAACGTCGGCTCACTGGTCGCCACCAGCCTCGAGGTGGGCCACGCCCTGGAACGCGGCGCGGTGGTGTCCCTTCAGAAGCGAAACACCGAGTTCCTGGACTTCGGGCTGCTGGGGTACGCCGAACAGCAAACCCTGACCTCGGGCGGCGCCATCGACACCTTTTCGGCCCAGGCCCTAACCCCTTTCAGCTTCGAGCCGACCGAGGGCGGCGTGCAGGTCGCGGCCGGGGCCAGCCTCAACAGCGGCGACGGCGGCTATCTGATGCTTCTGGCGCCCACGGTCGTCAACGCCGGACAGCTCTCGTCCGCCGATGGCGAGATTGCGCTGCAGTCGGGCCGGCACATCCAGCTGACCGCCTCGGCCGGCGACGCCAACAGCGTCGATCCCAACGTCCGTGGTCTGGTGGTGAGCGCCACCAAGTTCACCGTCGACGCCGCCGACAGCGTCACCAACGCCGCCAGTGGTCTCATCGCGGCGCCGCGGGGCTATGTCTCGATCGGCGCGACGTCCGGAGGCGCGGTGCAGGACGCCGGGGTGATCACCTCGACGACCAGCGTCTCGGAAAACGGGGACGTGACCCTGTCCGGCCAGAGGATCACCCTGGCGCCCGGGGCGCTGATCGCCATAGGCCCGGACTCCGGCGCCCAGACCATTCCGCAGGACGCCACGTCCCTCAGCGCCTTCAAGACCTCCCAGGTGAGGATCGGCGACACCGGCTCGCTGGTCTCGATCGGCTCGGGGAGCCTGATCTACGCTCCCGGCGGCGCGATCGCCATCGGGGCCGACCCCGGGGCCACCCTGCTCCAGGACCCCACCAACGCGCTGACCGGCGTTGTTGTCGATTCGGGCGCGACCATCGACGCCGCCGGCCTGACCGATGTGCTGGTGGCCGCGTCGCGCAACGCGATCAAGATCGATCCGGTGAAGGGCAACGAACTCGCCAACTCGCCCGCCTTCCGCAACGGCTTTCTCAACGGCGCTGCCGTCTACCTTGACCCTCGCCTGTCGGGCGTGAACGCCAACGGCGTGGCCTGGGTGGGCTCTCCTCTGATCGCCGCAGCGGCCTATGCCCAGCAGGTCGGCGTTTCGGCGGCGGAGCTGCTCACCAGCGGCGGGTCGGTCACACTGGGTACGGCTGCCTATACGCCCTCGTCCAGCGGCGCCGTGACGACGGCGATTCCGAATGTCACCGTCCGCCCCGGAGCGGTGATCGACATCTCCGGCGGCTGGAAGACCTATCAGGCCGGTGTCGTCCAGCAGACCTACCTCGTCGACAGCAGCGGCCAGGTGATTCCGATTTCCCAGGCCAACCCGGACGACGTCTATCTGGGCATCTACTCCGGGTTCACCGCCGCCCAGCCACGCTGGGGCATCAACAACGTCTATGTCGATCCGCTGCTCACCGGGTCCTACGCCGCGGGCCAGTACATCGAAGGCCGCGACGCCGGAACCCTGGCCATAAAGACCTCGGCGGCGGTTCTGGACGGGACTCTCCTCGCCGGCGTCGTCGCCGGTCCGGAGCAGATCGTGGGGGCCGCCCCGGGAACCGCCTCGTCGGCTGTCTACGGCGATCTGCGCCGGCTGCAGGCCGCCCCGTCTCAGCTCCCGACAGGCGGCCTCGTCTCGATCCAGGCCGCCGGCGCCACCAGCCAGGGCCAGCCCACCGGCGGGGGCGACATATTGATCGAACCGACCGCGGCCTACGCCGCGAACGCCGCCGCCTCGACACCGTTGCAACGATTCGAGACGATCACCCTCAACGCCGACAACCTGTCGGCAAGCGGCGCGGCGCAACTGAGCCTCGCCACAAGCGGGGCGATCGACGTCGCCGCCGGCGCGACAATCCCCCTGCCCGCCGGCGGGCTGTTCGAGGCCCTCGCCGGGCGTTCCATCACCGTGGACGGATCGATTCTCGCGCCAGGAGGATCGATCGACCTGACCACTGCGCCTCTGGCCGGCTCTCTGTTCGTCAGCGAACCCGTCCGCCCCGGCGCCTTCGACATCGTGGTGAACGGAACGCTCAGCGCCGCCGGCCGGTGGGCCAATGATTTCAATGTCGCCGCCGGACAGATCGTCGGGTCGGCCTATCTGAACGGGGGCGAGATCACCCTGGCCGCCGCCCCACGGGTCACGACCAGCCCGGCGATCACCAACCTCGGCGACCCCGTCACCCAGACCACCGACGCGAGTGGAAGTTTACTGATCAACGCCGGGGCCCTCATAGACGTATCGGGCGGCGGCTATGTGCGACCGACCGGAGGGATCGTCACCACCGCCCACGGCGGCAATCTCAGCCTTTACGACGACACCACCTATTTCCAGATCAGCGCCAACAGCGCGTCCGCGGTCGCCGGAGGGCTTTCAGGACTGCGCGGCGCGGCGACCCAGATCAACGGGGTCGACGAGATCTCGGTGAACCCGGCGTCGATGACGACCCATATCTCCATCGCCGACGGCGCGGTGCGCGCCCAGGGTTTCGGCGGCGGCGGGACGTTCACCCTCACGACCCCCAGCTTCGCGTTCGGCGCCTCGTCGGTGACCGCGGCGGGTGGCGGCGCGGTGCTTCCTCTGGACTTCTTCGCCTCGACCGGTTTCGCCCGCTACCGGATCACCTCCTATGGCACCGATCTCTTCACCAACACCCTCAACGGAGCGCTGGGCGGGTACAACGCCCTCCTGGCCATCCAGGTCGCGACCGTCGGCGGCGGTCAGACCTTGTCGCTGACCCAGTCGATGTTCTCGCCCCTGCTGACCGTCGACCAGATCAGCGCCCTGCAGCACCTTGGCACCGGAGCAAGCCTCTTTTCAGTCCTGACCCCGGCCGTGCCGACCGACGCCTGGGACCAGAAGGCGGTCTCCCTCAGCCTGGGCGGATTGCTGGAACTGCATGTCATCGCCGGCGGGCAGGTCGTCGGCGCCCCCGCCGCGGCGCTGACGGTGAGCCAGTTGTTCAACGAGGGGGTCATCCGGCTTCCGGGCGGCGCGATCACCCAGTCAGAGGTCCTGCCCACCTACTACGGCCAGTCCGCCATCGCCCTGACCTCATTGTCCGCCCTGACCCTGGCGGATGCGACGTCGGCGGCGCCGGTCTATGTTCTGGGCGACCTCGCCGCCGGTGAAGGCGTACGCCTGTCCGCCGGAAGCCTCACCGACCTCTCCGGCGAGGCGATCATCAACCCGCGGGCGACGCCGCGGGGCAACCTGACCCTGGCCAACTTCGTCGATGGCGTCGTCATCAGCGGCGGATCTCTGAGCACCATCAACGCCCTCAACGGCGCTGGGACTCTCTTCCACACGGTGAGCAGCGGATCAGTCTATGGCCAGTTGGCCAACAGCACCATCGGCATCGCCGCCGCGCTCGACGCCGCGCCCGGGGCCCGCGTCGACCTGTCCGGAGCTCAGGCCCTGTTCGATCGGCCGACCCTCCCCGATGCGCCGCCGGTCGGCGCGCCGGCCGTCAGCTATGCGGCGACGCCGATCTGGAGCGACGGCGGCGCCCTGACCTTGGCCTCGGGCGGCGAGATCACCGGCGCCGTGATTCAGGCGCGGGGCGGAGCGCCCCTTGCGCTCGGCGGAACCCTGACCACGCTGGATCCCGTTCTGTACCAGAACGATCCCCTCGCCCCGACCGCGAACGCGATTTCGGCGTCGATGATCACCAGCGCCGGTTTCGCGTCCTTCGTCGCCCAGGGGCGCCTGACGTCTGTCGGAGACGTCACCCTGTCCCTGCCGCGAAGTCTGTTCGTGGAGTCATCGCCCTTCACCGGCCTGGGCGTCAACACCGTCCAGGTTATCGCCGACGCCAGTTCGCCGGTCATCGGCGCCGGGGGCATACTGCGGATAGCCGCGCCTTACATCGGCCTCGACGGAGCCTTTCAGGGGGTGTCGACGCCGAACCCCCGAGGTTTTTCCGGGGCGGCGGGAGGCGGCTCTCTCTTCCTCTCGGCAGACGCCATCGATGTCACCGGCGCGGTGGTGTTCGATCCATCGATAGGTCAGGCCACGCTATCGACACCAGGCGATCTTCGCCTGATCGGCGTCGCGCCGCTAACGGCTCAGTCCAACGGCATCGTCGCCAGCACATTGATCGGGCAACTGGCGGTCAACGGCGATCTGACGTTGCAGGCCGCTCAAGTCTACCCGACCACAGGCTCGAGCGTCTCGATCACCTCGACCGGCGCGGCCGGCCTGATCCGGGTCCAGGGTGAGGGCGCGGCGCCCGCAACCCCCTATTCAGCCGGCGGCGCCCTGCAAATTCAGGCCGCACAGGTGGATCAGGCCGGCGTGGTGCGTGTTCCCCTGGGGACCCTGGTCCTCGGCGGCTCGACGGCGAGCCCCTTCGCCCCCGCCACAACGGCGCTGACTCTCGAGCCCGGCAGCATCACCTCGGTTTCGGCCGATGGCGTGGTCATCCCCTACGGAACCACCACGGACCAGAAGGAGTGGTATTTCACCCCCACGTTCGCCAGCCCGCTGACGGCCCCGCCGGCGGGCGTCCTGCGGCTAGCCGGTGGTTCGGTGGCCGTTCAGTCGGGCGCGACCGTCGACCTCAAGGGCGGCGGCGACGTCTATGCCTATGAGTTCATCTCGGGCGCCGGCGGCACGCGTGACGTGCTGGATCAGTACAACCCCGACCAGTTCAGTTCGACCAACGGCTACCAGTACCCGGACGGCCGGCAGATTTACGCCATTGTCCCCGGTCTATCGGCCAGCGCCGTCGCCGCGCTCGATCCGGTCTATTCTTCAGGCTATGGGGCTCTGTACGGCCCCTCCCAGGCCGGCCAGCGGGTCTATCTGAACGCCGCGCCCGGGCTGGCGGCGGGTTGGTACACCCTGCTGCCAGCCAAGTACGCGCTGCTGCCCGGAGGCCTGCGCGTGGTGCAGGACACGGCGGCGGCGACACCCCCGCCCGCCGGCGGCGTCGTCCAATCGGACGGTTCGATCGTCACTTCCGGCTATTTCGGGGTCGCCGGCGTCAACACCAGGACGCCCGGACTGGCGGTGTTCGACGTGCAGTCGCAGGCGGTGATCCGCGCGGAATCCCGCATCGCCCTGACCTATGGCGACACGACCTTCGCCGCCCAGGCCGCGCACGACGGGCTGCCTGTCCCCCAGCTGCCGATCGACGCCGGACGCCTGATCCTCAATCCTCTCACCGCGCTCAGCCTGAACGCCCCCTTCGAGACCACGCCGGCCGCCGGCGGCCGGGGATCAGAAGTCGACATCAGCGGTGCGTCCCTGACCATCGATCCCGCCAGTTTCGCGCCCGCGAAATCCGGAACCATAGTCCTTACCGACGCCAGTCTATCCAACCTTGACGCCGCCAGCCTGTTGCTCGGCGGCGTGCGGACCGACAATGCCGACGGCACGACGTCGCTCGATGTCACCTCCCGATCGATCACGGTCGCCAGCGGTGTCAACCTGACGGCCCCGGAAGTGCTGTTGGCGACCGATGGCGCCGGCGCGCAGATCAGCTTCGCCAACGGCGCCGCGATCGTGGCCACAGGCGCCGTCGCCAGTTCCGCCACGGGGTCCTACATCATTGACGGCCTGGCCCCTGATGGCCAGACCCGTGTTCAAAGCGTTCAGGGTGGTTTCATCCGCGTCGCCAATGGCCCCGAGCGTCTGGTCTCCCGGCTCAACGTGGACGCCACAACGGTCGCGGGCCCGGTCCTGGTGGGCGCGGGTCGTCTCGCCGGGACGGCCGTGGAGGTGAACAGTTCCGACGCCCTGGGCATTTCCGACGCCGCCACACTGACCGCATCGGACCTGGCCATCGGCGCCGGGCATATCAGCTTTGGTCCAGCCGTGGCCGGCGCCCTGAGTGTCGACGCCAAGCTGCAGGCGCTTTTCGCCGGCGTGGACTCGCTGACACTGTCAACGCCCCAGCCCATCGCCTTCGCCCCGGGCGACTATGCGTTCAAGTCGCTCAGCCTGGACACCCCGGGCCTGTTGCTGCGCAATAACGGGCTGGTGACCATCAACGTCAGCGGGGCGCTGAAGCTGCAGAACAGCGGCCAGGCCTTCGGCGCCTGTGGTGGCGCGGGCGCTCTGGCGTGCCGGAGCGGGTCCCTGGCGCTGTCCGCCAGCCAGATCGACCTGGGTTCCGGCGCGATCCAGACCTATGGGACGGACGGCGGCGTCTCCCTCACGGCCGCCAACGGCGTGCTTTTCAGTGGCCCCTTCTCTCTGAACGTCGGCAGCGCGGCGCTGTCGATCGCCACGCCGTTCGTCGGCGACGCCGGATCCGGCGCGGCGGGAACCCCGGCGCCGTCGCTAACCCTGCGCACCACCGGCGCGGTCACCATCGCCGACCCGGCCCCGGCCGCCGGCTTCATCGCGCCGGCTGGCAGTCCGGGCGCCTCGCTGACGATCAATGGCGGGGCCGCGCCGGGAGCCGGCGTCGCGTCGGTCAGCATCACCGGGACCGAACTGCGGGCGACCTCCGGGACCCTGAGCATCACGTCGAACTCGGGCATAGCCATTTCCGGTGGAGCGGATCTCTCCACGCCCGGCTATCAGAAGGTGTTCGGCGACGCCGCCGATTCCACGACGGTCTCGGCGCAGGGCGGCCTGCTCACCCTCACCGCCCTGAACGGTGACATCAGCGTCAGCGACAATTCCACCCTGTCGGTAGGCGGCGGCGCCGGCGCGGCCGGCGCCCTTTCGCTCGTGGCCCAGAACGGCCAAGTCTACGCCTATCATGGCATGACCTCAGACGTGGTCAGCCTCGCCTCGACCTTCGACGCAACCGCGCCGGGCGGGGGCGGCTCCCTCACGCTCGACACCGGCGGCGCCTTCGACCTTTCGGCATTCGCCGCGGGGTCCGGCCGCCAGTTCACCGGCGTCATCGATATCCGCTCGGGACAAGGCGATCTGACTCTCTCCGCCGGAGACTCGCTCCAGGCGTCCGCAGTGCAACTGACGGCGGACGGCGGGCAGGTTGTCCTGAGCGGCACGGTCAGCACCGCTGGGCCGCAGGGGGGCAACGTCAGTCTGTTCGGGGCCTCAGGACTCCATCTGACATCGACCGCGCTGATCGACGCCCACGCCGCCGGCTTCGGCCTCACCTCCACGCGTCAGGCGAGCGGCGGTCAGGTCGTGCTGGGCGTGGACGGAGCCGGCGCAATCACTGTCGATCCGGGGGCTGTGATCGACGTGGCGGCGGTGCAGACCGCCAATCGACTCGTCAACATGAACCGCACCAACGGCGCCGCCTACACCTATGTCGCCGGAGATGTGGGCGGGTCAGTCACCTTCCGGGCTCCGGTGTTTCACCAGGGCGGTGCGGACACGGTCAACGTCTCGGTGCAGGGCGTAGTGCAGGGCGCCAGCAGCGTGGTTCTGGAGGGGTTCCGGCGCTTCGATCTGGCGTCGATGGCCGCCAACCCCAGCAACGTGGGCGTGACGGAGTCTAACGGCACGATCGTTCTTGATCTCTCAGCGTCCGCCGCGGGAAAGATCAACCCCCTCGCCGACCCGAACGGGCCGATCGTCGGATTCGTGCGCGCCTTCGATGTCTCGGCCGACTACGCCGCCCTGGGCGGCCTGGCCACGGCGACGAATTTCCATCCCCGCCCCGGAATCGAGCTGGATTTCACCGGCAACGTCGTCCTGGCCTCGAACTGGAATCTCGGTGCGGGGGTCGTGAACGTCTCCGGCGCGGTGGCGGCGGGGCTGATGACGCCCGATGCGGGCCTGCCCGGGCAATACGCTGTTGTATCGGGGGCCGAGGGCCAGATCCTCGCTCACTACGCGACCGCGACTTACCGCGTGGGGGGCAGCTTCCTCGGCGAACCCGGTGTGCTCAGCTTCCGCGCGGGCGGCAGCCTGACGCTGAACGGCAGCATCACCGACGGCTTCTTCCAGTTCAGGGACCAGACCGACCCGGGATACCTGAACTACGCCCTCGGCGGCGGCGCCCGCGTCTATCAGGGCTCCCTGGCGCCCGGATGCATCACCGGCGACTGCTCTGTCGTGCCCGACTACGGCCCGAACCCGCCGCCGGGCAACTTTGTCTACATCGCCTTCCCGTCGAACAACGTAAACAACGATTCCACGACCCCGCCCGGCGGCACCCTCAACGCCGACGCCTTCAACAATCCGGCGGCCCCCTACAGCGCCGCCGCAAACACGCCCGCGGCGACCGGGTCCCTCAGCGGCGGGACGGGCGATCCCCTCGGCAGCGCAGACCTGTTCCCACTGCTGCCCATAGGCTCCGGCCCCAGGGTGGTCGATTCGTGGTCCTATCGCCTGGTGGCGGGAGCGGACCTGACTGGCTCGGCCGGCGCGCCGAGCGTCAACCCCACGGCCGTCATCACCGGTTCGGCCGCGGATGTCACCGTCCAAGGTCAGCACGTCTATAGTTATTCAGCGGCCAAAGGGCCGACCAGTTACGCCAACAACCTGAATCTACTCGACAATGATGGGTTTTCATTGCCCGCAGGGCAGTGGTTTGACGCCTTTTCGGCGCAGACGGGACTTCAGAGTGACGCCTACAGCATCATCGACTACAGCGCCGCGAACCCGGCCACCCGCACCGTTCTGGCCAGTCTGGCCAAGACCTTCTTCCAGACCAATCCCCAGGATTCCGCGCAGGTCCTGGCGACAGGTCAGATCGAAACCACGCTCGCGTCGGCCGCGCAGTTCCTGTCGTATGTTTCCGACAACTTCGCCAAGGTCGCGCCGCTATACAAGGCGCCGCCGGAGACCCAGACCGCCAAGAGCACGGGCTACGCCACGGCGCCGACCCTCATCCGCACCGGCGACGGCTCGATCGCCGTGGCGGCGTCGGGCAATATCGATCTGCGCAACGGGGCAAGCCCGACGATCCTCAACGGTTCCGGCGCGGTCGTGGCGGCGTCGAAATCCGGGCCGCACCTCGGAGGAACGGCTATCTATACGGCGGGACATCTCGTCCAACCGGGCGCCGTCAGCGCGACCGACGTCGCCACCGGCGAGACCGTATCGGTTGACCTCGGCGCAACGGCCGCCACGAGCGATGTCTTCGTCAACGATCCCCAGAACGCCTATTCCTATGGCGTCGGCTCGGGCGCCGCCCTTCCCGGGACCGGCTACACAGGCGTTCTGATCGCCAACCCGGTCTACGCCGACGGAGGCGGATCGGTAGACCTGAACGCCGGCGTCGATGTTCTCAGCCGCCGCAACACGTTCCAGGAAGCCCGTCTTGGAGGCGTGGGTGTCGTCGCGCTGATAAACCAGAACTACGCCTGGATCGGATCCGGAGACCAGCCGTGGCGAACGGGATCGATCGGTTCGCTGGTCAATATCAGGATCAACCCGCAGTTGTTCGGTGAGGGCGTCGGCACGGTCGGCGGGGGCGACATATCCGTCAGCGCAGGGCGGAACGTCTCCGACCTCTCCATCGTCGCCACCGACGCCGTGACCACCGGCGCGGCAGCCGACAGCCAGGCCAGCAGGGTTCTCGCGGCGTTCGGCGGCGGCGACGTGGCCGTGACAGCCGGCGGGAGCCTGCTCGGCGGACGCCTGGATGTCGCCGCCGGAACCGCGACCCTTCATGCCCAGGGGTCCATAGCGAGCGCCGGGAAGATCGCCGAGACGGGAGCCGGCGGTGTGGTGTTATTCGTCGACAACACACTCCGGGTCCGGTTGAGCGACGCTACGGTCTCGCTGGACGCCGGCGGGACGGTCGGCCTGCAAGGCATCGCCGCTCTGGGCGTCGCCGGGAGTAGCGTCATGTCGGACGGCTTTTACGCCGCCGGTTCCGGCGTCTCGGTGATCGCCGGCCAGCAGGTGACGATCGCCAATACTGGCGCCGATGTGGTTACACCGGGCGGCGGCTCGTCGGGCAATGTGAGCTCGGCGGTCTATCCCGGTTCGCTTGAGGCCGTGGCGCTGACTGGCGCTCTGGACCTGTCAACTTCGTCGCGTGAGGTGCTGCTCTACCCGGATCCGACAGGCACTCTGACCCTGCTCGCGGGGGGCGATATCGCTAGGTCGGCAGTTGCCCAACTCGACGGCGACCCGACCCTGTTGCCCGGCGCCTTTTCAAGCTTCGCCTTCGATGGCTCCAACATCACCAACGGTCTTTCATTCACCTTTCCGACGGTGTTGTCGAACACCACCGACGTAATCCTCCGCGAGCAACACAACCCATCGATCACCCATGCCGGCGACCCGACGCCAAACCGGATCGTCGCGGGCGGGGATATCCACGACCTGATCCTGTCGCTGGCCAAACAAACCCGCGTCGCCGCGGGCCGCGACATCATCAACATGGTGTTCCTGGGTCAGAATGTGGCGACGAGCGACATCAGCCGGATCACCGCCGGTCGCGACATTACCGCCACCACGACGTTGGCCGCGCCCCTGATCGGCGTCAACCCACAGAGCTTCGGCGCGCAGCGCCCCGCCGTGCAGGGCGACACATTCATCATCTCCGGCCCGGGCGCCTTTTTTCTTGAGGCAGGCCGCGACGCCGGACCGTTCCTGAACGCCGCGGTGACAAATGGTTACGCCAACACTGGCGTGGCTGATTCGCCGACCGGGGTGCTGACCTATGGCGGCGGCATCCTGACGACGGGCAATCTTCGCAACCCCTGGCTGCCTTCGCAGAGCGCCGACATCTTCACCGAATTCGGAGTCGCCAACGGCCAGAACTTCGCCGGGCTGATATCCGCCTATCTCTCGCCCGCCGGCGTCAGCAGCCTGCCCGCCTACGAATTCCTGCAGACCACAGACGTCAACGGCGTCACGACGGCGGACCGCTCCAAACCGATCTACGCCCTGTCCCTGGTCGACTGGATCACCTCGGTGGCGCCGGACATCGTCAGCCGATACGACACCAGCGCCGGGCTCTCCAGCCCGGGCGCCAACGCTCCCGCCGTTGTGCAATATGCCCAGCGGCTGACAAGAGGAGGTGCGACAAGCTTCAACGAGGCGCTCTCCTATCTGCCGCAACTGGCGGGCGAGACGATGCCGCTCGTGCCGTGGTTGCTGCTGAATGACCCCAAGGCGCTCATCTCCGCCTACGGTTCCGAAAATGTCAGCTATCAGCAGGCGTTCGACTCTTTCCTGACCCTGCCGCACCTGACCCAGCGAGAGTTCCTGCTCAAGGACGTCTATTTCAACGAATTGATCCAGACATCCCTCCCCGCCAGCGCCTCGTACTTGAAATACACCCGCGGCTATGCCGCGGTGAACACCCTGTTCCCCGGCGCCTACGGCTATACGCAGAACAGCCTCAACGGAGGCCCGTCGGGCGCGTCTACGACCGTGGAAACGGGTAACCTGGACCTGCGACTGGCCACCATCCAGACGGATCAGGGCGGCGACATCCTCATCCTTGGTCCCGGCGGGCGCGTTCTGGCCGGTTCGACGGTGAGCACATCCGTCCAGGCCGCGCGGCGCGCCTATCGCGGCGGACAGCTCTACTCCGGCGGCCAGGCGCTTTCGCCCTATACCGCCGCCATCACCCAGATCCCGGTTGCCTATGAAGGGGTCCTGACCTTGCAAGGCGGATCGATCGAGTCGTTCACGGACGGCGACTTCCTGCTCAACCAGAGCCGGGCGTTCACGGAGGAAGGGGGCGATATCGCCATCTGGTCGTCAAACGCCGACGTCAACGCCGGGCAAGGCCCCCGAACGACCGCCGATATCCCACCCGTCATCGTGCGCGTCGACGAGAACGGCTACAGCAGCGTCAACGGCGCAGGCGCCGTCTCCGGCGCCGGTATCGGGGCGTTCGGGTCGGGCCCATTATCTCTCGCGCCCGATGTGTTCCTCATCGCGCCGCGCGGAACGGTGGACGCAGGGGACGCCGGCGTGCGATCAGCGGGCAATGTTTTCATCGCCGCTTTCCAGGTCGCCAACGCCAACGCCATCCAGGCTCAGGGGACCGTCTCTGGCGACAACAGCCCGGCGGCCGTGAACGTGGGTGTGCAGTCGAGCGGAGACGCCGCCTCCGCCGCCGCAGCGCAGGCGGCTCAGGCTGCGACGGCCGGAGGCGCCACCCAAGGCGACCGTCCGCTCATCATCGTCGACGTGCTAGGGTTCCTGGCTGACGAATCCGACAGCTGTTCGGATGACGACCGGCGAAAGGGCAAATGCTACTAGGACGCCGCCTCGCGGGCCTTACGGCCACCTTGTGGATTTTGACCGGCGCGCCTCTGGCGGTTCAAGGGGCGCAAACAGCGCGGACTGCAGTATCGCGCCCTTTGACAGCCTCGACCGGGAGCGGCCAGTCCGCCGGCCGGGGGCGCGCAATGACCCTACAGATGCGTGATCGCGAGGCCCTGCCTGCGGCGCTGGTCCGCGCCGGATTGACGCCGGAGGACGCCGATCGCGCGGCGGCGGCATTGGCGGACGATTTCGACACGGTGAACGCCCATCCCGGCCTTACGCTTCTGGTGACGGTGTCGCCCGCGGCCCCGGGCGCGACGCCGCGGCTGCAGCTGACCTCGCTGGAACTGACTCCCCGGGATGACGAGCGCCTGGGCCTTTCCCGGGAGGCGGACGGCGCACTGCATCTGCGCCGGATCGCCCCGCCGGCGTTCACCGCGCCAAGTCTGACTCGCGGCGTGGTGCGCGGCTCACTCTATCTGTCGATCGTGGAGACCGGCGTCGAACCGGCCATGGCGGCGAAGGTGGTCGGCCTGTTCGGCCGTCGGCTCGACCTGACAAGGGACGTGGAAAGCGGCGACCGCTTCCGCCTCGCCTTCGAGCAGGACCGGCGGATCGATGGACGAGCGGGCGGGCCTGGAGACCTGCTCTACGCCGATGTGACCACCCGCGCGGGCACGGCGCGGCTCTATCGCTATCGAGCCCCAGGCGCGCCGTCAGCGGACTGGGTGGATGGCGAAGGCAAGCCCCACGCGGCCGGCCTGCTGCGGACGCCGGTGGACGGCGCCCGGGTAACCTCGACCTATGGCTTCAGAATGCACCCCCTGCTCGGCTTCACACGCCTGCACCAGGGGGTGGACTTCGGCGCCGCCGAAGGCGCGCCTGTGCTGGCGGCAGGTGACGGGGTGGTGGTGGAAGCGCGCTGGGCTGGCGACCTTGGCCGCTGGCTAAAGATCCGCCATGCGTCGGGACTGGAGACCGGCTACGGCCATCTATCCGGCTGGGCGACGGGGCTCTCGCCCGGAACTGCGGTCCACCAGGGCCAGGTGGTTGCCTATGTGGGCGCGACCGGCCTCGCCACCGGGCCCCACCTGCACTACGAGGTGTTCAGGGGTGGTCAACGGATCGATCCTCGAACCGCGCCGTCAATCGTTGGCGCGTCGCGCGACTCCACGCGGGAACCCGATTTCCGCGCCCGCAAGGCGAGCATTGACGCCACGATCGCCAGCCTTTCGGCCGAATGCGCATCACCGGGACTGTTCCCCGCCTCGCCAGTGGCGCGCTGCATCGGTTGACTTTTCGGTCTGCCGCCAAACATAGGGCTGATACGATCCTTAAGCCGGGATCAGCCAGCTCCTCCACGATGATCCAAGGGTCGCTCATGAACGTCCGCCTCGCGCGACCGCCGCAGCCAGACATACACGAGGGCACCACGGAAACGCCGACGCTTACCCACCTTCAGCGCCTCGAGGCCGAGAGCATTCAGATCATGCGCGAGGTGGTCTCCGAGTGCGAGCGCCCGGTCATGCTCTACTCTGTCGGCAAGGATTCGGCAGTGATGCTGCATCTGGCGGCCAAGGCCTTCTACCCGTCCAAGCCACCGTTCCCGCTGCTCCACGTGGACACCACCTGGAAGTTCAGGGCGATGTACGAAATGCGCGAACGCATGGCGCGCGAACTGGGCTTCGAGTTGCTCGTCTACAAGAACCCCGACGCCCTCGCCCGCGGCATCAATCCCTTCGACCACGGTTCGGCCCTGCACACCGATCTGTGGAAGACGGAGGGCCTGAAACAGGCGCTCGATCACTACGGCTTCGACGCCGCCTTCGGCGGCGCCCGCCGGGACGAGGAGAAGAGCCGGGCCAAGGAGCGCATCTTCTCGTTCCGGTCAGCCCAGCACCGCTGGGATCCGAAGAACCAACGCCCCGAACTCTGGCGCCTCTACAACACCCGCATCAACAAAGGCGAGAGCATCCGGGTGTTCCCCATCTCCAACTGGACCGAACTGGATGTGTGGCAATACATTCACCTGGAGAACATCCCGATTGTCCCGCTTTACTTCTCCGCTGAACGGCCGGTGGTGGAGCGCGACGGGGCGCTGATCATGGTCGACGACGACCGTATGCCGCTCAAACCGGACGAAACGCCGATCATGAAATCGGTGCGTTTCCGTACCCTGGGCTGCTACCCGCTCACCGGCGCGGTGGAGAGCACGGCCGCCACACTCCCCGAAATCATCCAGGAAATGCTGCTGACCACGACCTCGGAACGCCAGGGTCGGGTCATCGACCACGACCAGGCGGCCTCGATGGAGAAGAAGAAGCAGGAAGGCTACTTCTGATGGCCCATCAGTCCACGCTCATCGCCGACGACATCGACGCCTATCTCAAAGCCCATGAGGTAAAGAGCCTTCTGCGGTTCCTCACCTGCGGCTCGGTGGACGACGGCAAGTCGACCCTGATCGGCCGGCTCCTCTACGACTCCAAGATGATCTTCGAGGACCAGCTGGCGGCGCTGGAGGCGGATTCGAGGCGGGTCGGCACCCAGGGCGGGGAAATCGATTTCGCCCTCCTGGTGGACGGCCTTGCGGCCGAGCGGGAGCAGGGCATCACGATCGATGTGGCCTATCGGTTCTTTTCCACCGATCGCCGCAAGTTCATCGTCGCAGACACGCCCGGCCACGAGCAGTACACACGCAACATGGTCACCGGCGCCTCGACCGCCGACGCCGCGGTGATCCTCATCGATGCGCGCAAGGGCGTGCTCACCCAGACCCGGCGGCACAGCTTCCTGGTCAGCCTGCTCGGCATCCGCCATGTGGTTCTGGCGATCAACAAGATGGATCTGGTGGGCTGGTCTCAGGAAACGTTCGACCGGATCGTCGCCGACTACCGGCTGTTTGCCGACAAGATCGGAATTCACCACTTCACGGCCATCCCGATGTCGGCCCTGCGCGGCGACAACATCACCGAGGCCAGCGATCACTCCCCCTGGTACGAAGGTCCGGCGCTGCTGCGCTGGCTGGAAGAGGCGCCGGTGGAGGACGACCTGCGCGAGAAGCCGTTCCGCATGCCGGTGCAGTGGGTCAACCGGCCTAACCTGGATTTCCGTGGGTTCGCCGGCTTCATCGCCGCCGGCGCCGTGCGTCCCGGCGACCGGGTCAAGGTTCTGCCCTCAGGGCGGGAAACCGTGGTTGACCGGATCGTCACCAAGGGCGGCGATTTGCCCCGGGCCGTCGCCGGCCAGTCGATCACCCTGACGCTTCGTGACGAGATCGACGTCTCACGGGGCGACGTGCTTGCCGCCGCCGGTGAGCCGCCCGGCGTGGCCGACCAGTTCGAGACCACCCTGGTCTGGTTCGACGACGAGCCCATGCTGCCGGGGCGGCCCTATCTGATGAAGCTCGCCGCCCGCACCGTCTCGGCCCAGCTCACGGAGCCTAAATACAAGATCAATGTGAATACCCTGGAGCATCTGGCGGCGACGCGTCTGACGCTCAATGAGATCGGCGTCTGCAACCTGCTGCTCGACGCGCCAATCGCGTTCGATCCCTATGTCGACACCAAGGATCTCGGCGGCTTTATCCTCGTCGACCGCATTTCCAACCGGACGGTCGGAGCCGGGCTGATCCATTTTGCGCTTCGCCGAAGCCAGAACATCCACTGGCAGGCCTTGGATGTGGCCAAGCCGGCGCGCGCCGCTCAGAAGGGCCAGAAGCCGCGGATGGTCTGGCTCACAGGACTGTCGGGCGCAGGCAAGTCGACCATCGCCAACCTGCTGGAAAAGCGCCTGCACGCGGCGGGGCGGCACACCTATCTTCTCGATGGAGACAATGTGCGCCATGGCCTGAACAAGGACCTGGGGTTCACCGAGGAAGACCGTATCGAGAACATCCGGCGGGTGGCCGAAGTCGGGCGGCTTATGGTCGATGCGGGCCTGATCGTGCTGGTGTCATTCATCTCCCCCTTCCGGGCCGAACGGCGGATGGCCCGTGATCTCATGGATTCCGGAGAGTTCGTCGAGGTGTTCATCGACACGCCGCTGGCGGAGGCCGAGCGACGGGACGTCAAGGGCCTCTACAAGAAGGCCCGAGCCGGCGAGCTCAAGAACTTCACCGGCATAGACAGCCCCTATGAGGCGCCGGAGCACCCCGAGATCCGCATCGACACCACCCGGCTCACGGCCGAAGAGGCCGCAGAACAGATTTTCGCCGCCCTGGAATCGTGAACGGCCTCACCGTGTGGCGGGTCTGAACGCCCCCTGGGGGCGGGACACCCGCCACCAGCGCCGTCAGGAACGAGTCAATCCACGCACCTTCGCCGACGGCCTCCGTCATGCAGGCGTCGAACGGCCGAACACGCTTGACAATCGCTTACGCCATGCAAGCCTCTTAAAGATATACGTAAAATAGAGTCGGGAAAGTCGATGACCATTGAACTGACAATGCTGGCCTATTCGACAGCTTTGCTGCTGGTTCTGGTGCTCATACAGGCCACGGCAGGTGTTATGTCTAACGGTCTGGGTCCCATGGCGGGATCGCGTGACGACCTCCCGGCGCCCAAGCCCTTCGCCGCTCGCGCCAGGCGCGTGGTGGACAACCATCGTGAAGGCCTGACGATTTTCGCGCCTCTGGTCCTGATCGCCGCCGTCGCCCAAGTCCATACCGAAGTGACCGCGCTGGCCGCCCAGATTTTCTTCGCCGCCAGGGTCGCGCACGCGGGCCTGTATCTGCTCGGCGTTCCACTTGTGCGGCCTGCGGCGTGGGCGGTGGGCCTCGCAGCCACACTCATGATGCTCGGCGCTGTCCTCGGATTCGGCTGAACACTGTCGATGTCCCCGCTATCGCGACACACGTGCACTTAGGCGGAAACTGTGTTCTCTTGGGTCGAGGCTGGAGGACTGGGGAACGCGTAATGTACGCAGCCAATAGCGAAAATCCCTGGATGCGGGATGTGGCCAACGCCAGCCGACGCATCCCGGCCTGGATTGCCGCCGCCGCGGCGGCGCTGTTCGCCATCGCCGTCCTGCAGGTGTTCAAGACCTGGGGAGCCGCGCTGCAGGAAAACATCGTCGGAGCCGTCAGCCATTTCCCGGGTCCCTGGCCGGACATCCTCGCGTCGGCCGCCATGCAGGGTCTGATCTTCGGCCTGTTTCTGGCTGCCGCCCTGGCGGCCACCCGGATCGAGGGACGACCCCTCTGGCGACAGGGCCCGGGGCGCCTGTCTTCGGGGTTGACCGGCGCGCTGGTCGGGTCCGGAGGATTCGGCACGGCCGTGGGCATCGCCGCCGTAGCCGGGGCGGTCACCGTAGGCGCAGGCCCCACGCCACCCTCCCCCCTGAGCGCGATCGCCTTCGGCGCTGCGGTCGTGGCTCTGCAGTCGGTGGCCGAGGAAGCCTTCTTCCGAGGTTGGCTTCAGCCCGTACTCTGCGCCCGCTGGGGCGCCTGGCCCGGCCTGCTGGTCGCCTCGCTGCTTTTTGCAGGCTTGCATATCATCGCCGGCGTACAAGGGCCGCTGACCGGCGAAGGCGCCTTCGCCGTCGTCAACCTGTTCCTCGGCGGAGTGCTCTTCGGTCTTCTGGCGCTGCGCACGGGCAACCTCTTCGCGCCCGCAGCCGCCCATTTCGCCTGGAACTGGACGGAATCGGGTGTGCTCGGACTGAACCCTGACCCCAGCGGAAGTCTGGTGAGCCTGACCCTAACCGGCGCCAAACTTTGGAATGGTGGCCTCGACACGATGAATGGCAGTCTGGCGACCACACTGGTGCTGACCGCGCTTGTCGTCAGCTTCCTGTTTCTGCCGACTCGCCATCCTCCGACCGGGCGCTGATACCGTTCCGGGCGTCACCGGTTTCTGAGCGTTTTCTCTCAGGCTGCGGGCATGGGTCTGTCGCCGTCGCCGACGACGGTGAAGGGGGCCCAGTAGTATGGGTGCGAGTGCTTTGGTTCGTTCATCAGGATGCGTTCGGCGCGTGCGAGGGCCTCGGCCTGTGAGAGGCCTCTCTGGGTGAACAGGGCGATCATCAGGCGTTCGGTGGTTCCGGAGTCGACCTCCCAGTTGGAGACCACGACATTGCGCGCGCCGGCCTCGACGAAGGAGGTGACCAGGCCGCCGAGGGCCTCGCCGCCGCCGCTGCCCAGTTTCGGCGCGGCGGCCAGCTTGCTTCGGCCGGCGGGGGCCGCCTCGCCGGAGCGGCCGTGGGCGTTGCTGCCGGTGTTGCACGCCGAGAGCACCACCATGTCGGCGTCCAGGTGCAGGGTGGTGATCTTGTTGAGGTCCAGCAGGGCGTCGCTTCCGGCTCCTCCGAAGGAGGTCAGCAGCGAGGTGCGCAGGCAGGGGTTGCCCTCGTCCAGCAGGCCGTGTGTGGCGAAGTAGAGCACGCGGTACTTGCCCAGGTCCGCCTTGGCCAGCACCGCGGTGTCGGTGAACGCCTCGCCGAAGGCGTAGTCGGCCGTCCCGGCGCTGTCTCCCGCCACCGCCCGCGCCACGTCGGTCACCTCCGTGCGCGTCTCCGGAAGGGCATGCATCAGCGTCAGGGAGTAGCGGTAGCGCGCGCACAACTCCTCGTCCGCCGCCGTCGTGCGGCCCATCGGCCGCACCGTCGAGAACGAGGCCGGGTCGGTCGGGATCACCGGGTCGGCGTAGCCGTAGAACGGGTTGGCCGCCCGCGACGGACGCGCGATGCGCGCCTGGTAGAACGCCGACGCCGACAGGGCGATGGAGTTGTTCGAATGTGCCCCCAGCCAGGCCACGCCCACATAGTCCAGCGGACGCGGCGCGGCCAGCTTGACCTTGATCAGATCCACGCTCGCCTGATCCACCACCAGCGCGCTGATCGGCGCGGCGATCAGCGTCGCGTCCGGCTCGTAGATGATGTGCCGCGCCGCCAGGACCGGTCCCTTCACAGGACCGAACACATCCTCGAACAGTTCATGCGCCAGGGTCACGTTGTACGCCCCGTGCGTCGCCCGCCCGCTCTTCGAGCGGCCAGGCGCGTCGATCGGCAGACGCAGCGTCCGCACGATGTCCCCCGCCCGGTCCCGCGTCAGGCTCACCCGGTAGGGCAGGGCCGCATCCGGCGTCACCAGGATCCCGTAGCCGCCACCGGCCAGCAGGAACACCTTGGCGTAGACCTCCCCCGGCCGCAGCGCCTTCTGCAACTGCTCGAGACTCACCAGGGTGTGCAGCGCCGAGGTGTAGCCCGGGTCAGCCTCCAGAAGCTGCCCCTGCAGCCGCGCGTTCTGTCCCGACAGCGTCCGCTGCTCCTCTTGCAGCCGAGCGATCTCCGGGCCCTGGTAGACCCCCTGTTCGTTCAGCTTGCGAACCGCCGCCTCGGTGGCCTTCTGGCGCCGGTCGGTGTCCTGCAGCGCCCGCGCCAGCGCCGCGGTCTTGTCGTCGCCCGCCTGAGCCGTCGCCGCCTGTCGCTTCGCCGCCTCCGCGCTCGACTGCGCGATCAGCGCCTGCGCCGCATTGAAGAAGCTCTTCACATCGTCCCCGTGCGCCGCCGGCGCATCCCCGATCCGACGAAGCAGAAAGTCGAAGTATGGCCGCGCCAGGTCCGCCGAGTCCGCAAGAGAGCCCCGCTGGTCGATGAAGATGGCGAACGCCGCCTTGTAGTCGTCCACCGCCTTGGTGTCCTCGGCCTGGTTCGACTGGCCCAGCCGAGCCTCCGCCCGCGCCTGCTCCAGGAAGAACGCCGCCAGCGGCAGCGAACCGGGGTGCTTGCTCCCGAAATACGCCACCGACTGCCGGAACGACGTCTCTGTCTGCGCCTGACGCGCCGTCCCCCGGTCCAGCCGCAGAAGGTCCGCCCACACCCGCGTGTTCAGCCACGGAGCCGCCTGGCCCACCAGAACCGGCTTGCGCACCGTCTGCACGATCGGCAGAGGTGAATCCAGGATCGCCCGCGCCCGCAGCAGGGCCTGCCGCGCCCCATCCGCCTGACCCGCCGCCTCCAGCGCCGTCGCCTTGATCTCCAGAGCCTGCACGTCCCGCAGACGCTCGCGGTCCGACAGGGTGATCCGCTGCGTCCCGTCGCTCGAGCCCACCTCCGGGATGACGATGTCCCCACCCGCCGTCCGCATCCCGTTCGCAGAAGCCCCCTGCGCCCGCGACGCGATCGCCGCATCCGCCAGCGCCACCGCCCCGTCATAGTCCTGCTGGTTGCGCGCGTCCGCCGCACGATAGTTCAGCGACAGGCCCCGAAGGCTCGCATCCCCCTGCAGCGCCAGGGCGTCCGCCTGGTCGAAGAAGATCGCCGCCTTGTCGTAGCGGCCGTTGTTCGAGGCGTTCAACGCCTGATTGTAAAGCGCCTCCGCCCGCACCGTCACCGACGCCTCCGGGCCACCCGCCAGGGCCAGTTCTCCAAAGTCCAGTTCCGCCTGGTCGAACTGCCAGTCCTGACCCATCGCATAGGCCGCCTCGCGCAGGCTCTGCGCCGATGGCGCAGCCTCCCCGTCCGCCGCCCCCAGCTGGCTCACCGGAGCCGTCGACACCTGCGAGACCGCCGCAAGCTGCGCATCGATCGCCTCGGGCTCGCCGATCGATCCCGACAGGTACTTCACCCCCCGGGCCAGAACATCGGCGATCGGCGCACGGCCCTCCGCCGCGATCACCCCGCCACTCCCCGTCTGGCGGTAGGTCACATAGGCCAGGCCCGCCGCCCGCGTCCGGCACGTCGCCTGGTCGCCCGTTCCGGCGCAGTCCGTCCGCCCCGACAGGGCCGAACGCCACGCCGCCTCCGCCGCCCGCGCCCTGCCCGCCGGAAACACGTACAGACTGCCCAGGCTGTTCGACCAGCCACGGCACGTCACGTTCCAAACACGCCCCCCGGCGTCCACCACAGCGCCGTCAAACCCCCGCTGCGCCTGGCACACCGCCCCGTTCGACGCCTGGCCAAGGTTGAACTGAGGCCGGAAGCCGTCAAACCGCCTGGCGTGCGCCGCAGCGCCGCTCGCCGCTCGGGCTATGCCCGCGCCCCCCAGCACCAGCGCCAGACCCGCAACCGCCACACAGCCCCAGACGCCCATCCGAACCATCACCAACATCTTCCCGCCCCCGGACCCGCTCACGGCCGGTCCTCCGCACGACGCCAGACCTCTTCGTTCGC
>CAIXWN010000002.1 GCA_903923135.1 uncultured Caulobacteraceae bacterium | reverse complement strand
TGATGATCTCGCTGGTGTGGACCCTGGTCTCGGCCCTGCTGTTCCAGCCGGCGCTGATGCCGGGCCTGTCCACCGTGCTGGGCCAGACCCGGACCGCCCTGGGCGCGGCGCCGGCGACGCGGGCCGACCTTCCCCCCGAACTCTCCCGCGACTGGGTGGCGCCGGACGGCCGTGCGCGGGTCTCGGTCATTCCCCGCGGCGACGCCAACGACACCGCCGTTCTCGACCGCTTCATCGACGCGGTGGAGGCCGCAGCGCCCGGCGCCACGGGGCCGGCGGTGGAGGTGCGCGAGGGCGGTCGGGCGGTGGCCGGCGCCTTCGCCGAGGCCGGCGTGCTCTCGTTCATCGCCATCACCGCCCTGCTTTACGCCGTACTGCGCCGCACCCGCCACGTGGCGATCACCATGGCTCCGATCGTGCTCACAGGCCTGCTGACCCTGGGCAGCTGTGTGGCCCTGGGACAGCCGCTCAATTTCGCCAACATCATCGCCCTGCCGCTGCTGTTCGGCATCGGCGTGGCCTTCCACATCTATTTCGTTCTCGCCTGGCGCAGCGGCGGCGCCCACCTGCTTCAGTCCAGCCTCACCCGGGCGGTGTTCTTCAGCGCCCTGGCCACGGCCACCGGCTTCGGCAGTCTGTGGGCCTCCAGCCACCCCGGCACCGCCAGCATGGGCAAGCTGCTGATGATCTCGCTGGTGTGGACCCTGGTCTCGGCCCTGCTGTTCCAGCCGGCGCTGATGGGGCCGCCGGAGGAAGGTCCGCCGCCCTGAGGTCCGCCCCGGGGCGGGGTTCAGTCGCGGATCGCCAGCGCCGCCTCGACGCGGCCGATCCAGGCGCGAAGCGCCGCATAGGGCGCCAGGTCGAGGCCGCCCTCCGGGGCCACGCGGCTGTACGCGACCAGGGCGATGTCGGCGAGGGTGCAGGCGTCTCCGACCAGGAACGGACCCGGTGTGGCCGCCTCGTCCAGGCGGCGAAGGGCGGCGTGCGCGCGCTCGATCAGCCTCGGCTCGAGATCGGCGGAAGCCCGGCCCAGATAGCGGACCTGGAATCGGGCCACCGCCACATAGGGCTCGTGGCTGTACTGTTCCCAGAACATCCATTCGAGCATCTTCGCGCGGTCGTAGGCCCCGGCCGGGATCAGCGCCGAACCCTCGGCAAGATGCAGGAGGATGGCGTTCGACTGGGCCAGCGGCCGGCCGTCCTCGAGCACCGCCAGCGGAACCTGTCCGGCCGGGTTGAGCGCGAGAAAGGCCGGCGTCCGGGTCTCGCCGTCAAGCACCCCGGTCTCGATCCACCGGTAGGGCCGTC
This sequence comes from uncultured Caulobacteraceae bacterium, assembly GCA_903923135.1. Taxonomy (GTDB): domain Bacteria; phylum Pseudomonadota; class Alphaproteobacteria; order Caulobacterales; family Caulobacteraceae; genus Acaudatibacter; species Acaudatibacter lapponiensis. Next base: position 8,215 of record CAIXWN010000002.1, on the reverse strand, counting down.
CAAGATGGTCCAGCAGCCACTTCACCTTCAGGCAGTTGCCGGAAATCGAGTCGCCGTAGACCGTCAGCCGAGACATGACTTTCCCCTCCGGCGCACGCGCCCGGAACCGCCCTACCCCGCCGCAGGACCGGTGGGCAACAGCCGGCGGGCCCGATTGAGACCGAGGGTGACGGCGGCGCTGGACCATGCCACCCTCCGCGAGCACAAGGCGTTCGGGGCGAGTCCGCTGAGGGGGTTGCTGTTGACAGGTCTGGACGATCCCGCCGCGGCGGTCTGGGCGCCGCCCACCGGCCCCGCCGCCCATCGAGACCTGTGCACCGACTGCGGCGTGTCGCGCACGGCCGACGCCCGGCGCTGCGCCAGGGCCTGCCAGTTCATTCAGCCCGACTACCCGGCCATGGAGGCCAGAGTGCACGGCCGCGTTCGCGACCCGACCCGCCCGGACGAGCTGTTCTTTGGCCCGTTCCGCCGCATGGTCCGCGCCCGGCTCTCGCCGGCCCGGCCCGACGCCCAGTGGACCGGCGTCGCCACCCGCATCGCCGAGCGCCTGCTGGAGACCGGGGCCGTCGACGCGGTCCTGACCATGGCCCCCGATCCGCAGGATCGCTGGCGTCCGGTCCCGGTGCTGGTCACCCGCGCCGAGGGCATGGCCCGGGTGCGCGGCATGCGCATGGGCTATGCGCCGCTGCTGGCCCTGCTGGAACCCGCCCGCGCCGCCGGCCACCGTCGCCTGGCGGTGATCGGCATCCCCTGTCAGGTCTACGCCCTGCGGGCCCTGGAGAGCACCCTGGGGTTCGAGCGGCTCTATGTCATCGGCACGCCCTGTTCGGACAACACCACCACCGAGAGCTTCCACACCTTCCTGGGCCTGCTGTCGGACCGGCCCGAAACCATCACCTATCTGGAGTTCCGCGCCGACTACCATGTGGAGCTGCGGTTCGCCGACGGCGGCCGCCGGGAAATTCCGTTCCTGAAGCTGCCGATCTCGGATCTGCCGCCGGACTTCTTCCCCCTGACCTGCCGCACCTGCGTCGACTACACCAACGTCCTGGCCGACATCACCGTCGGCTACATGGGCGGCGAGGGCGAGCAGTGGCTGCTGGTGCGCAACGCCCGCGGCGAGGAACTTCTGGACCTGCTCGGCGATGAGGTGAAAACCTCGGCTCCGGGCGATGCGGGCAAGCGGGCCGGCGCGGTGAAGGGCTTCCTGATCAACACCGCCCGCGCCGCCGGCGGCCTGCCGCTGCGGCGCATGCCGGGCTTCATGCGCGGGATCATGGGCTGGGCGATGCCGCGTGTCGGCCCCCGGGGGTTGGAGTTCGCCCGGGCGCGGGTCGAGATGAAGGCGGTGGAAACCGTTCTGCACCTGCGTCGCGCCGAGCCACGGCGGATGAAGACCATGATCCCGGACCACGTCTGGAAACTGGTGGCGCCCTATGGCCTGACGCCCGGCCCCGGCGAGCAGGGGAACACCGCCGGAAAGACCCCGGGGATTCCCTGACAGCAGGACTCGTTGACAGGCCGGGGCGGAGCCCCAAAGCTGCTCCCCGGTTTCGTCGGCGGGAAGGCTGCGCCCAGGGGCGCGCCAGGGGGCTCCGGCGAGCCGCGTCCCGTGGGCGCGGCGGCGACCAAGGGGACACGACCATGGACTTCAACTGGTATCTCGATCCCATCACCAATCACTATGTGGACTTCGAGGGCGTCGTCGGCCGCAAGCCGTTCTGGATGTTCGCCCTGTTCAACTTCCTCATCGCGCTGGGACTCAGCATCGTGCTGAACATCATCCATTTGAGTCCGCTCAGCGGCCTCTATTCCCTCGCGGTCCTGCTGCCGAGCCTGGGTCTGGGCGTGCGGCGCATGCACGATATCGGCATGAGCGGCTGGTGGCTGCTGGTGGGCCTGGTGCCGGTGCTCGGCTGGATCTATCTGATCTATCTCTACTGCCAGCCCAGCAAGACGCCCTACGGCGCCTGATCCCTGACGCCGGCCAGGTTGCCAGACCCGGCCGGCCGGACTAGCCTGCTTTCGCCGTTTTCCCGCGGCGGAGCCGGGCGCGCCTCGCGCCGGCGCGGAGGGAACGGGTTCCCGCGTCTGACGCGGAGCACGGCCAGGGGTGGCCAGCATCGAGCGCTGAGACAACACCAGGCGTGAGGACCTCCGATGTCGGGATGGAAAGCCGCCGCGCTGGGCGTGGCGTGCGCGGGACTGCTAGCCGTCGGCGCCCAGGCCGCGCCAGCCGGGGGCGGTCTGCGGACCCTCAACGGCCCCGCGGGCGGTCAGGCGATCTTCGGCCCGATCATCGACCAGACCACCCTGGCGGGGGCCCTGGGCGAGGCGCTGCGCGGACTGCACGGCCGCTTCGCCGACCGTCCGCAGATCGGTCGCCTGTTCCGGGCCCGCGGCAGCAACACCATCGCCACCTTTTTTCAGCTGCACATCAACGGCCAGGCGAACCGGCCTGTCCTGGGCCTGGTCATTGTCGCCGCGCCGCCCGGCGCCCATCCATCGGTGTGGATCGCCTATGACCAGGCCAACCGGTTCCGCACCAGCGGCCCGGCGCTGCTGCAGGCAATGGACGCGGCCACCGGGCGGCCGTCCCGCCCTGTCGGCGGCCCGGCAGTCGGCGGCGGGCCGGGGGCGCCCCGACCGACCGGGCCCGCCCAGCCCCTGCACCGGGTGGGATTCGCCGATGGAAGCGGCTCCATCGGCCTGCCCGCCGGCTGGCGCCTGACCAGTTCGGGCGCCGGATCGGCCCAGGCGGCCGGGCCGCGCGGAGAACGGGTGACCATGGGCGCCCTGTTCCAGGGCATTCTCGATCCCCGGGCTCCCGGGGCCCAGACCTCGGCGCGGTTCGCCGCAATGAGTCACACCCAGCTGCTCGTCTGCCCCTATGGCGAGGATCTGGCCCGTTCCTTCGCCAGCATCGCCGGGCAGCTGGCGGCGCGTCAGGGCCGTCCGCCACCGGCAATCCGCTTCATCCGCCAGGAGCCTTCGGCGCCGTCGCCCTACGAGGCGCAAGCAGTCCTGCTGCTGGCGGAAATCGACTCCCACGACGGCAGGGGGGCGCTGATGTCGAGCATCCGCGTCGGGGCCATGCGACCGATCACCCCCGGCCACTGGGCCATGACGGTGACCCAGGTCTCGACGCCCCGGGCGCTGGCCAACGCCGAGTGGCCGACCCTCGAGGCCATCGGCGCCAGCTACCTGCAGAACGGACAGGTCATCGGGGCCCAGGCCCGCCGCGTCGTCGCCCAGATCCGGTCCGAGGGGGAAAGCTCGCGTCAGACCGCCGCCGGAGTCAGCGCCGAATACGACCGCTACAACCGCGGCGTCGAGGCCAATCGTGATATCCAGGATCGCTCCAACCAGGACTTCTCGAACTATCTGCGCGGCCAGACCGTGGTGCAGGACAACGAACAGGCCGCCCGAAGCACCATGGACTATGGACAGGCCGACGCCTTCGTCAAACTTCGCCCAGACCGCTATCAGTATGTTCCGTCTCAGGATTTCCTCAAAGGGATCGACTACTAGGCCGCCGCAGACGGGCGTCGAGCGCGGGCGCCGATGCACGCTTGGCTGAACGGCCCGGTATCCACTACCATCCGCTCCGGACCCCGTTCAGGGGCGGGCCGCGCCTCGCGTCGCGGCCAGAGGGGAGCGAACGATGGATGGCGCCTACAAACTGGCGGCCGGATGGCCGCGGTATCCGGCGGACATGGAGTTCGAGATGGGTTCAGGCGTCGCGGTCGATGACGAGGGGGTCATCTATCTTTTCACCCGCGACCTGGAGCACTGGGCGGCCCATCCGCTGGCGATGAGCGCCAAGATGGGCAAGAGCAGCATCTCGATGTTCGACCGGGAGGGGAACTTCCTGGGCAAGTGGGGCCCGTCCGACGAGCCGGGCTTCGCCCTCGGCGCCCACACGCTGTATTTCATCGACGGCTGTCTGTGGACCGTCGATCGCGACGGCCACATGGTCAAGAAGTACACCAAGGACGGCCGCCTGCTGCTCAGCCTGGGCGTCCTGGGCAAGCCGGGCGACAGCCCGGGCCTGTTCAACGGACCGACCGGCGTCACGGTGCAGAAGAACGGCAATATCGTCGTCACCGACGGCTACTGGAATTCGCGGATGATCTGGTTCTCGCCGAAGGGCGAGTACATCCGCGAGATCGGCGGCTGGGGCGATGGGCCGGGACAGTTCAACTCGCCCCACGCCGTGGCCCAGACGCCCGACGGCCGCCTGCTGGTGGTCGATTTCACCGGCGGCGCCCTGCACCCCTATATGACCGTCCCCGGCCAGATCGCCGAGCACCGCCGGGTCACCACGCCCGGCCGGCAGAGCCGAATCCAGGTGTTCGATCCCGACGGGGCCTATCTCGAGGAATGGACCCACATCAAGCCGCTGAGCATCGCCGTCTATGGCGACCGCGTCTACGCCAGCGACGAACTGCACGACCTGGTGGTGCTCGACGCCACGACATTCAGGGAGATCGAGCGCCACAGGAACCTGGCCATCTATATCCACCAGATGGCGATGGACGCGCATGGCGATTTCTATGTGGCCACGGTCTATCCCGAACATGCGGGAGCCAGACGCGGCCGGGAGGGGCCCTCGCACCACCGCTGGACACGGCAGGCCGTGGCGGCGGCGGTGACGTAAATTCTGGACCACGATAGGAATTTGTTGCACGGGTGAGCGGGGCCCTCGGGGGGGCCGCGACGATAACAACGACGGCGCAGCGCCGCACAGGGTGAGGGATAGATGCCGCAGGTCATCGTCGCCGCAAGGCTGGAGTTCGCGACGCAGGCGCACCGCGACGAGGCCGTGCGGCTGACCGCGCCGGTGCAACTGGCCACCCGCACCGAGGAGGCGGGCTGCCACGCCTACTGCTTCGCCGCCGACCCGTCGGTTCCCACCCGGATCCAGGTCTATGAGCTGTGGGAGGATCGCGCCTCGTTGCTGGCCCACTTCAGCCACCCCTACTACGCCCGGATGGTGGAGGTTCTGCGCGGCGTCGGCATCGTCGACACCTGGAACCAGGTCTGGGAGGCCGGCGACCACGGGCCCGTGTATACGGCCGATGGCAAACCCAACGCCGCGTTCTTCGGCGGCGCCGACAGTTGACGGCGCGCCCGGCGCCGGGGAGGAAAGCGATGAGCGACTCGATCCTGTTCACCAACGCCCGCCTGTTCACGGGGGTTGACGACGCGGTCATCGGCTCCGCGGCGATCTGGGTGGAGGGGCGCTACATCCGCTACGTCGGCCGCGCCGCCGACATCGGCCCGGTCGGTGAGGCCGTGCGCCGGGTCGACCTCGGCGGAAAGTTCGTCATGCCGGGCATGACCGAATCCCACGCCCACATTTCCTACACCAACAACGGTCCGGGCGACCTGGACAAGACGCCGGTCGAACAGGCGATGATCTGGTCGATCGACAACGCCCGCCTGATGCTGGGCTCGGGGTTCACCTCGGCGATCAGCTTCGGCTCGGTCCACCGCATCGACGTCTATCTGCGCGACGCCATCGACAAGGGACAGATCCCCGGGCCCCGGCTGTGCGCCTCCGGCCGCGACATCGGCGCCACCTCCAGCAACGCCGACCTGCACCCGGACTACGCCCGGCCGCAGATGGAGGGACTGGGCATGCTCGCCGACGGTCCCTGGGCGGTGCGCAAGGCCGTTCGGACCTTGCGCAAGAACGGCGCCAATGTGGTCAAGCTGTTCCTCGATGGCGAGGGTCTGTCGAACCACGCCCCGCCGGGCGAACTGACCTACACCGACGAGGAGGTCGAGGCGGCGATCAGCGAGGCGCACGCGCGCAACATGCGCGTGGCCACCCATTCGCGCTCGGCCGCGGCGGTGAAGCAGGCGGTGAAGTTCGGCGCCGACTTCATCGGCCACGCCAACTACCTCGACGACGAGGCCGTCGACATGCTGCGGCGGGCGCGCGACAGGCTGTTCGTGGGACCGGCCATCGCCTGGGAGATGCAGTTCCTGGCCAACTGCGAATCCATGGGCTTCACCCGCGAGGCGGCGCGTAACCGGGGCTATGAGCGCGAGGTCGAGGCGACCGTGGACGCGGTTAGACGGCTGCGCGCCGCCGGGGTCCGGGTGCTGATCGGCGGCGACTACGGCCTCAACATCACCCCGCACGGCACCTACGCGAAGGATCTTGAGTATTTCGTCGACCTGTTCGGCCTGTCGCCGGCCGAAGCCCTGCTCTGCGCCACGCGCGACGGCGGCGCGGCGGTCGATCCCTCGGGGATGCTGGGCACGCTGGAAGCGGGCAAGTACGCCGACCTGGTCATCGTCGACGGCGACCCTCTGGCCGACATCCGCGTCCTCCAGGACCATCGGCGGATCACCGCGGTGATGAAGGACGGCCAGCTCTATCGCGACCTGACCCGGGCGAATCCCTATCTGGGATCGGCCGACGATCTGGCGTCGCCACGCGGGGCCGTGACAGCGGGATCACGGCTGGCCGAGGCGGTTCTCGCCGGCGAGTGAGGGCGGCCCAGAGCACGGCCCGTTCAGGCGGAATCACCTGAACGGGATCACCGCGCTCTGGATTCAAGAACTTAGAGCCTGATTCACCGTCCGCATCTGTTCCGTTTGAACGGATCAGGCTCTGGCCAGGGGCGCTTCGGCGCGCCCTTACATCTCCAGATCGGCCCCGTGCTCGATCTCGCCGAACACGCGGTGGTGGACCCAGCGCATCCCCGCCACCAGCACAAGGGCGACGATCGGGATGGCCACGCCCTCGGTAAGTTCGGGATCCACCGGCAGGTCGGCCGCCTTTAGGGCCTTGGCGGCGTAGCCGATCAGCGCCACCGCATAGTAGGTGATCGGGACAATCGAGATGATCTCCACGGTCTGCTGCAGGCGAAGCTGCAGGGTGGCCCGCCGGTTCATCGAACTCAGCAGCTGCTGGTTCTGCTTTTCCCGGGCGATCTCGACGCGGGTGGTCAGCAGGGCGCTGGCCTGAGCCACATGGCGTGATAGGTCGTGCAGGCGCTCCGAGGCGGTGGCGCAGGTGGCCGCCGCCGGAGTGAACCGGCGACCCATGAACTCCTCGATGGTCTGCACCCCGGGCAGGCGACGTTCGCGCAGTTCGGCGATCCGGCGGATGACCAGATCGTGGTAGGCGCGGCAGGCGCCGAAGCGGTACTGACTGGCCGCGAGCCCCTTCTCCACCTCGGCCGCCAGGGTGGTCAGAGCCGCCAGCAGCGACTCGTCGGCCGCGCTCTGGCGGGCGATCTCGTCGGTCAGGGTGGCCAGATCGCGTTCGATGGCGACGATGCGTTGCAGCTGCTCGCGCGCCACCGGCAGGGCCAGCATGGCCATCATGCGGTAGGTCTCGATCTCGAACAGCCGCTGCACCGTACGCCCGGCCTGGCGCGCCGTCAGTGACCGGTCGAGAACCAGGAACCGGCTGAAGCCGTCGTCGCGAAGCTGAAAATCGGTGAAGGCCAGGGCCGCGCCGCCGCCGATCCGCGAGCCGACCACCAGGGCCTCGCCGAAGTGGGCGGCAAGCAGCTCCGGCCCGGGTTCGGCGCCGTCGTGCGGGATGATCTCGGCGTGCCCGGCGAAGATCGTCTGCCCCGGCGCGCCCTGAAGCCAGCCGGCGGGCAGCAAGGCGATGGGCGGCTCGCTGAACGGCGTGGCGGCGCCGCCGGAGGCGAACACCGTGTAGTTGGAGAATTCGCCGTGCCGCTCCCAGCGCAGCCGGGCGGGCCCCAGGTCGACGGCGAAGTGGATGGCGCCCGGCGATGGCGCGGAGACGCCGAACGCCTCGCACAGCCCCGCCAGGTGCGCCGCCTCACGCGTGCGGGCCTCGCTGTCGACAAGCAGCGCCACGCAGGTCGCCCGCGACGGTGTTGTCAGGGCCTCGGGAGGACGCGCGTGCACTTCGTCGGCCAGGGCCCGCCGCTGGGCATGGTCGGGCGGAAGCGGCGTCATGCGCGTCTCCTTCGGGGGCCGGGATCCAGCTCGGCCGCCCCCTCGCCTTCTCCTAGCCCAGGGCGCTCTCGATGGCGCTCACCAGTTGAGCGTCGTCCGGGGCGGTTGTCGGGGCGAAGCGCGCGGCGATGGCGCCGGTGCGGTCGATGAGGAACTTCTCGAAATTCCACAGCACCTCCGGTTCGGGATTGGGCGTCATGCCATAGCCGCGCAGTCGCTCGCGGAACCCCTCGGCGTCGCCGGTCACCGGCGGCGC
>CAIXWN010000001.1 GCA_903923135.1 uncultured Caulobacteraceae bacterium | reverse complement strand
GGGGTGGCTCGCCCTGGCGGCCGCGCGCGTCGCCGACGGCCTGGCCTGGCTGGGCTGGCGCAGCCCGATGCGCACAACGGCCCTGAGCCAGCTCGCCGGCGGGGTCCGCGGCGATGTCGGGGCCGGCGCGCGGGCCACGGGGTTCGTTCCCCGGGGCCTTGGCGACATGCTGTCCGGATGGCCGTGCGGGGTGCAGGACCGCTGGTTCGCCAGGCTGTTCCTGGCCAAACCCCTCATGCTGACGACCCTGGCCGGGTTCTGGCTGGCCTCCGGCGCCGTCGGCCTGTGGCATGCCGGGGCGGCGGCCGGGGTCCTCACGGCGGCGGGCGCCCCGCCCGTCCTGGCGCGCGGCTGCGTCGTCGCCGGCGCCCTGGCCGACCTGACCCTGGGCGCCCTGGTCTGCCACAGGCGAACGGCCCGGCCGGCCCTGCTCGGCATGCTGGCGATGTCGGCCGGCTATGTCGCCGCCGCCAGCCTCGTGCGCCCCGATCTCTGGGGCGATCCGCTGGGGCCGCTGGTCAAGGTGTTTCCGGCGGCGGTGCTGGCCGTGGCGGCGCTGGCCGTTCTGGACGACCGCTGATGCTGTTCCTGGTCGTGAAACTGGCCCACATCATCGGCGCCACGGTGCTGCTGGGCACGGGGGCCGGCATCGCCTTCTTCATGCTGATGGCCCACCGCACCGGCGACGCGCGGCTGATCGCCCACACCGCCGGGATCGTCGTCATCGCCGACGCCGTCTTCACCGCCTCGGCGGTCGTCCTCCAGCCCCTGACCGGCGCCTGGCTGGCCCATCTGGCGGGCTATCCCCTGGCCCGCGGCTGGATCGCCCTCAGCCTGGGGCTCTATGTCGTCACCGGGGCGTTCTGGATCCCCGTCGTCTGGATGCAGGCGCGGATGCGCGATCTGGCCCGGGCCGCCGCGGCCTCGCAGACGCCCCTGCCGCCGGCCTATCACCGCCTCTGGCGTCTCTGGTTCGCCTGCGGCTTTCCGGCCTTCGCCGCGGTGATCGCCATCGTCTGGCTGATGATCGCCCGGCCGACCTGGTGACCGCGCCGCCCGCCGCGACCAAAAGAAGCGTGGTGACGCGCCGGACAATTGTCTAGCTGTGGGGCAAGACCTCGCGGTCGGCTGTTCGGGCCGCGCAACGACAGACTGGGATGGACGCGATGATCGGGACGACGGGAGCCTGCCGTCTGGCGGGCCTGGCGCTCGGGGCGCTGGGCGCGGCCAGCCTCGCCGCCGCCGCGCCGCTGAAGGCCGATATCGTCCGCACCCGCTACGGCGTTCCCCACATCACCGCCGCGGACTATGCCGGACTGGGATTCGGATCGGCCTGGGCCTTCGCCGAGGACAACGTCTGCCTGCTGGCCGACCAGATCGTCACCGTGTCGGGCGAGCGGTCGAAGTACTTCGGGCAGGCGGGATCGACGACGGTCGCCTTCAACGAGGTGAAGAACCTCGACGCCGACGTCTTCTTCAAGGCGACCCTGGACGCGGCGGCGTTGCGCCGCGCGGCCGCCAGCGCCTCGCCGGAATACCGCCGGATGGTTCACGGCTATGTGGCCGGCTACAACGCCTATCTGCGCCGGACCGGCGTGGCGAACCTGCCGCTGGCCTGCCGGGGCGCCGGCTGGGTCCGGCCGATCACCGACGACGACCTGCTCAAGATCATGGAAGAGAAGATGACCCAGGCCAGCGCCGGGTCGTGGCTGCTCTCCCTGGTCTCGGCGACGCCGCCGGGGCCGGCCGCGCCGGCCAGTCCGGCGAAGACCAGCCGCCTCGAGCCGCCCGCCCGGGATCCCGCACTGGCTGCGGACGTGGGCCTGGGCAGCAACGGCTGGGCGTTCGGCCGCCAGGCGACCGGCGGGCCCGGCCTGCTGCTGGGCAATCCCCACTTTCCCTGGCTGACCACCAACCGCTTCTACCAGATCCACCTGACCATCCCCGGCCGGCTGGACGTCATGGGCGCGACCCTGTCGGGCATTCCCGGCGTCTCCATCGGCTTCAACCATGACGTGGCCTGGACCCACACCGTCTCCACCGACCGGCACTTCACCCTCTTCGAGCTGGCGCTCGATCCGGCCGATCCCACCGCCTACCGCGTCGACGGCCGGCGCCTGGCCCTGGACCGCCGCGAGGTGACCGTGGAGGTGAAGGACGGCCCGCCGGTGGTCCGCACTGTGTGGAACTCGGTCTATGGCCCCATCGTGGTGCGGCCCATGGCCGGACTGACCTGGACCCGGGCCCACGCCTACGCCCTCAAGGACGCCAACCGCCTCAACACCCGGGCTGGGGACGCCTGGCTGGCCATCGCCCACGCCCGCTCCGTGGCCGAGGTGCGGGCCGCCATCGCCGCCCGGGCCGGCATCCCCTGGGTGAACACCATCGCCGCCGACCGTCATGGCGACAGTCTCTACGCCGACATCACCTCGACGCCGGACCTGTCGGCGGCGAAGCTCACCGCCTGCGCGGCGAAGTCGCCGATGATGGCGTCGCTCGCCTCTCACCGGCTCTATGTTCTGGACGGCGCCCGGTCGGACTGCGACTGGACCACGCAGGCGGCCTCGCCGGCGCCCGGCCTGCTGCCCGCGGCCGCCATGCCCTCGACGATCCGCCAGGATTTCGTCGCCAACAGCAACGACAGCTTCTGGCTGGCCAACGACACCGCGCCCCTGACCGGCTTCTCGCCCATCGTCGGCCTCACCGGCGAGGCGCAGAACCTGCGCACGCGCATCGGCCTGATCGAGATCCACGAACAGCTCAAGGCCGCCCGGCCGGGCGGGGCGCCGGCCATCACGCCCGGTGTCGTGGAGGGGATGCTCTATGGCGACCGGGTCTACGCCGCCGAGATGACCCTCGACGACGTGCTGGCGATCTGCGCCGGCAAGGCGGCCGCGACGACCAGCGACGGCAAGTCCGTCGACCTCGCCTCGGCCTGTTCGATCCTGGCCCGATGGGACCGCCGGATGAACGTCGACAGCGTCGGCGCCGCCCTCTTCGTCGAGTTCTGGCGGCTGGTTGGCCGCTCCGACGGGCTCTACGCCACGCCCTTCGACGCCGCCGATCCGGTCCACACCCCGCGCGGCTTCAAACGCGACCCGGCGACGGCCCAGGCGGTCACCCGGGCCCTGGCCGACGCCGTCGTGCTGCTCGGTCAGCGGGGCGTGGCCCTCGACGCCCGCTGGGGCCAGGTGCAGGTGGCGGTCCGCGGCGAGGCGCACATCCCGCTGCCCGGCGGTCCGGGGTCGGAGGACGGGGTGCTCAACGCCCAGCAGTCGCGCTGGGTCCCCGGCGTCGGCTATGTGCCCTTCCACGGCTCCAGCTACATCCAGATCGTCACCTTCGACGCCGCCGGTCCGGTGGCCGAGGGCGTGCTGACCTATTCCCAGTCCACCGACCCGGCGTCGCCGCACTTCGCCGACCAGACCTGGCTCTACTCGCGCAAGGGCTTCAATCCGCTGCCGTTCTCGCCGGCCGAGATCAGGGCCCAGACCATCGGCTCGGAGCACGTCGAGGACTAGCCTCGGAAGCGCCGCCGGGGAGGCGGATGCGGCTGGACATGGCGAGGCTATGGCCCCAACCTTGGCCGGGGTCGCTGGGCCAGGTGTGGTCCGGACGGCGGGTCAACACGACGGGAGACGACGGGCCGTGATTTTTCTCGTAGCCGGACTGGTGCTGTTCCTGGGCAGTCACTCGGTGCAGATCTTCGCCGCGAAGTGGCGCGCCGACCTCATCGCCAGGAGGGGCCCCGGTCCCTGGAAGGGGCTCTATTCGGCGCTCTCGGGGGCGGGGTTCGTCCTGCTGATCAAGGGCTACGCCGACGCCCACGGCGCCGCGGCGCTCTGGCCCCGCGTCCCCGGCGCCGAACACGTGACCGCGCTGCTGGTCCTGATCGGATTTATCCTGCTGGTCGCCGCCTACTGGCCGCGCAACCACATCAAGGCCGTGGTGGGCGATCCGATGGTTCTGGGCGTCGGCGCCTGGGCCCTCGGGCACCTGCTCGTGAAGTCCTCGCCGCCGGCCCTGGCGCTGTTCGGCGGCTTCCTGGTCTGGGCGGTCCTCGACTTCATCTCCCTTCGCCGCCGGGCCGCCGCGACCACGACCGGCGCCCCACCCAGCCTGGTCAGCACCGCCGGGGTGGTCGTCGTCGGCGGGCTGGCCTTCGTGGCCTTCGCCCTCTGGGGCCACCAGATGCTCATCGGCGTGCGCCCCCTGGGCTGACGACGGGAGGGCGGGGCCGCCTGCGCCCCGCCGCCGCTTCACGCTCCGCGGGCCGGCTGATAGACTCCTCCGCGACCCCGCCGCCTCGACGCGGCGGGCCCCTGAACACCACGCCTTGAGGAAACCGCCCATGCCCGTCCTTCGTCAGGTCCCCAAATCGGAGGCCCGCTCCGAGATCGTCCTGAAGATGTACAAGGCGCTGTTCGGCGACCGCGATCCGGTGGCCGAGCCCGGCACGGCGACCGGCACGCCGGGCGACTGGTGGACGGTGTTCGCCCTGGCGCCCGACATCCTCCAGCACGCCGTCGACGGTTTCGCGGTCTATCGCCACCCCGAGCGGCGCATCGATCCGGTCCTGCGCGAACTGGGCCAGACCCGCGCCGGCTGGGTCAAGGGCAGCCAGTTCGTCTTCTCCCAGCACTGCAAGTCCCTGCGCGGCCTGGGCGTCTCCGAAGAGAAGATCGCCGCGGTGCCCCACTGGGCGGTCTCCGACGTCTTCAACGAGCAGGAGCGCACGGTGCTGGCCTACGCCGACTGCCTGTCGCAGGCCGGCGGTCGCACGCCCCTGGCGGTGTTCGACAAGCTGCGCACCTTCTGGGACGACGAGCAGATCTTCGAGTTCACCTACATCACCTGCCTCTACGACATGCATGCGGTGATCACCCGCGCCCTGCGGATGGAATACGACAACCGCGAGGACCCCATCGTCGAGGTCGCCGCGCCCGACAGCTTCACCGCCGGCGACTTCCTCGGCGGCGCGCGGCGGACCTGATCGCCGCGCCCCGGCAAGGCTGTGCGGTGGACGTCTGCTTCCGCACCTGAAGTGGACGGTGCGAATCGACCCCAAGCGGCGGTTGGGAATGTCCGGTAGATGGCAGTCGGCGCGAATGTCGGGAGTCGGCCCGACGCCGGGAGGCAATGTCCGACCCTAGTGCGACGTTGGGAAGGGCTGCTTTCTGGCGGGATAGAACGCGGCTAGGCTGGGCGAATGATCTTCATCTTTCGCGCTACTTTGGCGGTCTGTTTGGCAATTGGCGCCTCTGCGCCCAATGCGGGTCGAGCAGCCTGCTTCGCTCGGTTCAATGCCGACGCGGTGGCAGCGCAGCCCAAGGAGCCCGCGGGCTTTTCCATCCAGCAGGTCGATGGAGAGTACGACCAGCAGCCCCTGGCGCCGCGGGCCGACGACCAAATGATTTCTACAGACCAAGGTCGATTCTATTGGCTGCGCTCGCCCCCAGTAATCAGCGGCGAAATCGTCGCGGTCCGGGCTCGTGCTGACGGTGACAATTACTCCGGGGCATCAGTCTTCATCCAACTCACGCCCACGGGGCGCAGGCTCTTCCGCGATTTCACCTCGGGCCACGTCGGAGCGCGGATTGCTTTCGTTCTGAACGGGCGGATGCTCACTGACTCGCCGACGATCATGATGCCGATCGACAGCGAATGGCTATCGATACCAATGCCTAGCGCGGAACGTGCAAGCGCCGTCGCTTCAGAGCTGTCGAACGCGATCCTCGGCGTCGGTACGATCTCTTGGAAACACCACCGTCTCCGTCGGTCCGCCATGGTCCGCATCCCACCCCCTGCGGAAATTCCCGAGGTCCGCTGTAGGGCAGGCGAGCGCGGCCGTCGGGAGTGTCCGGAGTCCGGCCAGAGGCTGGCGGCAATGAACGACCCAAGTCGGACATCACCCCAGATCGGCGGGAAGGCTCAGGGTTGGGCAATGAGCCTTAATGGCTGAGACGAAAGCGCCGTAGCCCTTGTAGAGGTAGCTCCAGTAAATCCGTCGGCCATCTGCTGCTTGGACAAACCAATAACCAGTTATGGTCTTCCCGGCGGTCACTATGTCGCGCCAAGCAATCTCCGTCCGTGACAGACCGAGCGTCGGACCGAACATGCGTGCCGGGCCGTTCACGCCCAGGGTGGTCCACTGAACATTGTGAAGGTTGGTGAGGGACGGTGCCATGAACCCGGCTATAGCGAGGCCCATCGGCCCACAAGCCAATCCAACTTGCCAACTGCCTTGGCCTAGCGTGAGAAGCCCCACACCCGCGAAAACCATCCCGCCCACCACCGTGAAAGCAGCGGTCCATCGCTCGGGTGCGATAAGACCGCCTTCAGGGCTTAGTGCGCGGGGCTTTAGTCGAGAGAACCACCATGCCAGACCAGCGACTGCGCTCGCGGTAAGCGCGGCGACAAGCAGGTAGTGCATGTGACTCTCCCCCTCAGGTCACGATAGCCGCGCTTGTGTCCGCCAACCACCCAACCCTGAACTTCGGAGGGTCCGCTGATCGTCGCGGTCGCGGCGCCTTTCCGCGATCCGGGGGGAGGGCGACGGCGAGGGGCGGGGCGTGAGGTTCGCGCCGCTACAGGGCGCGCATCAGGGTCGCCAGGCGACGTTCGAAGGTGTGGTCGGCCAGAACGCGGCGCCGGCCGGCCTCGCCGACGCGCGCCGCCTCTGCCGGGAAGCGCAGTATTCGGTCGTAGAGGGCGTTGAGCGCGTCGGTGTCGCGCCAGACCAGCACCTCGGAGTCGCGGTCGAAGCAGAGGTCGAGGTCGGGCTGGTCGTCGGTGACCACCGGCGTGGCCGACAGACAGGGATCGAAGCTGCGCTGGTTCAGGCCGCCGAGCACGTTGAGTTCGTTACGCAGGTTCAGCGCCGCCAGATGGCGCGCGTAGAGCTCCGCGACCTCCCGGTGGGGCGCCCGCGCCGGATGCACATCGTGGTGACTGCCTCGCTCGCTCGCCCATCCCGGCCCGTAGACCGCGACCGGCGAATCGATTCGCCGCAGGACCGCGCGGCGGCCGGGCGTGGCGTTGCCAACGAACACCATGCGCGGCGTCCGCGGCCCGGCCGGCGGCGCCGGGCCGGCGTTGGCGGCGTGCGGCAGGAAGATCGCCGTCGAGGCCAGGCCCAGTTCGGCGTGCCGCGCCGCCAGGCCGCTGTCGGTGTAGGCGACGAGGTCATAGAGCCCCGCGGCGCGACTCGCCGTCTCGTCGAACCGGTCGCCGACCCAGCCGACCAGGGGCGCGCGGCCGGGCAGGGCGGCCAGTCGCTCGAGGAAGACGGTTGGGGCGTGAAACCCCCCGATGACCAGGATCAGGTCGGGGGAGACCCTTGCCACCGCCGCGGCCATCGATGCCGCCAGGGGCTCGGCCAGGGCCGACTCGATGGCGAGGTTCAGCCACGCCCGCCGCACCGCGCCGACGCGGACCTTGTGGCCGGCGGCCCGGAAGGCGGTGGCGGCGTCCTCCAGCCAGTGGGTGACGCCGCCGGTCTTGCCGATGAGGAAGATCTTCACCGGCGCGATACAGCCTAGCGCGACTTCGCCGTCCAGGCCGCACCTTGCTGGCGGACGATGTCGACGAGATCGCCCATGGCCAGGTTGGCGTCGATGAGGTGCAGGCCCCAGTCCTTCAGGATCTGTCCGCCGACGACCACGTCGCCGGGAATCTCGCTGGTTCGCGGGCTGGCCGGATCGGCGTTGATATGGATGGCCAGATAGTTGAAGCCGGGCGTGGCGACGCAGCGGGCGGTGAGCAGACCGGGCAGGCTGACGAAGGGCGTGGTCACGGCCTTGCCGGCCACCCAGGGCTTCGGCGTCTGGCCGGCGGCGGCGATGAAGTCCGCCCCCGAGGCGAGATAGCTGTGCAGCGGGCCCTCGCCGCCCGACAGGCTGGCCGGGTTCACGCACGCGGCGACCAGATTCGGTCCGGGCGTGCGCGGACGGCCGAAGCGCGAGCTCTCCGGCGGCGGGCTGGTCTCGCGGAACGAGGCGTAGGCGATGACGCAGCCGGTCTGGCTGGCGCTGTGGCAGAGCGGCACGCTCTTGAAGTCGCCGCCCACGTCGGCGCCGGCCGGGACCGACAGGCTCGTGCCCATCAGGATCGCCGACACCAGGCGGGCCTGGACGGGCTTGCCGTCGATCTCCCTGGCGATGAGCTGGGTCAGCAGTCCCGAGCCCTGGGAGTGGCCGATCAGCACCACGCCCCGGCCATGGTTCTCGTGCTCCAGGTACCAGGTCCAGGCGTCCTTGACGTCGGCGTAGGTGATCATCGGCCGCATGCCGCCGGGCATCGGCAGGGGGTGACCCTGCATCATCGCCGCCAGGGCGGTGAGGGTGAACTGACGGTACACCGGCGCATAGAGCCGGCAGCTGGCCGCGAAGCGCGCGAACTGCTGTTTGACCACCATCCGCTCGGCGGGCTCCACGGCCAGGTTGGCCAGGACGCCGGGGTCGGTCGACACGGTCGGGTAGACGTAGAAGCAGTCGACCGGCGCTTTCGGGTCCGCCTTGAACGCCTCGGCCGTCATCGAGCCGTCCGCCTTCACGACCGTGGTCGACAGGTCGATGTCGCAGGCGTTGGGCTTCGCCCCGGGGAAGCAGACCCAGTTGGCCGGGTTGCCGTAGTCCGCCGTCGGCAGCGGCTCGGCGGCGGCCTGCGTGGTCGCCGGAGCCGACGCCGGGGCCGGGGCGGGCGCTGTCTGGGCCTGGACCGTCGTTCCCGCGGCCAGAGCGAGGCCGATCGCCAGCAGAGCGCCGGCCCATGTCGTGGTCATGATTTCCATCCCGCCTGATCGTTTGAACGGATCATACGAGGTTGCCGGCTTCTGGGAAGGCCTCAGGCCCCGCCGGCGCCGGCCGGGTCCCCGAAGCGGGCCCTGGACCGCTCCCGCGCCTTCGCCGCCTCGACGGCGCGATCGCGCGGCGGCGCCGTGGTCACCAGGGAGTCGAGCAGTTCGCGCGCCGAGGCGGCGACCTGGTCCACCGCGTGCTCGAACGCCGCCGCATTGGCCCTGGATGGGTGGGTGAAGCCGCTGAGCTTGCGCACGAACTGTCGCGCCGAGGCACGGACCTCGTCATCGCCCGCCGGCGGGTCGAAGTTGTGGAGGGTCTTGATGCTCTGGCACATGTCGGGCGGCTCCTGGGACGGGAGCCCCGAGCCTACCCGACCGTCAGGACAACGCCAGGGCTCAGGCCACCTTCACCCGCGCCGCGCTTTCGGGCAGATCGCTGCCGAAGGCGCGCTGGAAGAATTCGGCCACGGTCGGCCGCTCAAGTTCGTCGCATTTGTTCAGGAACGTCATGCGGAAGGCCAGGCCCAGGTCGCCGGCGAAGATCTCGGCGTTCTGCGCCCAGGTGATCACCGTGCGGGGGCTCATGACGGTGGAGATGTCGCCGTTCATGAACGCGTTGCGGGTCATGTCGGCGACCCGCACCATGGCGGCGATCTGCCGGCGTCCCTCGGCGGTCTTGGCGTAGCCCGGGGCCTTGGCCAGAACGATCTCGGCCTCCACGTCGTGGGCCAGATAGTTGAGGGTGGCGACGATCGACCAGCGGTCCATCTGGCCCTGATTGATCTGCTGGGTGCCGTGATAGAGGCCGGTGGTGTCGCCCAGACCGATGGTGTTGGTGGTCGAGAACAGGCGGAAGAACCGGTTCGGACGGATCACCCGGTTCTGGTCGAGCAGGGTCAGCTTGCCCTGGGCTTCCAGCACGCGCTGGATGACGAACATCACGTCCGGCCGGCCGGCGTCATATTCGTCGAACACCAGGGCCATGGGGCGCTGCAGGCACCAGGGCAGCATCCCCTCGCGGAACTCGGTGACCTGCTTGCCTTCCTTCAAGACGATGGCGTCCTTGCCCACCAGGTCGATGCGGCTGACGTGGCTGTCCAGATTGACCCGGATCAGCGGCCAGTTCAGCCGCGCGGCCACCTGTTCGATGTGGGTCGACTTGCCCGTGCCGTGATAGCCCTGGATCATCACCCGGCGATCGAAGGCGAAGCCGGCGCAGATCGCCAGGGTCGTCTGCGGATCGAACCGGTAGGCCTCGTCGAAATCCGGCACGTGGCTGTCGCGCTCGGAAAACGCGGGGACCATCATGTCGGAATCGACACCAAAGGTCTCGCGAATGGAGACCATGCGATCGGGAGCCAGAGCGAGCAGGTGGTCGTCGGCGATTTCTGTGGAACTGGTCATGACGCAATTCCACTAACGCGACCTTCGGGCGGACGCAAACGGCGTCGTTGGGGAAACCCGGACGACGCGGGCAGATTGGTCGCGCCGGGCCGTCTCAGCTCCGGGAAAACCGCACCTCCACCGTCGTCGAAAGCCCGGGACGCAGGCGTTCCAGTCCCTTCTGGCCGGGGTCGAGCCGGATGCGCACGGGGATTCGCTGCACGATCTTGGTGAAGTTGCCGGTTCCCGGCTCGAAGGGCAGCAGGGAGAACTGCGAGCCGGACCCCGGCGCCAGCGAGGCCACCTCGCCCGTCAGCCGCACCCCCGGCAGGGCGTCGACCATGATGGCGGCGCCCTGGCCCACAGCCATCCGCGCCACCTGAGTCTCCTTGAAGTTGGCCGTCACATAGAGGGCGTTCATCGGCACGATCGTCATCAGCCGGCTGCCCGGCTGCACGAAGTCGCCGGGCTCGGCCTGGCGGTCTCCCACCACCCCGTCGATCGGCGCGCGGATCACCGCGTGGCCCTGGTCCTGCAGGGCGAGGTCCAGCGTCGCCCGGGACCGCGCCACGGCGGCCTGGGCCTGGGCCAGACCGGCCTCCAGAGCGGCGCGGCGAGCGTGGGTCATCTCGTCCTGCGCACGGGCCATGTCGAGTTCGGCCCGGCTGTGGGCGGCGGCCGAGCGGGCGGCCACGTCGGCGGCGCGGAACCGGTCGGCGTCCCGCCTCGCCACGGCCCCGCTGTCCTCGAGGGCGTCGTAGCGGCGGCGGTCGGCGGCGGCGGTGTCGCTCTGGGCGTCGGCGGAGGCGATCATCGCGCCGGCGGCGCGCACATTGGCCGCGGCCAGGCGTTCCTCGGCGGTCAGGCTGACCAGCGCCGCCCTGGCCGCCGCCACGGCG